>NC_007498.2:2442222-2747500 GCF_000012885.1 Syntrophotalea carbinolica DSM 2380
GGAATATCGGCAAAGGCCCGGCCAGGATTCTGTGGGTGGTGACTCCGCCGACCTTCGACTACAAAGGTAAGTAACGGGCTGCACCTTGCTGTCCGGGCTGACTTTGACGACAAGAACATCATCATAACCCACGGGTTTATACTTTTTACCCGCTGAGTGGCTACAGACTCTTAAACCAAAAAGGATTAAAACCATGAGCAAAGTGCTGATTATTGGTGCAGGTGGCGTAGGACGTGTCGTGACCCATAAATGCGCCCAGGCAAAAGATGTGTTCAGCGCTATCACGCTGGCTTCCCGGACTCAGTCCAAGTGTGATGCCATTGCCGCGGAGATCCCCGATTTCCCCATCAAAACAGCCAAGGTAGATGCGGACAATGTCCCCGAACTGGTGGCACTGATCCAACAGGAAAAGCCCCAACTGGTTCTCAACGTAGCCCTGCCCTATCAGGATCTGACTATCATGGATGCCTGTCTGGAAACGGGGGTCGATTATCTTGACACCGCCAATTACGAGCCCATCGACACAGCCAAGTTCGAGTACAGCTGGCAGTGGGCCTATCATGACCGGTTTAAGGAAAAAGGCCTGATGGCTCTGCTCGGCAGCGGCTTCGACCCGGGCGTAACCAACGTCTACACCGCGCTGGCGGCAAAAAAGTATCTGGATGAGATTCACGAAATCGATATTATCGATGCCAACGCCGGCAGCCATGGCCAGCCGTTTGCCACCAATTTCAATCCGGAGATCAATATCCGCGAGGTTACCGCGCCCTGCCGCCACTGGGAAAACGGCAACTGGATCGAAACCCCGGCATTGAGCACCAAGCACAGCTTCGAATTCCCGGACGGTATAGGGCCGATGAATATCTACCGCATGTATCATGAGGAGATGGAGTCGCTGGTCAAGCACATTCCGACCATCAAAAAAGCCCAGTTCTGGATGACCTTCTCCGACAATTACCTCAAGCACCTTGAGGTATTGCAGAATATCGGCATGACCCGCATCGACGAAGTCGAGTACCAGGGACAGAAGATCGTACCGCTGCAGTTTCTCAAAGCCGTGCTGCCCGATCCCGGCAGCCTCGGCCCTTTGACTAAAGGTCGCACCTGCATCGGCGTCATCGCCCGCGGCATCAAGGACGGCAAGCGCAAGCAGGTTTACATCTACAACATCTGCGACCATGAGGCCTGCTACAAGGAAGTCAATTCCCAGGCCATCAGCTACACCACCGGCGTACCGGCAACGGTCGGCGCCATGATGATGCTGACCGGCAAATGGCGCGGCGAAGGGGTCTTCAACATGGAACAGTTCGACCCGGAACTTTTCCTCGACGTACTCGCCCCCATGGGCCTGCCCACCCAGGTCATCGACGGCGGGGAATGGCCGGAGCTGTAAAGCCCGAGGCTTGAGGAACGCGAAACCCCAAAAGCGAATGATTAGTAATTGGTGATTAGTTACTGGTGACTGGTGATTGTTACTTACATATTGCCGATGTGGAATCATCCTGTCCCCTCGTGACGCAGCCGGAGCGAAGCGACCGGCGGACGAAAAAGGCGGAAGACTGAGCGTAGCGAACCCTTCCGCCCGCCCGGCGGTTGCGTAGCGCAGGGAACCCGCCGCAGGCGGGCCAGGAGCGGGGCACCTTTCTCTGCTTACTCTCTTTTGGTGTAAAAAGAGAGTAAGGCGTCGTGCGGGGACGCGCCCCCGCGGTTTTGAAGTTAGTTTTTGAAGTTAATGTTGAAAACAGCAAAAACTATTGATAGCGAGGCCATTGTGACCGGTATCGACATCCCCAAAATCCTTGAGCTTGCCCCCTCCCCGGCTTACGTGGTTGACCTTGGACGGTTGCGCCACAACCTGGAGATCCTCGATCAGGTTCAAAAGCGCAGCGGCGCCAAGATCCTGCTGGCCCTCAAGGCTTTCGCGCTATGGAAAACCTTCCCTCTGATTCGCCAGACCCTGCATGGGGTCTGTGCCAGCTCTCCGTGGGAAGCGCGACTCGGCCGCGAGGAATTCGGTCGCGAGGTGCACAGCTTTGCCGCTGCCTTCAAGGAAAGCGACGTTGTCGAATTACTGGGCATCTCCAACCACCTGGTGTTCAACTCGTTCGCCCAACTGGAGCGCTTTCGGCCCCTGTGGGAAAAGGAAAAAGGCCGGGTTTCCATCGGATTGCGCATCAACCCGGAACACTCCGAGGGGCACACGGCTCTCTACGATCCCTGTGCACCGGGTTCGCGCCTCGGCATTCCTCGTGCGGAATTCGAGGGCAAGTCACTGGACGGGGTCGAAGGGCTGCACTTTCACACCCTGTGCGAACAGCTTTATGAACCGCTGGCCCGCACCGCGGCGGTCGTCGAAGAAAAATTCGGCAGCTTTTTGCCGCAAATGAAATGGTTTAATTTCGGCGGCGGTCACCATATTACCCGCGAAGGGTATGATATCGACAGTCTGGTTGAGCTGATCAAATACTTCCAGGGCAAATACGGCGTCCAGGTCTACCTCGAGCCCGGAGAAGCCATCGCCATCGGTACCGGCCTGCTGGTCAGCGAGGTGCTGGATGTAGTACATAACCGGGTCGACACCGCCATCCTCGATGTTTCGGCGACCTGTCACATGCCGGATGTGCTGGAAATGCCTTACCGACCCGATATCTACGGCGGCTTCGACGCCGGTGCAAAGCCCTGCACCTACCGCCTCGGCGGACCGTCATGCCTGGCCGGCGATGTCATCGGAGACTGGTCCTTCGAAGAACCTTTGCACGCAGGGCAGCGCCTGGCGTTTCTGGATATGGCCCATTACACCATGGTCAAGACCACCACTTTCAACGGTATCCATCACCCGTCTATCTGCACCTACGAGCCGGATACGGGAGAGCTGGAAGTCTTGCGCCATTTCGATTATGAAGATTTCAGGAACCGACTGGCCTGATGCCGGATCGATCATGCAATATTTGATTTTGAAAAACAGTTTAGCGACTGTCCCGAGACAATAATCCATTACTCTAAGTGGTGACGCCTATGAAACGCTGGTCAACCAGAGACTCTGCCAAAATATACAACCTGCCCAACTGGGGGGACGATTTCTTTTCGATCAATAAAAAAGGACATATGTGCGTCCACCCCTCGCCGAGTTCAAAATATTCCATTGACTTGCGGGCTCTGGTAGACGACCTGATCAAGCGCAACATCAAGCCGCCGATTCTGCTGCGTTTCATGGATGTTCTGCAGGGACGCATCGCCGCGATCAACCGCGCCTTCAAAAACGCCATCGCCGAATACGAATATCCGGCCAGCTATCAGACCTTCTTTCCCATCAAAGTCAACCAGCAACGCCAGGTGGTCGAGGCCATCGCCCATTACGGCAAGAAACACCACATGGGATTGGAAGTCGGGTCCAAACCGGAGCTGGTGGCAGCCATTTCTTTCGCGACCGGCGAAAAGCTGCCGATTATCTGCAACGGGTACAAGGACAACGATTTCATTGAAATGGTCCTTTACGCCACGCGTATCGGTTACGATATCACCATCGTGGTCGAAAAACTTTTCGAACTGGAAAAGGTCATTGCCCTGTCCAGGCAGTCCGGCATCGTGCCCAAACTCGGCATCCGCGTGAAGCTTTCCTCCAAGGGCACGGGCAAATGGGCCACCTCCGGCGGCGATGAAGCCAAATTCGGCCTCAAGATTTCCGAACTGCTGGCCGCGGTGGAGATCCTCAAAGAACACGACATGCTCGACACGGTAAAATTACTGCACTTCCATATCGGCAGCCAGATCACCAAGATCGACAAGATCAAAAATGCCCTTATCGAAGGTACGCGTATCTATGTCGAAATGCGTAAAATGGGGGTAGGACTTGAATATATGGACATCGGCGGCGGCATGGGAGTCGATTACGACGGTTCCAAGTCGAGTGACTTTTCAAGCGCCAACTACACCATCGACGAATACGCCAACGATGTCGTCTATCAGGTCAAAAATATCTGTGATGAAGCTGGCGTAAGCTGCCCCAATATCATTTCCGAATCGGGCCGCGCCACGGTGGCGCATTATTCGGTGCTGGTGACCAACATACTCAACACCAATACGCAGAACGCTTTGCCCGAGTTCGATGAAATTCTGGAGAATGCCGACGAATTATCTCCCACGGTGCGTAAGCTGGTCGACATCTACAAAAGCCTCGACCGGCATTCCCTGCGTGTCGATTACCACGACACCATTCAACTGATTCAGGAAGCGGTTAGCCTTTTCAACCTCGGCTATCTGAATCTGCACGACCGCGCCCTTGCCGAATGGCTGTGCAGCAAGATCTTTATCAAGATCAGCGGCATCGTGGAACGGCTTAAATCGGTTCCGGACGAGTTTCAGGAATTTCAGCTGAGTCTGCGCCAGACCTATTTTGCGAACTTTTCGCTGTTTCAATCGCTGCCCGACTCCTGGGCCATCGATCAGCTGTTTCCCATCGTGCCGATTCAGCGACTCAACGAAAAACCCGACATCATGGCTTCCATCGCCGATATCACCTGCGATTCCGATGGCGAGATCACCAGCTTCGTGGGTGAAAACGGTCGCACCGATTACCTGCCGATCCACAAAATCGAGGCAGGCGAAGACTACTATGTCGGCTTTTTCCTGATCGGCGCCTACCAGGAAATCCTCGGCGACCTGCACAACCTGTTCGGCGACACCAACGCTGTGCACGTCTCCTTCAACCGCAAGACCAATTACAAGATCGACACGGTGATCAACGGGGACGCCACCTGGGAGAGCCTCAAATACGTCCAGTATAAAGGCCCTGAGATACTTAAACATGTGCGCGACACCCTGGAAAAGGGCGTCGCCTCGCGCAAAATATCCTTCGAGGAGACCAGTCATTTCCTCGAACTGCTCGACAAAGCGCTCGTCTCATATACCTATCTGGGAAGCATCTGATCCTGAAGAACCCCATAGCCATATCATACGAAACCCCGCATGTGCAGACACAGCGGGGTTTTTTTATACCTTGTCATGGAGGTCTGGATTCCAAAATAACAAATAACCAATGACAAGAATCCGGCATGTTTTAAATTGACTTATTTACTGGGTTACAAATCCAAACGTCATACAAACATGGTTTTTTTTTGAAAGGGGCCGACTTGCCGTTTTGCACAAGGTTTAACCACCTCCCCCAAAAAGGCAGCATTTATTATCCACCAGAAAGGCCAAAAGTCGCAATTTTGGGCATTTTATTCTTGGCACGCCCCCTGCAATATAACAAATCCGAAAGCACATGACACAACGGCGTGTCAGGCTTACGGCAACGACGCCCCATTCAGGAAGAGATTTCTTCCGGATGGGGTTTTTTATTTATCAGGCTATAAAGCGGGACGGTCTATCCGACGTCCAAGGGTTACGCCGGCAGTAACACCCGCCCCGCATCTGCCACAACCCAAACAAAATGGAGGCTTCATCATGGCAAAGAAACTGAGACAGCTCGCAATCTACGGCAAGGGCGGCATCGGCAAATCCACCACGACCCAGAATACCGTCGCCGGCTTGGCATCCCTGGGCAAGAAAATCATGATCATCGGCTGCGACCCCAAAGCCGACTCCACCCGCCTGATGCTGCACGCCAAAGCTCAGGACACCGTCATGGACAAAGTCCGCGAGCTGGGCACCGTTGAGGACCTGGAGCTGGAAGATGTACTTAGAACCGGTTACGGCGATGTCAAATGCGTTGAATCCGGTGGCCCCGAGCCTGGCGTCGGCTGTGCCGGCCGCGGTGTTATCACTGCCATCAACTTCCTGGAAGAAGAAGGCGCCTACACCCCGGATCTCGACTTCGTCTTCTACGACGTTCTCGGCGACGTTGTCTGCGGCGGATTCGCCATGCCGATCCGCGAAAACAAGGCCCAGGAAATCTACATCGTCGTTTCCGGCGAAATGATGGCCATGTACGCCGCCAACAACATCTGCAAAGGTATCGTTAAATACGCTTCCTCCGGTAGCGTGCGCCTCGGCGGTCTGATCTGCAACTCCCGTAACACCGACAAGGAAGCTGAACTGATCGAAGCGCTGGCTGCCAAACTCGGTACCCAGATGATCCACTTCGTGCCCCGCGACAACCAGGTACAGCGTGCCGAACTGCGCCGCATGACGGTTATCGAGTACTCCCCCGACCATCCCCAGGCTAACGAGTACCGTGAACTGGCCCGCAAAATCAGCGAAAACGAAATGCTGGTCGTCCCCACTCCTCTGACCATGGACGAACTGGAAGACCTGCTGCTCGAGTTTGGCATTATCGAAGAAGACGACGAAACCATCATCGGCAAGGCTGAGTCGGCTTCCTAATCGAACATTACCAATGGGAACGGCGGTCCCCGGCCGGACCGCCACCCCTTTTCAGCCATTATCACAGGAGTTACCCATGGAAAACGAAAATTCAGCCGTCAAGGCTCCCATTGAGGGCATCGAAAAAAAGGCGACGGAAGAGCTGATTGAGAAGACGCTTGAGCTCTACCCGGAAAAAGCCCGTAAAAAACGCGAACCCCACATGTCCGCCAACGACCCCGGCGTCGAAGGCTGTACCGTCAAGTCCAACCGCAAGACCGTTCCCGGCGTCATGAGTGCCCGCGGTTGCGCCTATGCCGGCGCCAAAGGTGTTGTTTGGGGTCCGATTCGCGACATGGCCCACATCTCTCACGGTCCGGTAGGTTGCGGTTACTACAGCTGGGGTACCCGTCGTAACCTGGTAGACGGTCACCAGGGCGTCGATGTTTTCAGCGCCATGCAGTTCACCTCGGACTTCCAGGAAAAAGACGTCGTCTACGGCGGCGATAAAAAGCTCGCCAAGATCTGTGAAGAGGTTAAAGAGCTTTTCCCCTTGGCCAAAGGCATCTCCGTACTGTCCGAATGCCCGGTCGGCCTGATCGGCGACGACATCAACGCCGTTGCCAAAAAATCCTCAAAGGATCTGGACCTGCCGGTTATCCCCTGTAACTGCGAGGGTTTCCGTGGCGTCAGCCAGTCTTTGGGTCATCACATCTCCAACGACAGTATCCGCGACTACGTTATCGGTACCCGTGAATTCGCCGACGAGCCGACCGATTACGATATCGCCCTGATCGGTGACTACAACATCGGCGGCGACGCCTGGGCCTCCAAAAAGATCCTGGATGAACTGGGCCTCAATGTCAAAGCCATCTGGACCGGCGACGGCCAGATCGAGCATATCGCGGCTACCCACCAGGTAAAATTGAACCTCATCCACTGCTACCGTTCCATGAACTACATGGCCAAGGTCATGGAAGAGAAATGGGGTATCCCCTGGATGGAATTCAACTTCTTCGGCCCCACCAAGATCGCTGCCAGCCTGCGCGCCATTGCCGCTCGCTTTGACCAGAAGATCCAGGACAACGCCGAGAAGATCATCGCCAAGTACACCCCGAAGATGCAAGCGATTGTCGACGAATACCGTCCTCGCCTCGAAGGTAAGCGCGCCATGCTGTTCGTCGGCGGCCTGCGCCCCCGTCACACCATCGGCGCCTACGAAGATCTCGGTCTGGAAATCGTCGGCACCGGCTACGAATTCGCCCACAACGATGACTACGATCGTACCTACGAGGAAATGGCCAAAGGCACCCTGATTTTTGATGACGCTTCCGAAATCGAGTTGGAAACCTGGGCCAAGGAAATGAAGGTCGATCTGGTGGGCAGCGGTGTTAAGGAAAAATATGTTTTCCAGAAAGCCGGCATCCCCTTCCGCCAGATGCACAGCTGGGATTATTCCGGTCCTTACCATGGTTATGAAGGTTTCCCGATCTTCGCCCGGGACATCGATATGGCCATCAACAGCCCGACTTGGGGCCTGGTAAAGGCACCGTTTTAAGGAAACGCTAGAAGGGAGATAGAGAGATAGTGAGATAGGCCGCTTCATTTGCTCTCACTACCTCACTACTCACTACCTACCTTTTTTGAATAGGAGTATTCGCCATGAGTGAAGAATGCGCAGTTAAAAAAGTAACCGACATCACCCCTGAAGAGGTGGCTCGGGTAGAAGAATGGATAAATACCGAGGAATACTGTGAAAAAAACCTCGCCCGCGAGGCAGTTGTTATCAACCCGGCCCATGCCTGTCAACCTCTTGGGGCGGAACTGGTAGCCCACGGTTTTGAAGGCACCCTGCCTTTCGTGCACGGCTCCCAAGGCTGCGCTTCGTATTACCGCAGTGCCCTTACCCGTCACTTCCGTGAGCCGGCTGCTGCCGTTGCCGACTCCATGACCGAAGACGGCGCGGTTTTCGGCGGACAGAACAACCTGCACGAAGGTCTGGAAAACGCCCTGAAACTGTATAAGCCGAAAATGATGGCCATTTTCACCTCGTGTATGCCTGAGATCATTGGTGATGACCTGAATGCTTTCATCATCAACGCCCGCAATGCCGGCATCGTCCCTCAGGACTACCCGATCCCTTACGCCAACACCCCGAGCTTCAACGGCACCCATATCAATGGCTACGATTCGATGCTCAAGTCTGTTGTGTCGTACCTGGCCACGGACAAAAAGGTGGAAGGCAAGGACAACGGCAAGCTTAACCTGATTCCCGGTTTTGACGCCAACACCGGCAATTACCGCGAGTACAAGCGCATCTGCGAAGAGTTCGGGATTCCTGTAAATTTACTGGCAGATATCTCCGAAACCTTCGATTCCCCCCTGGACGGCACCTACCGGACCTACCCCGGTGGCACCCCCCTGGAAGACGCCGCAGACTCGTTGAACGCTCATGCCACCCTTTCGATGCAGCTGCACGCCACCAAGGAAACCATCAAGTGGTTCAAGAGCGAAACCGAAGCTCCCGTGGAGGTCATGCCCTCCCCCATCGGCGTGGCCAATACCGACGCCTTCCTGATGAAGCTCAGCGAACTGTTCGGCAAGGAAGTACCGGCCTCTCTCAAGGCCGAACGCGGCCGGCTGGTAGATGCCATGACCGATGCGCATCAGTACCTGCACAACAAAAAGTTCGCCATTTGGGGCGACCCGGACTTTTTGGCCGGTATGATTTCCTTCCTGCTCGAAATGGGTGCGAAGCCTTACCACGTCATCTGCAGCCGCGGTAATAAAAAAGTTGCCAAGTACCTGCAGGCGCTGCTTGACGAATCTGTCTACGGAGAAGGCTGCAAACTCTGGATGAACAAGGACCTGTGGCACCTGCGCAGCCTGGTCATGACCGATCCCGTCGATGGCCTGATCGGTAGCACCCACGGCAAGTTTATCGCACGCGATGCCAACATCCCCCATATCCGCCTCGGCTTCCCGATCCTCGACCGGGTCAACCTGCACCGCGTACCGTACATCGGTTATCAGGGGACAATGAACATCCTGACTTCCGTTGCCAACACCATGTTGGAAGAGGTTGATCGCACCTCTGACGATGCGTTCTTTGAAATGATGCGTTAGTATCCATGCGGCCGAGGGGGAAAAACATTCCCCCTGGCCGTCCGATACGGATCAGAAAATCCCGGAAGATGAAACTCTAAAACTTGAAACACGTTGCATTATCTTCGCTCAAAGCCAGAAAGGTGTCGTCATGAAGATCGCATTTGCCACATCGGACAATGAAACTATCGACCAGCATTTCGCTCAGGCAAACCAATTTGCCGTCTGGGAAATCGCGTCCGACCAGGCGAGTTTTTCTGGCTTGGAAGAAATTGAAGCCACCGACGACAATGTTGACGATAAGATTAATGCCCGGCTCAAAGTGCTCGGTGACTGTACAATCATTTATGTAACCCAGATTGGCGGTCCCGCAGCTGCCCGCCTGGTGGCAAACAAGATTCACCCGGTGAAAAGCAAGGGTGAGGAAAAAATCGAGGATGTTGTCGATAAACTTCAACAGGTTTTGAAAAACAATCCTCCCCCCTGGCTGCGCCGGGCCATGAACAAGTAAAACAAAGCGTTACATGCCCTCGCAGAGTGTTGATGACCGCTTGAATAATTATTCACAAAATGATAAGTACGTGAAGGAGAATTAATAATGGCTTATTATACCGGTAAAACCAGAGACGGCAGTGACTGGACCCCCACTTTTGTCGACAACATCGATGACGAAAAGTGCCTGGGCTGCGGACGCTGCTATAAAGGATGCTCGCGCAAAGTCCTCGGTTTCAAGGAAATCGATGAAGAAGATTCCGCGCGTATGTTCATGTTTGTTGAAAACCCCGGCAACTGTATCGGTTGCGCCTCCTGCGGCGTAACCTGCCCCAAAAAGGCCTTTTCTTTCAAACCGCTGGAAGTATGATGTGATAGCCGTCGGGACGCCCGCGGCCCGGCGGCTTTTTCTTCACCCGGAAGACTCGAAAACCATTGCCGCAATGTACCCTTTTCGGACAGACTTTACCGGGATTTGAGGGCATCGGGATGGATCCCTGCGGTTGCGCTGTTCCCCAAGGTGTCAGCCTCCACCGCATAAATGTTTCGCAACTGATAGCGATCCCGATTTGGATCAACATTTTTAGCCGTATGAACCAAGGAGTATCCAATCATGCGCCTCGCCGTCGCCTCCATAGATGGTTACACCGTCGACCTGCACTTCGGACAGGCTAATGCTTTTTACATTTACGAAGTGGATGACGATGGCATCCGTCAGGATGATTTTGTCGGTGTCGAAAAATACTGCAACGCCGACCCCACACATAAATTTCACGAGTCGCGGTTTAAAGGCATTGCCGACGCCTTACGCGGTTGTGATGCCGTGGTCAGCGTACGTATCGGCGACACCCCGCGAAACGCACTTGCCGAAGTCGGTATCGCGCATGTCGAGATCAGCGGTCCCGTAGCAACGGCTCTGCCCTTGGCCGTTAAACAACTGTCGGATCATCCGGCCGCCTGAAGGTTTTTCCTCTCAGAGACTCTGCCGGTATGTTTAAATGCCGACGGTTCTAAAAAGATCCCCCCTGCGCTGTGACCATCTGCTGCCCGACCGGGCTCGAATAAGCGCCGCATTCAAAATACGCCACGCGTTTCGGCCAGCTTGCTTACCTTTTCCCCGGAGAGTTATCATGTCATCGAAGATTCATCCTGAAATGCGCATCGCTGAATTGGTGGAAGCCTATCCTGAATGCCTCAGCGTATTCGCCGCTTACGGACTCGAAGAACTGGTCGGGGAAGATGCCATGCGCCTGCTGGCGCCTTTTTTAACCCTCGGCACCGCTCTGCGCACTCGCGGCATTGCCCTTGACCTGTTTTTAAACAGCCTCCACCAGGCCCTGCAACAGAAAACCCCGCTGGAAGCTCCCGGTCTGCACGAAATCACCGACGGCAGCCGATTAAGTCTGCTGGGATTACTCCCTTGCGGCCTGAAAGTCCCCTTTGCCAAAGCCGCAACACGTTTTTTCCAGGACTACCATAGCCATGCCTCTGCCCCTGTAACCTATGCGGTGGAAGGCAACGTCAACCAGGAGCTGTCCTACTACAAGTTTGTCGATCAGATCGAAAGCCTCGATGAACTTCCGGACATCATCGTCTCTTCCGATTTCAATGCTTTTTTCTATCGTCGGTTCCGCAAACGCTTCATCGATGAAGGCTATTTTACCGATGTTTTTCCGTCCAGTTTAAACACCGCTTTTGACGATACCGACATCCTGGATCCGCTTGGCCAGTTCACCATGCTGACGGTCAATCCGTTGATTATTGTGGCGGATCTGGAGCGGGTCGGCGACCGCCCTCTGCCCACCCGATGGTCCGACCTGCTCGATCCCATGTGGCGTCGCAGTATCACCCTGCGCGGCGACTCCCAGTTTTTCTGCCACGCCGTTTTATTGCCCTTTTTCAAGGACCACGGCACTTCCGCTATGACAGCCCTGGCCCATAACGTGCTGCGTGGACAACATCCGGCACAGATGGTCAAGGAAGCCGGGGCCGACCGCCCCGAGGGCGCAGCGCTGTATGTCATGCCTGATTTCTTTGCGCATAAAATCGCCCGTCCCGATAAGGTGCGTATCATCTGGCCCGAAGAAGGCGGATTGATCAGCCCGGTTACCATGTTGGTGAAAAAACAGCGCGCGGCCCAGCTCAAAACCGTTACCGACTTTCTTACCGGCGCCGAACTGGCCAAAGTCTTTGCCGGAGCTTGGTTCCCATCGCCGCACCCCGATGTCACCAACACCCTGCCACCGGGCGCCCGGCTCAAGTGGCTGGGCTGGGATTATTTACGTCACAACGACCTGGCCGAAGTCAACGCAGCCATCGATGAGATCTTCCTTCCGGCCGTTCGCAAGGGGCAACCATGAAACTGGTAACCGTAGCCGGGCCGCCATCCTGCGGTAAAACCTCGGTGATTCTGCGTCTTGCACAGGAGTTATCGAAGGACGACCTGAAACTGGGGGTGATCAAATTCGACTGCCTGTCCAGCGAGGACGAACTTCGTTATGACAAAGCCGGCATCCCTGTCAAACTCGGCCTGGCCGGCGGGTTGTGTCCCGATCACTTTTTTGTCGCCAACATCGAAGAAGGGGTACGCTGGGGGCAGCGCAATGGATTCGATCTATTGATCTGCGAAAGCGCCGGCTTGTGCAATCGCTGTTCGCCGCATATTCGCGATGTGCTGGCCGTATGTGTGGTAGACAATCTGAGCGGGGTACACACCCCGGCAAAAATCGGCCCGATGCTCAAAACCGCCGATGTGGTCGTCATCACCAAGGGGGATGTCGTTTCCCAGGCCGAGCGCGAGGTCTTCGCCTTTCGCGTTAAGCAGGTCAACCCTCGCGGAGCGGTTCTGCCGGTCAACGGTCTTACCGGGCAAGGCAGCCTGATGCTGCACAGACATCTGCGCACCGCGCCCGATACCCACGCGCTGGAGGGCGTACGGCTGCGCTTTTCCATGCCGGCAGCGCTCTGTTCCTATTGTCTCGGCGAAACTCGGATCGGCCCCGATTGTCAGATCGGCAACATCAAAACCATGGATTTCTCATGACAAACGATTCGTTGATCCACACCACCATCGCTCAGCTGTTGACGCAGCACCCTTATGCCAAAGATTTCTTCACCTTGTTAGGGTTACCCAGTGCCTCCAGACATGACGCGGTAGATACATTTTTTGCCTCCATATCCCAGGAACGTCTCGACAACCTGGGACTGTCGCGCGAGGAACTGGCACCGCGTCTTCAAGCCTTTATCGCCCAGATGGAAAAACTCCGCACCGACGGTGCTCCCTCGGTGCAAAACATTACCTTGTGCGGCGGTCGGGATAAGGACGGACATCCTGAGAATATCCGGCTGGAACTGCGTCCCGGCGACGTGGTAAGTGTCGTCGGTCCCACCGGATCCGGCAAAAGCCGTTTACTGGCCGATGTCGAATGCCTGGCCCAGGGCGATACCCCCTCGGCACGGCGGGTGCTTCTGGACGGCCAATCACCCGATGACAGCCTTTGGCTTGGCGGTGAGCAACGTCTGGTCGCACAGTTGTCCCAGAACATGAATTTCGTCATGGACGTCTCCGTTCGCGAATTTCTTTCCCTGCACGCCGAAAGCCGCCTGGTGGATGACATCGACTCCGCTGTCGAACAGATCTTTTCCACCGCCGTGCTGCTGGCGGGAGAGCCTTTTCAACTCGACACCCCGGTCACGGCCCTTTCCGGCGGACAGTCTCGAGCGCTGATGATCGCCGATGTTGCGTGCCTCAGTGCATCCCCCATCGTGCTCATCGACGAAATCGAAAATGCCGGCGTCGATCGCCGCCAGGCTCTGGATCTGCTGGTCAAACAGGAAAAAATCGTGCTGTTGGCCACCCACGACCCCTTACTGGCGTTGCTGGGACAACGCCGCCTGGTCATCCGCAATGGCGGGATTGCCGATATTATCGACACCAGCGACGCCGAACGAGCCCTGCTGCACAAACTGAACAGCTTCGATCGCAAATTTGCCGAACTGCGCGACCGGGTACGCCACGGACAGCGCCTCGATTTCGATCTGGAAGATTTTCTATCGGATTGCCTGTGCAACGCCCAGCAGTCCGCTATGGAATAAGGCAAAAGCAGAACCACCTCCTTTCCAAACCAAAGCAGATGGAATAGAAGCTTCGACCAATCACCAATCACCAATCACCAATCACCAATCACCAGTCACCAATCACCAGTCACCAATCACCAGTCACCAGTCACCAGTCACTGCTTTTCAACTCCTTTCCCCATCTTCCAACACCGTTTTACCCCACGTCTTGCGACTGCCTGCTTTTTAGACAACCTTTGTCCGATTGCGCTCCGCGCAGGCAGGGTCTCAACCGAAAAGCCTGTGTTTCTGGGCTTTTTTTTGTTTGGCACAGGCGATGCAATAGAACTATCCCGACAGCAACGGGGCACAATGGCGTGCCTGGCTGAGAAACGGCAACGAGGCCCGGTGGGATTTCCCGCCTGGGCCTTTTTTTATCTTTTTTCGCCAGTTTCACCTGGAAACCTTGGCGAAGTCGAAAGGAGATGTACCATGTCTGCCAAACCTTGCTCCGGAAACAATCGCCCTGCTGCCGGCCACCCATGCTTCGGTGCCGGGCATCAAAATAATGCCCGCATTCACCTGCCTGTGGCACCGGGGTGCAATATCAGCTGCGGGTTCTGCGAACGCCGCTTCGATTGCGCCAACGAAAACCGTCCCGGCGTTACCAGCCGGGTGCTCTCCCCGAGTCAGGCGCTGCATCGGGTCAAGGCTCTGCTGGCACACCCGGACGTCGGTTCCAAATTAAAGGTTGTCGGCATCGCCGGTCCCGGCGACCCGCTTGCCAATGAAAAAACCTTCGAAACCCTTAGATTGGTTAAGGAAGCGTATCCCGACCTGCAACTGTGCCTCTCCACCAACGGTCTGGTGCTGCCCCAGCGTTTGGAGACTTTGCTCGAAATCGGCGTTGGCAGTATCACCGTAACCATGAATGCCATCACTCCGGAAACCGGTGCCAAGGTTTACCAGTGGGTCAACGTCAACGGCACGGTAATGCGTGGGCAAAAGGGAGCATCCGCCCTGATCGATGCCCAGATGGCCGGTATCCAGGCTGCGGCCCGTGCCGGCATGCTGGTTAAGGTCAATAACGTCTACATCCCGGGCGTGAATGATCATGAAACCCTGCCTCTGGCCAAGATCGCCAAAAAACTCGGTGCCAGCATCATGAATATTCTGCCGCTTATCGCCCAGGGCGCTTTCCGCGACAATCCGGTACCGAGCGATGCACAGATGGCCGTGGTGCGAGACCTCGCCGAGAAAATTCTGCCGCAGTCCCGCCACTGCAAACAGTGCCGTGCCGATGCTGCCGGTGTTCTCGGGCAGGACATCGATGTGTCGATCCTGGACGCAGCCCCTGAATCTGTTACATCAAGCTTTTTCAACTAATAATTATCAGGGATTACGCTACCGACATGTTTGATCTGACCGCCACCGATTACCAGGCTGTGCTGCTTTCCGCCAAAGTTGCCTTGACCGCGACGCTGCTGGCGCTCCCGGCAGGCTTCCTCGCGGCAAGCCTGCTGGCTTACGGGCGCTTTCGCGGCAAGGCACTGCTGGAAGGGGTGCTGCACCTGCCTATGGTTCTGCCGCCGGTGGTGGTCGGCTATCTGCTGCTGTTGTTGCTGGGAGAAAACGGTCCCCTCGGTGCCTTTATGCGCTCTGCCGGCATCCGCATCATCTTTACCTGGTGGGCTGCGGTCATCGCCTCACTGGTAGTCGGTTTCCCCCTGCTGGTACGGGCCATCCGCATCGGGCTGGAGGATATCGACGAAAAGCTGCTCCATGCCGCCCGAACCCTCGGCGCCCCCTGGTACGACATTCTTTTGACCATCGTGCTACCGTTGTCGGGCCGTGCGGTCCTGGCCGGCGCAACGCTGATGTTCGCACGCAGCCTGGGCGAGTTCGGCGCCACCATCGTACTGGCCGGCAACATTCCCGGCCTGACCCAGACTATCCCGCTGGCCATCTACGATTACGTCAACACCCCCGGTGGCGATCACGGGGCGCTGGCATTGTGCCTGCTGTCGATCGGATTATCCCTCGGGGTTCTGCTGTGCAGCGAAACCTTGATCAAAGCCCTGGCACGCAGGAGCAAAGCATGAACCTCAACCTGGCACTGCAAAAGAAATTCGACGGCTTTGAATTTGATGTCGCCTTCCACACCGACAGCAAAAGGCTCGGAATCTTTGGTCGCTCAGGCAGCGGCAAATCAACCCTGGTCAACCTGTTGGCCGGATTGGTAAGCCCCGATTCCGGAGTCCTGCGTTTTGCTGAGCGGGTTCTGTTTGATTCCGTCCGACGTATCTGTGTACCACCTCAAAAGCGCCGCATCGCCGTGGTGTTTCAACACAGCCATTTGTTCCCGCATCTGAATGTCGAAGGCAACCTGCTGTACGGCTACCGGCGCATCCCCGCTATGGACAGAACGATCGACCCTGACGAATTATGCCGGGTACTCGATATCAGCCATCTGCTGAAGCGCTCCGCAAACGACCTTTCCGGTGGAGAACGCCAACGGGTGGCCCTGGCCAGAGGGGTGCTCGCCAATCCTCATCTGCTGCTGATGGATGAACCGTTGAGCGGCCTGGATGAAAAACTTAAATACCAGATCATCCCCTATCTTAAAGATGTTTTGGAACGATACGATATCCCCCTGGTGTACGTATCCCACTCCATGAACGAAATGCGCATGCTGGTCGATGAGGTGCTGGTTTTCGAAAAGGGCAACCTGGTCTCTCAGACCTCCCCTGAAACCCTGGCCCGCCTGAGAATGAAAGACTGTCCTCTGGGCTATCTGAATTTTTTTGCCCTGCAGGAGCCTACCCCAAGGGATCATTTATGGGCATATCCCTGGGGCGACAACACCTTGGTCCTGACCCACAACGCCGCCGACAACGAAGCCTTGTTTACCCTGGCCTCCAAGGACATCGTTTTGTTTCGGCGGCACCCCGAATCGATCAGCGCCCGCAACCTTCTGCAAGGTACGGTCAGCAACCTGTTCGACCTCGACCAGCGCGTCGGCATTGAACTGAACTGCAAAGGGCAACGCCTGGTGGCAACCATCGTACAACCGGCCGTTGAGGAACTCGGCATAGCGCCGGGCACGGAAATTTTTGCCTCCATCAAGGCCGATGCTTTCCGTCGGGTGTACTAAAATGCGGCTAATTCTCACCGCAGAGCACGCGGAGATCGCAAAGGACTTCAACCACTCCGATCATGGCCTTAGAGCTAAAGTGCCCTTCTCCCGGCAACACCTGTCGAATCTTTCTATGTACTCCGCTTGCTCTGCAATAAAAAACTCCTGCGATTGTAAACACTGATTTCCATGGCTGCTTCAAAAAGCATCTGAATAACATTCCCGCTGCCTCATTTATTGGCAAAAACCTTCCAAAAGACGCCACTTATCACCAGAATTCAGCAACTTACAAAATGGTATAGCCGTTGCAACGACAATAAATATCCTTCCAGCAACGGCGCCGGAACAGGCAATGATGCCACTGACATTGACGTTATCTCCACCCTGAACAGAAACGAGGCGCCATGCATACCGATAAGCTGCCCGACATTATTATTGACGACACCACTCTGCGGGACGGCGAACAGACAGCCGGCGTGGTCTTTTCCCTGGAAGAAAAAAAGACCATCGCACGCATGCTGGACGACATCGGCGTACAGGAACTCGAATGTGGCATCCCGGCCATGGGGCGTGAAGAGCAACGCAGCGTCAAAGCTCTGGTCGACCTGGGGCTGCATGCCAGATTAATCACCTGGAACCGCGCCCTGGTGGACGACATCCGAGCTTCTTTGCAGTGCGGCGTCAATGCCGTCGATATATCCCTGTCGGTTTCCGATCTCCATATCCGCCACAAACTGCGTAAAGACCGTCATTGGGTACGTGAGCAGCTCAAACGGGCCCTCGGTTTTGCCAAGCAACATGATCTGTACGTTTCCATCGGCGGCGAAGACGCCAGTCGTGCCGATCTCGACTTTTTGGTTGAGTTGATGGAACTGGCACGCAGCATGGGAGCCGACCGGTTTCGTTTCTGCGACACCCTCGGGCTGCTCGATCCCTTCGTTACCTTCGAAAAAATACGCTACCTGACTCAACGCGTTGACCTGGATATCGAGGTGCATACGCATAACGACCTCGGTATGGCCACCGCCAATGCCATAGCCGGGGTTCGCGCCGGTGCCCGTTTTATCAACACCACGGTCAACGGACTCGGCGAACGGGCCGGCAATGCCGCTCTTGAAGAAGTGGTCATGGGGCTCAAACATGCCTGCGGCGTAAAATGTCCCATCGACACCAGTCGTTTTGTGGAAATTTCGCGTTATGTCGGTGCGGCCAGTAACCGACCGGTACCCGCCTGGAAACCAGTGGTCGGAGAACGCGTTTTTGCCCATGAATCGGGATTGCATGTGGATGGAGTCCTGAAAGATCCCCGTAACTATGAACCGTTCGAACCCCACGAGGTGGGATCGAGTCGCTTGCTGGTACTGGGTAAGCATACGGGCAGACACGGTCTTGCAGCTCGCGTGAAAGGCCTTGGCCTCGACCCCGGCGACATCTGTCTGTCCACTCTATTGCGGCGTATCCGGGCCATCTCGCAGCGACGAAAACGCCCCGTTGAGGATGCCGAACTGGAGGGGTTGTATCGATCACTGGCGCAAGCTTCTCAGCCAACCGGTGAAGCGATACCCGAACAATCTGCTCCTGTTTTGAAAAAAGCAGCCGAGGCCTGACCAGGGCTGCCCAAAACGCCGATCCATAATGATATCCGGCATGTGACTGCCGGCATGATCTGGCGACAAGGAGGACCATCGATAACATCTATCGGCAAGGAGTGAAACATGAACGCTTTTACCGTAGCTAAGAAACTGGAGAAAAACGTTTCCGACCTTTACAGCGACCTCGCCCGCCAGACCAGGGTTTCCAGCCTGCGAGCGCTCATCACCGACCTGGCCGTCGATCATCAGACCCGCTATCACACGCTGAATGCTTTAACCGGCAGCAGTGCCTGTCCCACCGATGACTCCCAGACCCTGCGTAACCTGGCGGAGTCGCTCCTGAAGAGCTTGCTGGCAATGCCCTGCGGCGAAAACCGGGAGGATCTCGAAGCATCCGTACGCACCATTCTGGAACTGGAATCGACGACTGCCGACTTTTATCTCGAACTGAAGAAGCTCGCATCGAGCAGTGCCATGAAAAACCTGTTACAGCAATTGATCGACCAGGAGCAATACGACTGCTCCATGGTCGAAGAATTCTATGAATTCGTCAACGCACCCAACGAATTTCTGGCGGATGCCGAGTTCAGCAATCGGGAAGAATTCTATCAGTTTGGTCGCCAGATCGGCTGACCGCTTCCAGCCGAAAAAGCGTGTCAGAGAAAAGGACAAAACTCGTGGCCGACACCGTTATCAAGGCACCGCTGACCATCCTACGGCCTGCAATTCATGATTGGGGTGCTTTCTTTTTCTGGGCACAGGATGAAGGATGGCAGGTTCTTCCGCCGGAAACCGCTCTTTTCAGGGGACCTCTGGCCGGGTGGGCCTTTGCCTTGCGACAGGATGATCAGACTTGCGGATTCGTTACGGCTGTCCCTTACCCCGATTTCGCCTGGATCGGCAATCTGATTATCGCCCCCGAAATGCGCGGCAAAGGTCTTGGCCGGCACCTCTTTGACCGGGTCTGCGAAAAAATCCGTCAAACCGGCATCGACAGTATCTGGCTTACCGCCTCGGATCAAGGCAAACCTCTTTACGCATCACGAGGTTTTCAGGAATGCGACAGGGTGGAACGCTGGCAGATGTACATTCCTGCGCATTACCATAATTACACGCCTTCTCTCGACACGGACCTCGACACGCTGTTAAAAGCCGACCAGCAAGCCTGGAACACGGATCGTCGCCTGGTACTGCAATACCTTGCCACCGGTGGGGAGATCATCCAGGCAGGTAAAAGCATCGCCCTGGTGCAAAATTACGGTGCCGTCAAGGTACTTGGTCCCTGGCTCGCCATGGAAGATACGGCCAAGGAGCATGTCGCTATCATTCTTGCGGCTACACGGGCCAGTGGCGGCGGCACATTGTACGTGGATATCCTGGAATCCTCGGGAGCCGGTGCGATGCTGGAAGAATGCGGCTTTACGCGCAGCGGCGACTGCGCTTTGATGGTTGCCGCTGGGCGCCCCACCACTTCGCCGGAAAAGGCCGTGTCCCTCGCCAGCCTCGGCAGCCTCGGCTGATCGATACGCGCTATCCCCCTGCAAAATAGGAGGGGTGCGCTATACTATTGGCGATGAGACCTTATCTTACCTGTCTGCTTGGCCTCTATGTATCGCTGCTGAGCGGATGTACGATCATCGATCCATCTGTCATCGACCGCCCCTTCACGCGGGCGCTGCACACTGCCGCCGATACCCGCCTGGCAAAGCAGTACGCTCCGATCGTGGCCGAACACGCCGGTCTGTCGGGATTCAGGCTTATCGACAGCGGCCTGGAAGCCCTGTCGACGCGTCTGGATTTGGTGGATCAGGCCCAAAAAACCATCGACCTGCAGTATTATATCCTGCGTAGCGACCTCAGCGGTCTGATCCTTATCGACCACCTGCTGGCCGCCGCGGATCGCGGCGTGCGGGTGCGTATCCTCATCGACGATCTGCATTACGAACAAAGCGGCACCCCGCTGGACAGTCTTGACACCCATCCCAATGTAGAACTGCGAATTATCAATCCCTTTTTATACCGTCACTCGTTGCTTCTGGGCCGCATGTTCGAGGCGCTTTGGGATTTCAGCCGGGTTCAGCGGCGGATGCACAACAAACTCTTCGTTGTGGATAATACGGTGGCCATCATCGGCGGGCGTAATCTCGGTGATGAATATTTTGAGGTTCACCCGCGCCTCGACTTGCGCGATATCGATCTGTTGGCTATCGGGCCCGTGGTACCTCAACTTTCCACAAGTTTTGACTCCTACTGGAATTACAAACAATCGTTACCGGTATCGGCCCTGACCGAACGACCCGCCGACGAAAAACCACTTCGGGATTTGCGCCAGATTCTGAAAAAGCACAAACAGCGCACCGATGTGCATGCCTACCTGCAGCATCTTGCCGACAGCGAGGTCACGGAGGTACCCTTGACATGGGCCAAAGGCCGCCTGCTGGCAGATTTCCCCTGTAAACTCGTTCCCGACCAACCGGATTGTGCAAGTCTGGATTTCGATCGCATTTACGGCCTGTTTCAAAAAGCCGAATCCGAACTGCTGATCATCTCACCCTACTTCATCCCCGGCAAACAAGGCATGGGTCTGTTTCGCCACCTCAGACAAAACGGCATCCGGGTGAAAGTACTGACCAATTCCTACGCCGCCACCGACCTTAAGATCGTACAGGCCGGCTACAACCGTTACCGTCGGCGCTTATTGACGGAACAGGTCGATTTGTACGAATTCAAACCGACATTTCCCCCACCGTTTACCCAACGAAAAAAACGTTCCGCCTTCGCAGGCGCCTCCCAGGCCTGCATGCATGCCAAGGCCTACGTCATCGATCGAAAAATGGTTTTCGTCGGCTCTTTCAATCACGATCCGCGATCCGCCACCCTGAATTCTGAAATCGGCATCCTGGTGGAAAGCCCGGAGCTTGCAAAACAACTGGCCGCGTTGTTCGCACGCTACACGCAACCGCAAAACAGTTATCGACTGCAATTGGAGCCATGGGGAAAAAACAGACAAAGACTGGTGTGGCAAACGGAAGAGGATGGCAAAAAACGCACCTACCACCAGGAGCCGTTGACCACATGGTGGCAACATCTCAAAAACGCCCTGATGGCCGTATTCGCTCCGGAGGATCTGCTATAATACGCAATCGTGCGGTTTTTATAAAGGCTCAGCCCCGGATCGACTCGCCTACAACGAAAATCTACTGCCGTACAGGTCCAAACCGGATAAAGATCCCCTGAAAAATCTGCCGAGCCAAGGCCGTGATACCGTTACCTAAAGCCCTCTGCGTCTTGAGGCCATCTCCCGATATCCACCAGGAAAAAGGCGCAGGATGGCTGGCATAGGTAAAGGTGCGCTGGTAGGGTTCGGCCGAGCCGTTAAACTCGACAAGCCTGGCTTCAACTTCCAGATTGAGGATCAACTCGGGATCTTTGCCTGCAGCGCCTTTAAATTCGATTCGGGTGATCTGCAGATCCAGAACACTGTCGTAACCGAGTTGCCGGATGGCCGGGTAACCGGCTTGGTGTTCGTGTGCAGGATCCGTTGCGGTGACGATACGCAGATCGACCCTTTGATCCGCCAAGGATTCCGCTTCGATTTTGCGGGCAAGATCTTTATGCATTTCATTATTGAGCGCAGCGAAAAGGGTTTTGTCCATATGCCGGAACTGTTGTTTGGACGGTGCTGAGATAGCACCGGTCACGGCGCCGACCACCCCGCCGACCACGGCAAGACCGAGTATAAACAAAACCACAACCCCGCATCCCGCCCCTTCGCATGAACCGCCGCCAAAACCACCGAGTACCGTCACGAAACCTTCACCGGCTCCGTACAATGCACCACCGGTGCGACTTTCCACCGGCAAATCCAAAACCCTGGACTGATCTCCGGAGTAGGCCAGAAGGGCTATTTTCTGATGTTGCAGGCGTACATGCAGATCATAGGCCGGCAAATTCAAGGCCGGATCATTTCCGAAAGGTCCAGACGCACATCCACCCGGCATGATCATCCACAAGCAAGCCAGACAAAACGCGAGCAGGCGACATAGAAAGGACCGGCAACGAGGCATGGCACAGCACCTTTCATTAACAAGGCAAGCAGCGGCCGACAAGGGTTGAAAAGAACGTATCGGTCGCCAAAAGTACGTATATATTTTTATTGTGAGGTACTTCGGCCGAGTGTAAAGGGGGAACTTAAAAGAAAAGTTCCCCCGGAAACATCTTCGGGAAAAACATCGAAAGGAAGGGATCAGACGATGGGATCCGTGATGCGCGCATCGAACACGCGCTTGCTCTTACCTTGAGAACGAGGCAAACAGCCGTAAGCGACCAGTTCAACCTCGGGAGTGACGAGAAGTTGCTTTTTCACCTGGTGAAGGAGTTTTTCGATAAGCACTGCGTCCGTGTCGCCACGGCCGTGCTGTGCGCGTTCCACCACCAGTTTCAGGGAATCGCGACCTCGTTGCTCATCCCGCGACAGGTGAATCTGATATTCGGAACCCAGGCCGTCGAAAGCGGAAATCACGCTGTCGATGCTGGAGGGGTAGATATTTACGCCGCGAAAAATGAAGGTATCGTCGGAACGCCCCAGAATCCGCGAATGTCGGGGCAGGACACAACCGCAGGAACAACGTCCGGGAATAAGACGGGTAATGTCGCGCGTGCGATAGCGGATAAGGGGAGCGGCTTCCTTGCACAGGGTGGTGACGACCATTTCGCCCCATTCGCCGGCAGGCACCGGTTGCAGGGTTTCGGGATCGACAATCTCCACGATGTAGTAATCGCCCCAATAGTGAATACAATCATGATCGGAACACTCGATCCCGGTACCGGGTCCATAGAGTTCGGTCAGGCCGGTAATATCGAACAATTCCGCACCACCGAAAAGCTGTGAAATCTTCTGTCGCATGGACACCGAGGAGCGTTCCGAACCGTAGATGATCTTTTTAACGTTGATCTGATCCGCAATACCCCGCTGGTGGATCTCCTCGGCCATCAGCAAAGCCATGGAAGCGGTACAGCAGAATACGGTCGGCTGAAAATCGACGAGAAACTGGCATTGCAGATCGACATTGCCCGGGCCGATGGGCACCGCCAGCGCACCGATCTTTTCGCACCCCAGCTGGAACCCCATCCCCGCCGTCCAGACACCGTAGCCGACCGCAATCTGCACGCGATCCTCGGCTGTCACGCCGGCCATCTGGTAACAACGCGCAAAAAAATGACACCAGTCATCCAGATCCTTCTGGGTATAGCACAACACTTTGCGTTTACCTGTCGTTCCGGAACTGGCATGCACCCGCACGATCTGCTCAAAAGGCACGCAGCGCAGCGGAAACGGGTAACCGGCACGCAGGTCGTCGGCAGTGGTAAAGGGCAGCCGTTCCAGATCGGCCAGACTGCAGATATCCGCCGGAGAAATTCCGACGTGATCCATTTGATTACGATAAAAATCCGAGCCCTGATAAGCGTGTTTAACCGTCCATTGCAAGCCCTTGAGTTGATGGGCCTGCAGAGCTTGCTCGTCCTGAAAATCCGGCATGAAATTCTGGGTCATAAGGTTTTCATTCTTTCGTTGCGACATCCCCTGCATACTACAAACATAGGGGGAAAAGCGTTTTCAGCAATCGGTCCCAATGCCAAGACGAAAAGCCGCCAGGTTCGCCTCCGCAAAAGGTTCCCGAGACAAGGCTCGAATGGTCCGCTCCATCGCTTGAACAGAACAGAACCATGACGCGCAGTGAACAGCCCGCCCCAACAGAATCAGGTTGGCCAGCACCGGGTTGCCCTGCTTTCGGGCCAGCCCGGTGGCATCGACGGCGTCGTAATCGCCCTGTTCCGAGCTGTTCACCACCATGCGCCCGGATGATTTGAGCAGGTGGCGGTGAACCGGCAGATTGCCGGCATGCAGAAACAGACCGAGGTCCGCCTGTCCATGGCGCAACAAGGGGCTTTTAAAATCCCCGATTTTGATCATGGAGATAACGGTGCCGCCGCGCTGGGCCATGCCATGGGTTTCCGAGGTCAGGACCTGAAGCCCCTCCCGCACCGCTGCATCCGCGATAATGCGGGTAGCAAACAGAACGCCCTGCCCACCGATACCACTGACGAACAACTGCCGGTTCATGATAATTCCCCTTGATTGTGGATAGCGCCGCGGGGACAGACTCTCTCGCAAACGCCGCAGCCGACACATAGATCGTTGTCGATGCAGACCCGACCGCTCGGTTCGTCGTAGACCAGCGCCGGGCATTCAAAAGCTTTGATGCAGTAGCGACAGCCGTTGCATTCCGCACCGACCGTCATATGGTAGCGGGGCTGCCGGTGTTGCGCCTGTTTATCCATAAGGCAGGCATGACGTGCGATGATAACCGCCGGGCCGCCGTTTTCACCGCGACAGAAGGCATCGGCCTGTTGCAGCAAAGAAGCCAGGGTATCGGTATGATAGGGGTCGCATGCTTCCAGAAACCGTACGCCGCTGGCACGTACCAGATCTTCGATAAGGACCTTCGGAGTCGGCCGGCCATCCGCCCGCACACCAAGATGAGGACTGGGCTGATGGCCGGTCATAGCCGTGGTGGCGTTATCCAGGACCACGACAATGATTCTGGCCTGCTGGATGACCGTATTGATCAAAGCCGGAATACCGGCATGGAAAAAGGTCGAATCGCCGATAGTCGCAACGATGGTCGGAATGTCTCCGCCATCCTGAGCATAGGCCCGATAAAACCCGGCCGCCTGGCTGATGCAGGCTCCCATGCAATGGACCGTGTCGACCGCACCAAGGTTCAGACCCAGGGTATAACAACCGATGTCGCTGGGGAAAATACCTTTGGGAAATGTCTTTTTCATGACGTGAAACGCCGCCCGGTGTCCGCAACCGGCACACAAGGCGGGCCGCTTGTCGCGAACGGACGGCAGATCATGCGCGGCATTCTGCTCCTGCAGACCGAGAAAACCACTCACGGCCGGGACCATGGTATCGGGCAACAATTCGCCATGGGCCGGCAAAAGATCGGAACCGCGGCCGATGGCCCCAGGATGCGCCAGCTGCATCTGTATGACCGAATAGGTTTCCTCCAGGATCAAGACCTCATCATAGCGGCTATGCAGTTGGGCGATGAATGGCTCATGTAAGGGGTAAGGCATCACCACCTGATAGAGATCGACCGTTCTCAGCAGATCCATATCTACCAGCAGGTCATAAACATTGGCAAATGCAATTCCCGAAGCGACAATACAGCGTCGCGGATAAGTACCATCACCGGGGAAAAATCGCGGGGCGTATTCAGAATCCCGGGCAATGCAATCGATTTTGTCATTCAATTCGCGATGTAGTGCCGGTAAAAATGCCGGGGTTGCCGCCCAGCGGGAAGGTTCGCGGGCAAAATCCGCCTGACGCTCGAGATCGCGGCGTACGGACTGTCCTACATTCTGGCGTGCATGGCAGATGCGTGTGGTGGGACGCAACATGACCGGTAGACGATAACGCTCGGAGAGTTCGTATCCCAACGATACCATGTCGCGCGCTTCGGCCGGACTGGAGGGATCGAGCACCGGCACCCTGGCAAATTGGGCAAAAAAGCGTGAGTCCTGTTCATTTTGCGAACTATGAGGGCCGGGATCGTCAGCCACGACCAGCAGTAAACCGCCGACAACGCCCAGATAGGCGGCGCGCATGAATGGATCGGCGGCCACATTCAAACCGACCTGTTTCATAATCGCAACCGAACGCTTGCCCGTATAACTGGCCGCCAGGGCAACCTCCAGGGCGATTTTCTCGTTCAACGACCATTCCACGTGTAAAGCCGGATCTGCTTGCGGCTGCAAGCGGATAAGGGCAGTCATCGCCTCGGTGGAGGGAGTCCCGGGATATGCGGCCGCCACGGAACAGCCGGCCTCCAGAAGTCCTCTGGCGATGGCCTCGTTACCCATCAACAAAGTCTGATTTATTGAATCGGTCATAATATTCCCAGTGCGAAGCAAGCATTATGTAATGACAAGGGGACCATGCGTTCACAAGAAGGTCGCGAGACAACCGGCCGGGCAACAAACCACTGATTAGGCATGGCGGGATGAAATCATCTGCGGTCGGAGCAGGTTTCGGAAACGAAACCCGGTGGTCCTTTTCGATACCCAAAATATCAGATGAAATGTAACGATGCGAGCATAACTTGACATAAACAGGTTTGAAAAGAATAAAAATCCCTCCGATATGAACCTGATCTTGACCTGAAACCGCTTTGTAGCCATACTTATGCATTTGCGAGGTTTTGTCGGCGAGACTCCTCTTGCCCGCATACCGCTTCATCCCGTGGCTCAAACAGGAAACACGGTTAAAGCTTATAGTTATTGCTATCATCCGGAAAAGGAAAACCCATGTCATCAAGTCGTTTCGTCATTACAGTGATCGGTCTGGACAGAGTAGGCATCGTGGCGGGCATCACCCAGATCATGGCCGAGCATAGCGTGAATATCGCCGATATCCGCCAGACCATCATGAACGATCTGTTCACCATGATCATGCTGGCTGAAGTTACATCCGAAAACTTTGACCTGACAGCCTTCCAGGAAGCCATGTCCAATATCGGCAAGGAGTTGGGTGTACAGGTCATCGTACAGCATGAAGACGCCTTTCGTTTCATGCACAGGATCTGAGGAGACCAGCCATGCTTATCCATCCGGAGGAAATCCTCGAAACCATCAAAATGGTGACCAACGAACATTTGGATATCAGAACCGTCACCATGGGCATCAACCTGCGCGGCTGCAGCCACCCCGACATCAAGGTTTTCAATGAGCAGGTCTATACCCGCATCATGCGCTGCGCCGAGAAGCTGGTTGCCACTACCGAGGATATCCAGAACCTGTACGGTATTCCCATCATCAACAAACGCATCTCCGTCACTCCCATCGCCATCGTGGCCGAGGCCTGCCAGGAAGAGGATCTGAGCTCCGTAGCCGAGGCCCTCGACCGGGCCGCGCAGGAAACGGGCATCGATTTTATCGGCGGCTTCAGCGCTCTTGTGCAAAAAGGCATGACGCCGGGAGACCTCAGTCTCATCAATTCCATTCCGCAGGCTCTGGCATCCACCAAGAAGGTCTGCTCTTCGGTCAATGTGGCGACCACCAAGGCCGGCATCAACATGGATGCGGTGGCCAAAATGGGTCATATCATCAAACAGACGGCGGAGCTGACCCGTGATTCCAACGGACTGGGGTGCGCCAAACTGGTAGTCTTTGCCAACGCTCCCGAGGACAATCCGTTCATGGCCGGTGCGTTCCATGGCATCGGCGAACCGGATTGCGTCATCAATGTAGGCGTCAGTGGTCCCGGCGTGGTCAATTCCGCGGTCCGCGCCCTGCAAAATCCGGCGCTGGGCGACATCTCCGAGTGCATCAAAAAGACCGCATTCAAAATTACCCGCATGGGCGAAATGGTCGGCCGCGAAGTGGCCCGCAGGCTCGATGCCCAGTTCGGCGTCCTCGACCTGTCGCTGGCGCCTACCCCGGCGGTCGGCGACAGCGTCGCCGCCATCCTCGAAGCCATGGGTCTGGAAAGCTGCGGCACCCACGGCACCACCGCCGCCTTGGCCCTGCTCAACGATGCCGTGAAAAAAGGCGGGGCCATGGCCTCGTCCTCCGTCGGCGGACTCAGCGGAGCATTCATCCCCGTCAGTGAAGATCAGGGCATGATCAAAGCCGTCCAGAGAGGCTCCCTGTCCCTGGACAAACTCGAAGCCATGACCTGTGTCTGCTCCGTAGGCCTCGACATGATCGCCGTACCCGGCGATACATCGCCCGCCACCATCTCGGCCATCATTGCCGACGAAATGGCTATCGGCATGATCAACAAAAAAACCACCGCCGTGCGCGTCATCACCGCCCCCGGCACCAAGGTGGGAGACATGGTCGAATTCGGCGGCCTGCTCGGCAGCGCCCCGGTTATGCCGGTACACAATTTCAGTTCCGAAACCTTCATCGCCCGTGGCGGTAAGATACCGGCGCCGATTCAGTCGTTGACCAATTAACACCACATAAGCGCAGGCATGTAAAAAGGCTCAGTCGAAATGGACTGAGCCTTTTTGCAGCTTTCGACACAATGCCAAACAAAGGCGTGTCAGGTCCTGATAAATTCCTTTAAATCGGATATCAAAATCCGTTCAAGTTCGGCAAAATTGCTTTCTCGGGTTTGCGTGAACAGAAATCCGAAAACCGGATATTCCCTGTAGTCGATTTTCCTCAATTCAAGAGGACATTCAAACCGGGTAAGAAGTCTATCGTAATCGAAGCAGGAGATATCCTTTGCCTCGATGCCGGAGGCATTATCCAACACGATAATGCTGAAAAGCTTACCGTCTTTTCCCCGCAAAATAGCATCCCAATCAGGCCGCTGCTGGGCAAAATAATATAGATAGGGGTTAAATCCATAGGCACAGAACGTCATATCCGCGGTCGTGCACCAGCCACCGAAGCGCATGGGATTGACTTCGATGGGCAACACGCGCCCCTCATCGGTTCGTCTGACTTCGACATGCACAGGGAAATTCCTTACCCCTGCCATTGTGCCGATTTTGCCCAGGATCTCCGTAAACCCAACAAGATTTTCCTCAATGATGCTTTTAGAGGAAACATAGACCCGGTCGCTGACATCGTACCCCGAAGAAAACACATGTTTGAAGATACCCAATACAACGGGCTTTCCATCAGCATCAAAATAGGCATCGATAGCATACTCCTCACCCTCGATGCACTCTTCGATGATAAACGAACGGCTATCCATCACCTCTTCAGGGTATAATCCGCGGGTTCTTTCCATCTCTGCCTTTATCGCTGCCATAACGGCAACCCATTCCCCATGATTTGCAACCTTGTGCACCCCCATGCTGAAAAACCCGACAGCAGGTTTGATAATGAACGGTACCACCAGATCTTCAAAGCGTATCTTCTCAAGATCATCCATGGGAATTTCCCTGAAATAGAACTCAGGGAAAATCGGCCTCGTCATTTCACGAAACTTCACCTTGTTTTTGAATAGCTCGATTTTGGCAGGAATATCTGTAAAGGAAAGATGTCTGGCCATCCAGCCGATGCAATTTTCAGAGGTGGCATATAAAATCGGATGGTTCTGCCGACGCGCTCGTTCAATCGCCTCCTCTTCCGAAAGCAGGACCGATCCGGCATCGAGTTCCAGACTCTTCGCTACAGAAGTGCCCACCACCGGTAAGTTATTTTCCCTGAGGGTTTTTTTGACGAATTCCGAAACGTATGGCTTATCAACGAAAAACATGCTGTCCTTCCTGAGGAGTATGGGGATTTTACTTTAACTGTTTCTTTTTCCACCCGATCCAGACTAACCCCTGAAATCTATTCCCGCAAACAAAAAAATCATCGACCCTACATATGTACAATAGACGATACCGTGGCCTAAAATAGGCATGTTCAAACAAAAACAGGGAGTCAACCGAAACGGCTAACCCCCTGTTATTTTTTGGTGCCCGGGACGAGAATCGAACTCGTACAGCCATACGGCCGAGGGATTTTAAGTCCCTAAATAATTGTATTTATTTATTCTGTAAGGGTTTACAGCATAAGGTTTTTCTTAAACAATAACATCTATTAATTTTCCAAATGGGACAAATTTGGGACAAATCGGCCTGGAGGAAACATGGCTAGCATAACCAAACGGGGAAAACGTTGGTTAGTGAAAATTCGCAGAAAAGGAGGGATCAAAACCCGATACCATCCGTTTAAATTTGGCCCTGATTTCCCAGCTCTTCAAGCACGCTCGGCAGGAATGGGGAATGGAATCGCTTCGCAACCCGGTTGAAGCGGTACGCCGCCCTTCCCTTCGTGGCACTGCGCGGACCAGGAGGCTTGAACCAGGGGAGGAGGAGAAACTCCTGAAGGCCGCCCACGATGAGTTGAAACCTGTCATCATTTTCGCGCTGGCAACAGCCATGCGACGGGAAGAGATCGCCTCTCTGGTCTGGCCGGAAATCGATCTGAAAAAGCGCACGGCACACCTGCCGAAAACAAAAAACGGCGATGCCCGGACGGTGCCGCTGTCGCGTCGAGCGGTGGCCATTTTGAGGTTGCAAGGCCGGAAACTTGGCAAAGAAGGTCGGGTATTCGGACTTTCAAAAGATCAGATTACGGACCGGATGAGAGTCACGGTGAAGCGCGGCGGCTTGACGGACCTTCGATTTCACGATTTGAGGCACGAGGCAACTTCCAGGCTCTTTGAACGCGGTACCCTCGACACCATGGAGATATCGTCAATCACCGGGCACAAAACTCTCACTATGCTGAAGCGCTATACGCATCTCCGGGCCGAGGATTTGGCTCGAAAGCTATGATGAAACGCCAATTATCCGCCACCCCCTTTTATCTGTTAAAGCCTGGCAGTTTCACTGGCAATAACGGTCGGAAGGTCGGAGATGAAGTCGATGACATAATCGAGGATAGTAAAGCCGGTGACGATAAGGGGAAAGGAGCTGTTGCCCAAGTCATTCAGGGCGACGGATTCGACCTTCGCTTTGCTGAAATTGTGAGGGAATCGCTCAGGCTCAGACCCGCCGAAGACATTTCGTATACCGGCTTGGACGTCTACCTGATAATGGAAAAAGCTGAACTGCTTTTCGCTCAAGCACCCTCTCCATAATTTGTCGTTCACGGATTCACAACAAGTTGTCTTGTCGATCACATTCTGTGAAAAGTGATCGACAAAATTCGTTGTGATACATACATGACCGACAAAATCAACGTCCCTCGGTAATCCTCAACAGCTCGGGAAAAACGTAGACGGCCGACCTGCGCCCGCTCGATTCAAGTAACACATCCAACACACCATGCTCCCGAAGCTCCCGGAGAATGCGCCTGGCCGTAGCCACGGGAATGCCGGATGCTTCAATGAAAGTTCCGCTACTAAAAATGGGTTGAGAGAAAATCCGGTCCAAGGCGTTGATAGCATGCTGAGATCGGGTGATCTCCGTGAACCGCGGCTTCATCCCTTCGTAAAGGCCCAGGATCGCACGTGCCTTGTGCCGATTCTCTTCCGACTGCTGACGAACCGCCTCCAGGAAGAAAAGGCACCAGTCCGTCCAGGCTCCATCCCGGGAGACCGCCAGCAAACGGTCGTAATATTCATCACGGTGAGCCTCGAAATAGGCGCTGATATAAAACATGGGGCCGCTGATGAGTCCCTTCTCGAACATGTAGAGGGGAACCATCATGCGCCCCAGGCGGCCGTTCCCGTCGTGGAAGGGATGCAGTGCCTCGAACTCGGCATGCAGGATCGCCAGACGTACCAAATGATCCTGCGCCTCGGCATGGATATGCCGCTCCCAGGCCGACATGCCATCCGGGAGGCGGTCGGGGGATATCGGGACAAAGCGCGCCTCTTCGAGGGTGCAACCGTGGGGACCAATCCAGTTCTGATTTTTCCTGTATTCCCCCGGATCTTTTCCCTGCCCTCTTACGCCATCGAGAAGAACCCGATGCGCTTCCCTGATAATCCGCTGGCACAGCGGCAGGTCCTCCATCATCTTCACGGACGCGTTCAGAGCCCGGCGGTAATTCAATACCTCCTGGATATCGGCTTTTTTCCCAGGCTCGATCGCTCTGCTTTCGCCCTCCGCCTCATACTCGAGAACCTCGCCCATGGTCGTCTGCGTCCCTTCGATACGCGAGGAGAGCACCGCTTCCTGAGTAATGAGAGGACTCAGCAGAAGACTCGCGTTGGGAACGGCGGATAAGGTCCCATCATACCGCGCCACCGCCATGCTTGCCGGACCGATGACGGGGATAAGGCGTTTCCAGTCAAGTTCTTCGGGAGGAAATTCCCCATAGTGATATTGAACGGCCATGTCACACTCCCTCCGGGAAAACCGGGACATTTCTTGCGTTTTTTCCTTCTGGTTTTTAATGGTCGGTCTCGGACCTGCATCGGTCATGCCGCTCGACCAGCCTCACTCGGCCGAAGCAACGTACCTACACAAGCCCCGTTTTGGCCAATTCCTGCGCCCACGAACCTTCCATGATCCGGCCGTCATCCAGCAACGGTTCCCGGCTCGTCACAGGGAAGGATTTATCGGCATCCATCTTCAGCTCACGGAAGGGAGCGCTCTGGTGATGGGAGTAGACGAACTGCTTTCCCTTAAATCCCAGTGCGGGCATGGACAAATGCTCCTGGCACAAACATTCCTACCTACAAATAAGGCTCTTCCATCAACTCAGAGAGGACTTCGTTTTTGGTCTGCAATTTGGCTTCGAGTTGAGCGATCCGTTTTTCATCAGAGGTCTTTTTGCGAGAGTTGCTCTTTTCGAATGCGACAGCGCCTTTCTCAAAAAATTCCTTCTTCCAACGGTAGAAAACCGTGGGTTGAAGCTGATATTCGTCACACAGATCCGAGACCGGTATCTGATCGACAAGATGCCGCTTGAGAATAGCAACCTTCTCATTGCCGGTGTAATTTTTACGTTGTTTTCGCATGGTTAATTTCTCCGTTCGCATAGTCTAACTCAAACGGAGCGATTCTCCAATTCACGCTGAACCAAGACATCCGGATCAAAAGCATCATGCCGTATGCCGTAGGCTGGACAGACGTTCCTTATGGGTAATGACACTGCCCCCTATAAGATGACTTAAGGCACCAACAAAGGTACTCTAAACAAATTTTTGCATAGATAAAACAGAAACAGGGAGTCAACCAAAAAGGCTGACTCCCTGTTATCATTTGGTACCCGGGACGAGAATCGAACTCGTACAGCCATACGGCCGAGGGATTTTAAGTCCCTTGCGTCTACCAGTTCCGCCACCCGGGCTTGTTTTTGAAACGGCTACCGATTCTAGTGGATTCGCCTCAACGCGTCAACTCAAAAGACCCATTCCATAAAGTCAAGGCGTGGTATTTCTTTAAGAAGCTGGTGTTTAACCGCCAACCGGAAATACATTTCCAACCCCTGGCGGTGCTGATCGGTAAAAGTGTAGGACATGGTTCGCCAATAAGCGGCAAGTTTGTCCACCCCCATCCAGGATGCCTCCTGACTGCAACGGGCAAGTCGTTCAAGGTCGGATAACGCGCGCTGAAGGGACGCTTGCAGTTGATGGTTGAAACGCGCCAGGGCCTGTCGTTTGAGTAAGACGGCATCGTGATGCACTATCCATAGGGCAAAAACGAATGGCAGGCCGGTATGGCGCCACCAGAGTTCCCCTAGATCATACACATAGGCTGCAGTTGTCTGCTGCGCGGCTTTAAGAGCGCGATCGCCGATAAGCAAGCCCGAACCACCTGTAGCGATAATCTCCTCAACGGTGCTTTCGGCATCATGTCTTTCGCAAAGGCGATAGCCGTAAAATTCCAGACACAGCAGCCGCAGCAGATTGATGGAGGTGGCCGATTCGCCGGTCAGGGCGACGGGAACATCGTTGAGGGTATGCAAGGGGCGGGATGTGAACAGCAGAACGCTTTGCACCGGTCCGCAGGAGCTGATCGAAACGCCGGGCAGCAGACTGTAGCGGCGCCAGTTCTTTCCATATTCGAAACTGGACGAGGGACTGAGGTCGATGCGGCCTTCGGCCAGCAGGGAATTCAGTTCCGATGGTACGCCATGATAAATGTCACCCTCAAAGCCGCATTCGCTGAGATAATGAAAAAAAGGCACACAGTTGGCGTATGCGATGTGACCGACTCGCAGACTCATGGCTTGTATTGGAGCAGGGGCTGTGATTCGTTCTTGAATTCATCGACAAACCGCACATGTTCCTGGTCCAGCAGTTGTCCGGTCACTTTATAATATTCGGTCACGGCCTTATTGTAATCGGATAAGGCAGCCGCCTGATCGGTCTGCGCCAAGGCATAATCCTCCTCGCCTTCCAGCACCTGCCGGGTGGTGGCCAGCCCGACCTCCTTGCGTTTGAGCAAGGTACGTAGTTTTTCCTCGGCAAAGGCCAATTGACTGGCGGAAACGTCGATCTTTTTGCGGCTCACACCAAGCAACCGGATAGCGGCCTGCACTTCGGTATGCACCTGATTCTTCAACTGGCCCAGCTGGGCCTCCCGGCCCTTGCGTTCGAATTCGCTGCGCCGATATTCGTGGCGGGCTTCGCGGTTGCCCAGCGGATAGGAAAGGGTCAACCCGACCTCCCAATTGCGAAAATCATTGGAACCGAGGTCGCGAAGATTATCGCTATAATCCCGCCCGAGTCCTTTGTGACCGTAGCTGGCGGCCAGATCCAGGGCCGGTAGAAGCTCATTGCGTGCGATGCGACTTTGCAGTTCCAGACGTTCGATGGTGCGCAATCGGCGTTGCACATCGGGGCGTTTGGCAAGGGCTTCGGCGTAGCCTTCGGACAGGTCAGGGTGGATTTCTGGAATCCCGGGCTGCCCATCGACTAAAGCAATAGGGGCTTTCAGATCGAGCAGCAATGCCAGGCCATCGAGCCCATCCCGGTATTCGCGCTGCGCATCCAGTAAATCCCGTTCCCGTTGTTTAAGGCCGAATTCGGCCTCCAGCTCATCGACTCGGGGCAAAACCCCGGCCTTGACCCTGGCCCGGTTTTCCTTGAGCAGACTGGCGGCCAGGGCCACGGATGCCTCACGATAACGTACGTTATCACGCAACCGTAACACCTCGAAAAAAGTATCCCGGGAATCGGCCAGCACCAGAAAGGCGCTTTCGCGCAGATCTTCTATGGAAATATCCCGGTCTTTGACGGCGAACAGAATATCCTGTTCGGTGACGGTACTACCAAAACCCCTCAACAGGGGCTGTACCAAACTGAAGGTAAGTTCCCCTTCGTAGGAAGGATTCATGCCCGGAGCAGGATCCTGATCGGAGCGTAAATTGGTAAATTCGAGACTCAGATCAGCACCGGTGGGAATTTTCTGAGTAAGTCCAAGATCGAATTGCCGGTAACGTTCCCTGGACTGAGCGCTGTAAAATTGCAGGTTAAGTCGCTGGCGGCTCTCCCCTTCAGCGTAGGCAAGATCGAGAACGGGATCGTAGAGACCGTAGGCTTTGCTGACTTCGGCGTCACCGGCACGGGTATCGTACTGCTGAGCCTGCAAATCGAGGTTGCGTTCCAGGGCCATCCGCAAGACATCGTTCAAGGTCAGTGTCGGCACCGACGCTCCTGATGGCGAGAAGGTATCGGCAGGGGGCTGCGCCGCTACCGGAAACCCCGCCAGCAACACAAGAACAAAGGCCATGTAAATACACCTCATATCAGCTCCCTATCGAAAGTACTTCCAAACGACGAAGGCCGGGCTTGCCGCCCGGCCCGCGCCAGTATATCCGTCTAAATTCCCGAACCGTGAATCAGAATACCAGACGTTCCATAAATCCGGTATTGACGGCCCCTTCCTTGAATTCTTTGTTCTGCATGATGCGTTTGTGCAATTGGATGGTGGTGCGTATCCCGCCGATAATGTATTCGTCAAGGGCACGCGCCATGCGCCGGATGGCTTCATCACGGTTATCGGCATGCACGATCAGTTTGGCAACCATGGAATCGTAATGCGGCAGTACCGTGTATTGATCGTAGACGGCACTGTCGACCCGCACGCCGAGCCCGCCGGGGGTGTGATAACCGTCGATCTTGCCGGGCGAAGGAATGAACTTGAAAGGATGCTCGGCATTGATACGACACTCGATGGCGTGACCCTTAATCTGGATATCCGATTGTTTGTAAGCCAGCGGCAACCCTGCGGCGGAACGGATCTGCTCCTTGATGATATCGACACCGGTAACCATCTCGGTAACCGGATGCTCGACCTGAACACGGGTGTTCATTTCCATGAAATAAAAATCACCGTTACCATCGAGCAAAAACTCCATGGTGCCGACACTGGAGTAATTGCAAGACTTGGCCGCGGCAACGGCACAGTCGCCCATGCGCTTGCGTTGTTCTTCCGTCAGAACCGGGCAAGGAGCCTCTTCAAGGAGCTTTTGATGACGACGTTGAATGGAGCAGTCACGTTCTCCAAGGTGGACGACGTTGCCATGTTTGTCGGCCAGAATCTGCACTTCGACGTGGCGCGGATTTTCGCAGAATTTTTCGATATAGACTTCCGGATTACCAAAACCGGCCTGGGCTTCGGACCGTGCCGCGGCAAATGCATTAGCCAAAGAAGCGGGCGAATGGACGACTTTCATTCCGCGGCCACCACCACCGGCCGTCGCCTTGATGATCACCGGGTAACCGATTTCTTCGGCGATCTGGCGAGCCTGATCGATGGTTCCGACACCTTCGGTGGTACCGGGTAAAATAGGAACGCCGGCCTTGGTAACGGTCTGCCGCGCTCGTATCTTGTCGCCCATCAGGCGCATGTTTTCCGGAGACGGGCCGATGAAAGTAATGCCGCATTCTTCGCAAATCTCGGCAAATTCGGCATTCTCGGCGAGAAAACCGTAACCGGGATGAATGGCGGCAGCATCGGTAACCTCGGCGGCACTGATAATCGCTTTGATATTCAGATAGCTGTCCCCGCTGGCGGCAGGTCCGATGCAGATGCTTTCATCGGCCAGCTTCACGTGCAGAGATTCGCCATCGACATCGGAATGCACGGCGACGGTTTTGATGCCCAATTCTTTACAGGCACGGATAATGCGTAGGGCGATTTCGCCGCGATTGGCAATAAGTATCTTATGAAACATGGGAATAACGTCTCCTGGTGCAATCCGCCACGGGCGGCGGATAACGTAGAGGCTGATTAAAATGCGCCTGTATAGCGCTTTGCCCCGTACATGGGCTCACAACCGCATGTCTGGCCATGAACGGAGTGGACGTTTGCCCGTAAAGCACGAACAGGCATTCGATTTAAACGGGCTCAACCAGAAACAACGGATCCCCATACTCGACAGCCTGGGCATTTTCCTTGAGAATTTTGACGATCCGGCATTTAAACTCGGCCTCGATCTCGTTCATGAGCTTCATGGCCTCAACGATACACAGAGTCTGCCCCTTTTCCAGAACGCTGCCGACTTCGGCATACGGCTCGGAATCGGGAGACGGAGACCGATAAAAGGTACCGACAATCGGCGATACAATGGTCTCATACCCGTCCTCGGTAGTTTCCTCGGCAGGGGCTTCCGCAACGGCAACAGGCGCAGGAGCGGCTGCCGCAGGAGCCGCAGGCACAGTCGAGATGGCCGGTGCAGCAGCAACGGCGGGAACGGCCTCAACGATCTGACCGCGCCGGATAACGATGCGTTCCTCTCCCTGCTCCCATTCGAATTCACTGATATCGGTGGCGGTTACCATCTTGATCAGGGTTCTGAGGTCTTTGATATCCATAAGAGCTAATCTCCTTGTACCAATTGAAAAGTTACCAACTGCAGCTTTGGTTGTTCCTCCCGGGTCCTGCAGTCGTTATGACTTCATCCATTTCAAACGACAATTGAGGGAAAATCTTTGCAGATGGCCGTCAGGCGTTGGTAGCCATCGGCCGTAACAAGCACGGTTTCTTCCAACCGCACCCCTCCCAATCCCGGCACATAAATACCAGGCTCCACAGTAAAAACCATACCTTCTCGTGCGACATCCTCGGAACGCGGTGAAACAACGGGGAATTCATGCACTTCAAGTCCGACGCCGTGGCCCAGACCATGACCGAAGTATTCGCCGTACCCACATTGGTCGATATAGGATCGGGCGACCTGGTCGATATCCTTCAAAGCCACATCCGGTTTGATAGCGTTCAAAGCCGATTGCTGAGCCTGAAAAACCGTATCGTAAATTTCACGCAATCGCGGCGATACCTTCCCCAGGGCAAGGGTAACCGTTTCATCGGAACAATACCCCTGCCACCGTGCACCGAAATCGAAAGTAACCAGTTCGCCATACTCCAAACGCCGGTCGCTGGCCACACCATGCGGCAGCGCACCCCGCTCTCCGGAAGCGACGATAAACGGAAAGGATTTTTCCTCGGCGCCACGACGACGCATGGCAAACTCGAGGGCCAGGGCCAATTCACGTTCCACCGCCCCCGGGCGAATCTGCGGCCTAATTTCCTCGAAAGCCTCGCCGGCAATACGCGCCGCCTGTTTCATGGCGACAATTTCATCGGCATCTTTGATGCCCCGCAGGCCCCTGAACGTCCCCGGCAACGGATGCCACTGGCAAGCAGACGAACATTTGGCACGCAACGATTCAAGAGTAGCACAGCTCAAGGCATCGGCATTAAAACCGATAGAGGTGACGCGCCACTCGTCCAGCAACGCGGCAATCCCCTCAATCTTACCACCATGCTGGACGATCCGGTCTGCCGTAACTTCCTGTTGTGCCTGGCTGGTATAACGGGAATCGGTCAGAAAGACAACCGTATCCTCACTAACCAGTAAAGCTCCGTCGGAACCGCTGAATCCGCAAAAGTAGCGAAGACTCGGGGTATCCATGAGCAGTGCCGCGCTCAACCGGTTGGACCGCAGCAGTTGACGCAGCGCAGGAATTCTGCTTTTTAGCACAAAGTCGCTTGGCACTCAATATCTCCGGCGGGCTCAGTTGCAGAGTTCTCGTCAACCGCGATGAATTCCGACGGTTCCGGAACTGAAATTGAAATCACGATCATGAAACCTGTACGCAAAACATGGTGGGGAAAATTTCCGAATTTCGATAGGTAAAAGATGAAACGCACAGGTAGGAAGTTCAAAGGCAGCCGGAACATCCTGCAAAGGTCTACAGGTATGGTCACAAGCGGCTGACTTCATGCCAACGCCTCGCGAAGACGAAAGGATTCTTTTGCCAGCATATAGCGAGCCTTGCCAAAATTACCATTACGCCCCAAAGTCAAAGTGACGAAATATTCGTCCGTCAAGGCACGGATCAGAACGGTAAATCGCTCGGTGCGAATGGCAACTTCTTCCATATCCCCGGTTTCGAGAATCTCCACCGTCCTTTTGACTTCCTTAAGCACATTGGCATACTCGACGGCTATCAACTGCAGATCGATGCCCTCGCAAGGCTTTTCATACTGGTCGATGGCAATACCGTCATATCCCATCACCGCCGAGCTGATACCGCCACCGGACTGTTCAACAATGTCCTGCAGAATGTTTTTGAACATGCTCTCTCCTTACCTGGATAGCCTGTAACCATCTGTGCAGCAGGGCAACGACATCGCTCCGAGAATCAACGTGAAAACTCTCATCGACGAAATCCGGCGCGGCGCTCTCTATAGCGCTTTCGGGAACCGGTTGTTCGGCCAGCAGTGTCTCCACATGGGTAAGACGTTGTTCCAGGGAGACATCGTCAGGTTGCGCCTGCAGCAGTTGCCGATAGATATCCCTGGCTTGCTCCAAATGGCCCTGCCGTACATACAGATCCGCAACCGTAGCGGTGGCGAAGGGAGCCGTGTGCTCAGAGGTATCCGAACAACTGGCGGTCGCGCTGACAGGTTCGGGTGCGTTGGCCGCCGTCAGCAGGGATTTGTGCAGATTGGCCAGAACCGGATCTTCCGGCGTAGAATCAACGGCACGGGCCAAAAGTCCGCAGGCTTGTTCCCGCTCTCCGCGAAACACATACAGCTTGGCCATATTTTTAAGTGCAGCAACGCTTTGCGGATCGATATCCAAAGCTTTCTGAAAAGACCGCTCGGCATTATCGAGTTCGCCGTATTGCATCTGGGCGCGCCCCAGAACGACGTAACCGGGACCGAAAAAAGGCAAGGCCTCAATCCCTTGACGCGCGACAGACAGAGCTTCTTCGAGCATGCCCAGGCTGCAATATGCATCGCTAAGGGGGACAAAGGACGTGGAATGGGGATCCTTTTGAACGATTTCCAGATACCCGGCAATCTTTCCAAGCAGCTTTGTTGCCTCTTCTTTTGTCATCATTCCACCTGATTACGTTGTTAAAACTGTTTCAAAGCCTCGGCAAACAACATAGCCGGAGCGTCGATTTCCTGCACCAGACAATCGCCTATTCCTTTGTTCAGAACCAACCGCAGTTTACCTTGTTGAACCTTTTTATCCCTTTGCATGGCCTCAAGGTAGGCTTCAAGAGAATAATCCGGAGGGGTAACGGGGAGATCGAAAACCTGTAAAAGCCGCTCTATAGCTCCCACTTCATCTGCGGTGCATAAATCCATGCGCCGGGAAACGTGCGCTGCGACCATCATTCCGATGGCGACGGCTTCACCGTGCCGGTATGTCTGGTATCCAGACAAGTTTTCGATGGCATGTCCGAAGGTATGACCGAAATTCAGAATAGCCCGTAAAGCCTGTTCTTTTTCGTCAACTTCTACAATATTAGCTTTAATTTGGCAAGCTCTCTTTACAGCGCTAATCAGGGCTTCGGTATCCCGCCTTTGCAAAGCTTCACGGTGCGTGTAGAGCCAATCGAAAAAGGCCTTGTCCTTGATGATGCCGTATTTTATAACTTCAGCCATCCCTGTGGCAAACTCACGCGCATCGAGACTTTGCAGGGTATCGACATCGATATGAACATGCCGCGGCTGATAAAAGGCTCCGATAAGGTTTTTACCTTGAGGATGATTAATGGCAGTCTTTCCGCCTACAGAGCTGTCAACCTGAGCCAGCAACGTGGTCGGCACCTGGATATATGGGATCCCGCGCAAAAAGGTAGCTGCGGCGAAACCGCCCATATCTCCCGTAACCCCGCCACCCAGGGCAATGAGACCGCAATGGCGATCAAACCCCTTGGCGATCAGCCCATCGTAAATCGTCTGCAGGGTTGTCCAGTTCTTGTGTTCCTCGCCATCCGGAATGCTGATGAAGTGGTGATCATAACCGCTGGATTGCAAAGCATCGGCCAGCGCTTGCCCATACAGGGATTGCACCAGAGGGTTGGAAACTACGGCGATTTTTTTAGGGAAGTTCACTTCCTGCAAAGCTTCAGGAAGTCGCGAAAATATTCCCCCGCCAATCCAGATGGGATAACTGCGTTCACCAAGCCCGACAACCATTCTTTTTAATTTCATTGTAAAAACTCCATAAAATCGCCTGGAGCAACCTACGGACAAACTTTAAAGAGAGTTTCTTCGTGGGCCTCGCGGAAACAGATCATCCATGCCGATGCAAAGGTATTTTAAAAGCGCTGGACATATTCGCCGTAAGCCTGGAGATTCTGTTTAACCTCCTCCATGGCATCTCCGCCAAACTTCTCCAGCATAGCCTGGGCCATTTCGATAGCGACAACGGCCTCCGCGACAACAGCGGCAGCCGGAACAGCACACACATCCGACCTCTCCACCACGGCAGCGAAGGCGTCTTTAGTGCGAAAATCAACGGTCTGCAACGGCTGATACAAGGTGGGAATCGGCTTCATGGCTCCCCGAACGATAATGGGAGCGCCGTTGGTCATGCCGCCTTCAAGACCACCTGCCCGGTTGGTTTTCCGTACAAACTCATCGCCCTGATGAAATATTTCATCATGCACCTGAGAACCGGGACGGCGTCCGGCTTCGAATCCGAGACCGATTTCGACGCCCTTGAAAGCCTGAATGCTCATCATGGCATAGGCCAAGCGCCCGTCCAGTCGACGGTCCCACTGCACATAGCTTCCAAGCCCTACCGGCGCCCCCAGGACTGCCACCTCGACAACACCTCCCAGGGAATCGCCGTCTTCCTTGGCCCGGTCGATAGCTTTAATCATGCGCTGTTCCGCCTCGGCATCGAAGGTCCGGCAAGGGGATTCCTCACTCAGGGCAAATCGTTCGTGGTAATCTTCCAGAGAAGCATCGGCGCAAACCCCGCCGAGCTCAGAGACATAACCCAGAACGGACATACCAAGATCGGCGAGAAATTTTTTACAGAGAGCCCCCACGGCAACCCTGGCAGCGGTCTCCCGCGCACTGGAGCGTTCCAGGATATTGCGTGCATCGTCCTGCCGATATTTAATCACTCCGGTAAGATCGGCATGGCCGGGTCGCGGATGCGTAATGGCCATCCCCTCAACAAAATCCTCGGCCACGGGTGACATTTTTTTACCCCAGTTTTCCCAATCCCGATTCTGAATGGAAAGGGTAATGGGGGACCCCAACGTCTTGCCCCAACGCACACCTGAGGTAAAGTTTACCTTATCCTTCTCGATGAGCATCCGCCCACCGCGACCATACCCCAACTGGCGGCGAGCAAGGTCCCGGTTGATATCCCCTTCATTCAATTCCAAATTCGCCGGCATCCCCTCGATAATAGCCGTCAAAGAAGGGCCATGAGATTCCCCGGCAGTCAAATAACGCAACCTGTTCATTTATCCATCCTGTCAGCATAAAAAAGGACAGGCAAAACACCTGTCCTTTAGTTTTTCAAGATGTAGAGAATAGCGAAATCAGGATCGTTTGGCTAGTCCAAAATGCGCGGGGTGATGAACACCAGCAACTCACGCCGCTCTTCGCTGACCGACTTGGATTTAAACAAGTGGCCCAAAATGGGGACATTCATCAACCAAGGAACGCCGGAGTCACTTTCAGATTTATCCTGGATAAAAATACCACCGATGACGGTCGTTTCGCCATCTTTAACCAAAACCTTTGTTGTTGCACGTTTGGTATCTATAGCGGGTGCTTCAGACAATCCTGTATTAGCCCCCCTAGAGTCATTTTTAGCCTCAATTTCAAGTATGACACTACCATCCGGATTTATTTCAGGCGTAACCTTAAGACTCAACTCCGCTTTCTTGAATTCTGTTTTGGTTCCGTCGTCGCTAACAGACAAATAAGGGATCTCAGTACCCTGAGCAACCTCAGCCTCTTCACCATTGAGCGTAGACACTCTTGGAGTTGAAACAATCCGACCGTGTCCAGACTGTTCTAATGCGGCGAGCCTTAAGTCAAGAACTGTTTTGTCCACTCCAACCTGTCCAAATGTCAATCCACTGACGATACCAGAGGAAACTTCGCCCGGTGAAACGGGAATACCTACCAAGGTCCCCCCCATACCGATACTTGCGTCATTGCCTTCGACATCGCTGCCAGGATTATGTTGATAACTAATACCCCAATTAACCCCGAGGTCACGCGAAAACGTTGCACTCGCCTCAACGATACGTGCTTCAATCAAAACCTGACGCACCGGTGTATCCAAAAGCCGAACCAATTGCTTAATATCGGCAACAACGGAAGGGATATCAGTAACAATCAGCTTTTTATCCCGAACATCACCAATAACTTTGCCCCGATCCGACAAGCGCTTTTTACAGGCTTCAACAAGCCCCTCAACATCAGTGTAACTCACCGGAATCAAATCGGTAACGAGATCTTCAAGTTTCTCCTTGGCGCGGGCAGCAGCAAACTGTTCCTGCTGCATCTGCCTGATTTTAGCGAGAGGAAGAATCCTCAGCACATTCCCTTCCTGTAACTTGCCGAGTTCCCGAATTTCAAGCACGAGGTCCAAGGCCTGGTCCCACGGAACATCGATGAGACGCAACGTCATATTTCCCTTAACATCGTCTCCAACGATAATATTTAAATCACTGACTTCACCGATAAGTTGGAGAATATTCCGAATATCAGCATCATCAAAAACCAGGGATATTTTTTGGCCAACATATTCTTTTTTACGTTGAATTGTAATCGTATCAGCATCCATTTGCAGGGGCACGTTACCATCCGGCTTTATACCATCCTTTCCATTTTCCGGCATATCATTTCCGGGGAAAAGCCCCTGTCCGGATACGGCAGGCACATTTACGGGAACCACCTCATGCTGAATCCCTGAAGGCAGCCCCTCGACAAAATGTCCGTTATCTACAATAAAAAGCAGGGCATCTTTTTCCTGACGCAATTCATAAGTCTGCATCTCCTTCATTTCGACCGCAAAGCGTACTTCATCACCCCCGTTTTTCCTGATAGTGTAAGGGGTTATAAGCCGCACAGAGGTCGGAAAAACCGACGGATCAATCGTACGGCGATGCTGCTGACCGATAGAAGCTCTTTTAATACCAAACTGGATGATATTACCTGTGCTGAGCGGCTGTACAATATCTCCAGGAGAGGAAAGGCCTATTGAAAGTATAGATTTATGACCCTCAACGCGAAAATCGACGGAAGTTACACTGACCTTATCAGACATGGACTTTTTCGCGGATGTCGCCATCAGCGGAGCAGGTGCAGCCACCGCATCAGGAACAGGTTTTCCTGAAACGGCAACGCCTCCCCATGCTACGGTCATAGTATTGCCGGCTTTATCAACGGAATAGGCAGGCAAACCTGAATCCGCGGCATCATAAACAAACCGTAATTTATCCGGATAAGCACCAACCCTCATTTTTTTAAGGCCCGAATTCAACCCGAAACTTTTGTCATCAAAACCGGCTTTTACACCATAAACATCAACAACGAGCCTTGCAGGATCGACAAGGGCAAAATGTTTCACCTTCCCGATAAGACCATCGGCAATCACGGTTGTTTTCCCGGTTTCAACCTGAACGCTACCGATAATCTTGGCATCGTCCATAGAGACAGAAGACTGTTGAATCGATTCCTCATAAGACCGAGTCGTTACAGCAACATCAGCCTCACTGGTCCCGGCAAGTCCAGAGGCATTCGCTTTCAAACCGACTCTGATTCCATTTTCGGTCGAAACAACTTCAGACGTCATGGGCTTTGTTAAAAAAATTTCCACCCGCCCCAACTGACCGGAAGACAACTGAAACTCAGAAAGCTTGATTTGTTCAACGACACCATCGAAAACCTGAATTTCAGGATCAAGACCATCGACCCCCACACCGGATATATCTACGACAATACGCAGAGGATCCAATGCATCATACACAGAATAAGCATCACCAACGGCCCCGGAGGTAGAAATCAACACCCCACCTTGGTCATGAACCACCGAAACGATCCTGTTTGAATCGATTCCGCCCGGTTCTGCAAATACAAATGCCGGCAGAAAAACCGCCCAGACAACCAAAAGCAAACCGGTAAACACGCGTCTTCCTTCATTTAAAAACGGCACACATCGCATATCAGTTATCTCCTGCCTTTTTAATAAACCCAAGTTCAAGACTCGTCTTAGATAATTTACCGGTAAAGTCATAATATTTTTCTTCCACATGCACAAGGTCGGGAGAAATCTTGGTCACAACGCCTCCATTCTTCCCGATCTTTACACCTCTTTTTAGAACATATGCCTTACCGCCAGGGGCGGTAACCATAGCCATCGGCTCTTCCTTACCGACAACTATGGCGCTCAGTCGGAATTGAGAAAGGTCAAATTTCTGAAGTGGCGTCAAGGGCTGCCCATCATCCAAGACGGGCTTCCTTATCATAACCAGAGCTTGAAAAGGGTCACGCAACCCGGCAGGGTCATAAACATAACCCGCGGGAGCCTTTTGCTCGTCTTCAACGGCTTTTACATCTGCCGACGAAGGACGCGGGGCAACTTTAACTTTTTGCCGAGGAGGAACCGGCACTGAGGCCTTTTCATCGTTTCCACAGGCGGAAACCATCAAAACAATCATGCCGAGCGTAATCGACAGTAACAATGATCGGCAAATCATTATTTTCTACCCTTCCTTTTTCCCGTTTTGGCCTTATCGACAGGAGTGTCGATAAACTGAAAGGTCGTCGCCTTACATTCAACACTCAATAAATTTCTACCATCTTCGACCTTGGCATTTCCCATCCTGAGATTACTGAGATTGACTATGCGAGTCATGTTTCCGACATGGTATGAAAACATAGCAATCTCATGGAATGATCCTTTTAATCTTAAAGAGACAGGTACCTGAGCATAAAACCCCTGAGGAACCGGAGCGGAGGGCTTAAATTCGACGACCTCCAAACCGGTATTTTTAGCAAGAGAAGAAATTCCGACCAGAAGCGAAGATATCTCTTTTTTGTTGGGCAACTCCCTAAGGGCTACCTCAAGCTGTTTTTCTAGTTTTTCGTATTCCGCACGAAATTTCGGCAAATTATCGGCAATTCGCCTGTCCTCGGCAAGCTTCCGCTCTAACCCTCCTTTTTGCCTTTGCAATCTATCGAGCTCTTTCCCCATCGGTTGATAAACAACGAGCCAAAAAAGGCCAAAAATAACAGAACAGACCAGCAACAGCAAAAGAAGTTTTTGATAATTCGGAAGGCTAAGAACCTTGTCCAGTTTAGGATTCATATCTTTGAACCTTCCTTCCCGGAAACTTTAATAGGCGGCGCATCCTGTTTACAGTAGATTTCAAAAGACTGTAACTTCACCCCATCCTGCTCAACCTGTTTAGTAACTTTAAGATCAACATCACGAAAATAAGGAGAGGACTCCAGTGCAGTAATGAAACCAGCCACAGATTTTTCGCTAACACCAACACCCTTAATCTTCACACCACCCGACTCCTCCTGAAAACTTTCAAGCCACAACTTGTCGGGAAGGGCCCTATTTAGATCATCCAGCAAATGGATCGGCCCGTTTTTTTTCCGTTTAAGATCAGCCAAAACGTTCAGTTTATCCTGGTATTCGGTCTGTTTCTTTTTAAATTCGGCGACCTCGCCGAGAACCGATTTAAGACTGGCGATCTCCTTATTATATTCCGCAATCAGTGCCTTTTCCCCGGCAATTTTTATCCTTGATTGAACATAAAGAGCCGAACACACCAGCAAAGCAAAAACAACGGCAACAACACAGAAGAAAATTTCCCGCTGAAACCTGGCACGTTTCTGGGCGGCCCTGACAGGCAAAAGATTAATACGTATCATTTATCGCCAAGCCTCCTCATCGCAAGTCCGGTACCGATAGCCAGGAAAGGCAACACCGACTCTACATACTCCATATCAAACTTATCACCATCTATGGACACATTCCGCAAAGGATTCATAATTTCAACGGGAATCCCCAGCTGTTTCTGCAATGCATCGACCAATCCGGAGGTCTTCACAACCCCGCCAGAAAGATAGACCTTTTCAACCTGCTTATCGGAAGAAGTTGCCGCGAAAAAGTCAATGGAACGTTGAATCTCTTGCACTAGTTGCTCCATGGAATCGGATACAATTTCGGCAACCACATCGGGTTGAACCTCCTCTATGGTTCCACCGAGTTTAACCAACTCGGCTTCTTCACTATTGAGGCCCAGTCTTTTTTGGATTTCATCATTGAACATATTTCCGCCTACTTGTATATCACGAGTAAAAACGGAAAGACCTTCGTGCAAAACATTTATATTCATCGAACTGGATCCAACATCTATCAGTCCGACAACAGCCTCCTCCTGCTCATAGTTTGCCTGAAAGACGTTCTCGAGGGCGAAACAATCAATATCCATAACGACCGGATTCAATCCACATTCGTTAAACACGGAAAGAAATTCATCTATAAAATCTTTTTTGGCTGCAACAAGCAGTACTTTTATCTGAGATGGATCTTTTGGATCAGGCCCGAGAATTTGAAAATCGAGATTAACATCAGAAAGCTCAAAAGGTATATACTGTTCCGCTTCCCATTCAATGGAGACTTCAACCTCATCATCGCTCATCGTCGGCAAAAAAATATTTCGGATAATAACAGAATGTCCGGAAACGGAAGTTGCGACATTTTTTGTCTGGACCGATTGGCTTTCCACCAGGCTCCGAACACATTCAGCCACGGCTGCCAAATCCATGATTGCATGGTCAACTATGGCACTGGTTGGCAATTGGGCAATCCCCAAATTTACCAACTGATATTTACCCTTCACCTGCTTCAATTGAACCAGCTTGATAGACCTGGTACCGATATCGATACCGACGACATCCTCGCTCGCTCCAAACAGTCCGAAAAACATTCGACATCCCCGATCGTGATAAATTGAGAACAAGGCAATCATTCAACCGACACCTGTTGCCACAAAATGACAAACAAGCAATCATGCAACTTGCATACCACAACCACCTAAATACTCAGAAACCATGGCATGCAGAATCTTACCCTGACGAGGCGGCATGACCACCATATGCACCACTGAAACCTGCCGGCATAATAGCATTTGTCATGTCACCAAATAAAACAAGGCCATTAAATATCCAACAAACGTGGAACGGATTGATGCCTCAACAGCGCATCTATCAGGTCCCCCTCAGGAAAAGTTAAACAATATTATAGAATTATAAATTCATGTGTCAACAACTCAATTAATCTTTACGTAATTCAAGGAAAAGCACACCACATGATAAAGAAAAGAAACAGTCAACACCATATATCGGCACAAAGAACAAGGGCGTTTCCTAAAAGTCACCGTTATCAGAAATCAAACACCCTTATTCAACACTGACAATCACAAGCCCTTTTCTCGGATCACACCATGGCATAAAGGCTTAAAATTGAATTAAAATAGAGGCGGGTGGCAACCTACCAACAGATCTAAAAACCTGAACGGGGAAAGAACAAAAATCCATCGAAGAGAATCGGTTATTAAAAACAGCGGTTCAACAGATAAACACCCCGGAAGACGCCCCCGTGGGTTATTCAGGAAAGGCAAAAGAAATGTACCATTGGATGAGCTGTTCCCCCAAAAGCAGGTAAATAACGGCTCCAGTAGCCAAAAATGGTCCAAACGGAATCGCTAGTTTTCCACCGGCCCGTTTATATAACATAAGGGGAACCCCCACCAAGGCTCCGGATAACGAACCCAGAAAAATGACAGGCAGAATTGCTTTCCATCCAAGAAAGGCACCGATCATGGCAAGCAACTTAACATCTCCGCCACCCATTCCCTCGACGTGAGTCATCCAATAGTAAACCTTCGCAACGAGATAGAGACTCCCTCCACCTAAGAGTATACCCAAAATGGAATCCTGCCAGGTTAACCAAGGAACGGCGAAAGATAGAAGGAATCCGAGAACGATCCCCGGCAAGCTGATAACATCCGGAATAATTTTATGATCCAAGTCAATAAAGGAGATCGTCACCATGGAGGCAACAAACAACCAATAGACAGGGATCACAAATAGACCGCTGAGGTCATGCCACACCAAAGCAAACAAGACACCTGTTAAAACCTCAACCATGGGATAACGTATGGAAATACCGACCCCGCAGGAGGCACAACGCCCACGCAAAAATAAATAACCGAAAATCGGAATGTTTTGATACCAACGAATAGGCGTCTTGCATTGAGGACAATGGGAGGAAGGTGAAATCACGGACAATCCATGAGGAACCCGATAAATACAAACATTGAGAAAAGACCCGATTACGGTTCCAAAAAGGAAAACCACCGCACCAACCGAATAAGAATCCATGTTTACACCCCCCCCAAATCGTCGACAATGTACTCATTTCGTTCACCACAAAAAGGGAAAATCAATATTTACCCTTTTTGTAGGTCAGGTCGCTCGTAGATTTTATCAACCCGTCTTCCGCCAGAAAAAACTCCCCGCCGTAGGGATCATCCGGTAACTTCGGAATGACCCCCAGAAGAATCAATTCATTCAGGTCCATCGGCTCTCTTTCGTGTTTTTGACGGAAATATGCAACAGCCCTCTCGAGATAAAGGATTTGTTCAAGGGCCTCAAGTCGGGTTTTATAAAGTTCAAGCGTTTGTTTATCTTTGGTCTTGACGATAATGCCACGCAGAAAAAGAATGGCATTTTCAGTCCTGTGCCCACGATATGCAAGCCGGCTCGCAAGTGTCGCCAGCAAGGAAAGAGCCCCGGGGCGCTTAGCACCAACCATCAAATACTGAACGGCACTATAATCATCATTCAAATAGTAAAAATAATTAAACCCTAAATAAAAAGGAATCATCCAATCCCAATCTCGGGCATCCATTCCTTTAACAAGAAGATCGTTGATAATCGGAACCATCGAAGGATTGCGAGCCAGAGCTGAATTGGCAAAATAGTACGGATCGAAAAAATAAGGATCGAGATCTGTTGCCACGTCAAGCAGATTATATACACGCTGCCATTCTAACTCTATGGAACGATCCGAAGATACTCCCTCCAGGGTTCGTCCGTACGCCACTAAACCCTTTAAAAAACACAAATCTGCCACGATCCCACGATACTCAACCGCAAAAACCCTGAGCATGTTTCCCGGCAAAACATAACCTTGATCCAATGGCACCGGCAGGTCTGAATGAGCCCGAGAGACATTAGCTAAAGAATAAACATGGCCGTAACCCAGAGCTGCGACAACGACCAGAAACAGGAATGTGCGCTTCACGGAAACTCCCTGCGTGAAAAAATAAACCCGGCTACCGTTACAGCTAATCCCGAGTATATTATCCCATAAACCACGATCCAAAACATGTACATCAGAGAAAGCGGAAGATTATGGGCAGCCTGTATCTTGATATCGAACACGGATAAATTAGGAAAAAGATAATAAGCCGTCTCCACCAATCGCACGGTGGTTGCAGACACTTCTATTCCGACCGTCTGCGGTGCTTCAACTAGGACTTTAATAGCTGCAACGCCATGGCCAATGAAATAACTAATAACCGTCAATATCAAGGTAACAAAAGAACTGGAAGCAAAGGAGGCAAAGAGAAAACTCAGCGCAGACAACAAAATAAGCATAAGAGCAATGAGTGCAAGCGCCCACAAAATACCACCCCAGGCGAACCTCGAAAAATAACTTGGATAAGCCCACTTCACCGAAGCGATGGAAAGCAAAGCCCCTCCTCCCAAAAAGGATACCGATACAATGATCAGCAAGGCCATTCCTAAAAACTTACCCCAAATGTATTGCGCCCTGGAGATTGGCCTCGCCAGGACCATATAAATGGTCCGACGATCAAGGTCTTTCGCCAAAAGATTGATACCGACAAACAAGACCAATAAAAGCCCGGAAAAGGAAACCGCTGACAAGGCAACATCAACAGCAACTTTCCCAACTTCCTGCATAATCATGCCACATATCAAAAAATTGGCTGCAAACAAAGAAAGCGCCAACAAAAAAATACCAAAGATAGCGCGGTTCCGGATGCCTTCCTTAAAGGTGATAACCATCAACGGTACAAGTGACTTCATGATATCTGCCCTCCGTCCTCTGCAGAAACAGAGCGCAAAAAAAGTCTCTCAAGAGTATCCTCGGACGAAACAAGTTCCGACAACTTGCCCGTAAGACGTAAACGCCCTTTGGCAATGATACCAATGCGATCACAGAATCTTTCGATGTCATTAAGGATGTGGGAGGAAAAGAACACCGTCTTACCCTCCCCTCTCAGACTGAGGATCATATCCCCGACCATTTTTCGTCCCAGGGGATCTAAACCGCTCATTGGCTCGTCAAGAATGACCACATCGGGATCATGCACAATGGCAAGAGCCAAGCCTGCGCGTTGCACCATACCTTTGGAATAAGTGCGTAAATGCCGTTTTCCGGCATCAGTCAACCCGACCTGCTCCATCAACAGAGGAATACGCTTTTTGAGAACCTTCTTTGCTACCCCCGAAGCCCGACCTCCGAACCAGAGCAATTCTTCGCCGGTCAAATAATCGTAAAAATATGGATTTTCGGGCAGGAACCCGACACGGTTTCTAACCGAAGGATCCCGGACATCCCGGCCGAGAATCGTAGCCTTACCGACATCCGGGCGAATCAGATTTAACAGCACTTTAATCGTGGTGGATTTCCCGGCTCCATTAAGTCCGAGGAATCCGAAAACTTCACCTTGGTGTACACTGACACTTACGCCCTGTAACGCTTGAACTTTCCGGCCACGCAGCCCCTCCCGAAAAGTCTTACATACCCCATCAACAATAACCATTCCAACTCTCCGTACCGGGTACTTTTGCTAAAAATGCTGCCATCCTGCAGCACTGAAATCATCACCAGCAGTTGACGCTACGTTGGCCCCCGATGCCAGCAAGGTCTGCCCCGAGACGCCGGGGATCTGAAAAATACCGAAAGTATCACTATCAACACCATAAATCCGTGTTCCACTTACATGTTTAAAAATGGCACTGAAACCGGAACCGTTGGCGGCCTGGGTATTGGATAAAAAATGGACGCCACTGCTCAGCCCCACTCGGACATAACCATCCGGACAGGCAATAACCATGGTATTGTCCGCCGGACCGATTAAAATCGCCCCGACTCCATGAGCAGCAGCAGCAGCAGCATTGTTGGTTCTTCCATACTGTGAAAAGTCTCCCATAAAAGCCGCTTCGAGTTTGCAGTGTTGTCCGAGATCCGCAAGAGCTGCACCGTTATCGGCACGGGCCACAAGTTCCCGATACTTGGGAATAGCAACCGCTGCCAAAACAGAGAGGATAAAAACAACGATGACCAGTTCAATAAGGGAGAAACCACCAATTTTGTTATTCTTTGAGCTGACACACATCATCGACATAGCGCCTCCCGAATTCTGATTTTTATCAGAAAAGCCCTCATTATTCAAGCCTAAGACCACCCCTTAAATATCCTGATGTCCTAAAATTGTATTGTAATTCAAAATATAACTACTATAAAAAAAGTCCCCGCCTTACGACAGGGACTTTCAGATGATCTTCAGGATTTCTGAAGATCATTACATCATGGTGAAGGGATTACCATCATTATTGTTTTGACCATTAAAATCGTCATTCTGGGCAACGGGATTGATAATGTCACCGGCAACCAGATTGTTTCCGACGGTAGCCTCCGCCATGTAGGTAGCGGTCAGATCGGCGTCAACGGCGTAGGAACGGGATCCCTGAACATGCTTGGTAGCGGCGTTAAAAGAATCACCGCCGGCATTGGTGTGGGCGATCATATCAACATTGTTGCTCAAGCCGGCCTGCAAAGACTGGGCATTACCGGTGACCCAGATCACGTTACCGGCGACACCGTTATCGGGACCGGTAACGATGGCACCGGCGTTAGCGGCGGTAGCAGCATTAGGCGCAGCACCTGCTGCTGCAGCGGCAGAGTGACCGAACACCTGCCAATCGGTAAAGAAAGCAGCTTCGGATTTCTGCAGATTGTTAATATCGGTCAGGGCGGCGGAGTTGAAGGCGCGCTGACGATAGGCGGCAAACTGGGGAATGGCAATGGCGGCCAAGATACCGATGATCGCAACAACGATCAACAGTTCGATGAGAGTGAAACCCTTTTCGTTCTTACGAAGTTCTTTCAACATAGTTTATCTCCTTTTCGTGGTTAAATTATCGGAATCGACCATTCGATTTCCGGTTATGGGTTGCCTCGCAAAGTCACATTCTGTATGTGCATTGGACATGCCAAATCCGGGCAAACAAAACACTTTCACTCAACTTACTGTTTTTTATTACCTTATTTTACTCCATGTGCTGCAACACCAAAGTTCGGGTTCTCTCCTCGACGACATTAGGAACAATACACGTCAACGAAAACTGACATTATTTGTCACACCCGAGCCCAGATCGTTCGTCCCCACCTTCGGCCTCAATCCCGAATTTTGCCAAACGATAGCGTATGGAGCGGAAGGTGATATGGAGAAGTTCGGCGGCCCGCTTGCGCACCCCGCCAGTCCGATCCAGAGCCTTGAGGAGGATATCCTTTTCAATAGCCCCTAAATAATCATCGAGATCAAGCCCCTCCTCCGGCAACTCCGTAAGTTGCTGATCTCCTGTCCCGCTTATACAAAGCATATGGGGCGGCAGACTATCCTCGGTGATTTCTCCCTTGCCGCCAAGAACGACACAACGCTCCACGGTATTTTCAAGTTCGCGTATATTGCCCGGCCAGTGATAATCGAGAAATCGCCGCATCACGCCGTCAGGAATCGTTGTACTAAAACCGGGGGTTAACTTTTGCAGAAAATGACTAACCAGCAGAGGAATATCTTCCCGGCGGTCCCGCAATGGGGGCAATCCAACCTGAATAACGTTGAGCCGGTAATACAGATCTTCTCGAAATTGGTCTTCGGTTACCGCCTGCGCCAGGTCTTTATTGGTAGCCGCCACCAGGCGTACGTCGACTTTGAGATCCCGGGTGCCGCCAACCTTGCGAAATTCATGTTCCTGAATAACCCGCAGCAATTTCACCTGCATCATAGGAGGCAATTCGGCGATTTCATCAAGAAACAGAGTCCCCCCGTCTGCCACTTCGAACAAGCCTTGCTTCTGTTGCACCGCACCGGTAAAGGCGCCTTTTTCATGACCAAAAAGTTCACTCTCCAATAAGTTTTCTGGAATGGCCCCGCAATATATGGCTACAAAAGGCCGATCGTGCCTATCGCTATTGTAGTGAATCGCGCGAGCGACCAATTCCTTGCCGGTACCGCTCTCTCCGGTAATAAGAACGTTGACCTTACTCGCGGATACCTTTTCAATCAGGTCATAAACCCCCTGCATGACTTTGCTTTTGCCGATAATATTAGCAAAGGAGAAACGCTGGCCCAGTTCTTTTTTGAGTTGCAGGTTTTCCCGGCGCAAATCCATACGCTCCAGGGCATTTTCAACCACCAGACGAATTTCTTCGTTTTTAAAAGGTTTGGTTATATAATCGTACGCGCCCTTTTTCATGGCATCGACAGCCTGCTCCGCGGTTGAAAATGCCGTGATCATAATCATGGCCGTACTTGCAAATCGTTCCTTAACATGATCCAACAATCCAAACCCATCCAACCTCGGCATTTTAATGTCACTGATAATAAGGTCGTAGTTTTGCTCTTTAAGGCATGCAACTGCCTGTTGACCATCACTTACAGCATCAACAAGATATCCGTCCCTCTTCAGGAGAATGCATAGGAATTCTCGCATACTCTCTTCATCATCAACTACGAGAATGCGATGCTGATTTTCCTGTCTATTTTCCATAGCCGACTTTTTCAATGGAATAACTATCCTTTTTTGTTCTTCCCCGCGACATGACAAGGATGCCACTCCCGGTTAACATAATATTCGATCGAAAACCATATTCCGTGTTTAAAGGCGGCCAACTAAAATCAGCAGGAAGCCCTATCCGCATGAACATCAGCCTCATCAACCGGCAGACAAACAACAAATGAGGCCCCGCCCTGTTGGCTACCTTGAAGCTCAAGAGTCCCCCCATGCGCTTCGACAATATTATGTACCGTTGCTAATCCCAGGCCGGTGCCATGGTCCTTAGTAGTAAAAAATGGATCGTATATTTTCTGTCGAAGATATTCAGGAATTCCGGGCCCAGTATCACTAACCACCAATCTCGGAGGATTCGGAAGAAAATCGAATATCAAACGACCTCCATCAGGCATGGCCTCAGCTGCATTAATCAGGAGGTTCCACAGAGCCTGGCGCAACTGTCCTCTGTCACCTAACAGTTCATCATCCGGAGAACAATGCCTTTGAATATCGATATTGTTAAAGCGTTTATCTGCCGAACATAAATTAGCGAGCTCAGAGACAAACTCCTCGGCCCTAAACCATTGCTTTTCCGGAGGCGAAGGGCGTGCGAACAACAAAAATTCCCTTAACAGGCCATTGAGGCGGTCCGCTTCCTTAACCACTATATTCATCAGGCTACGATCTTCTTCCCCAAGAGCAATATTTTCTTTGAGTAGTTGAACGGAGCCGCTTATCGAAGCCAGGGGGTTGCGAATTTCATGTGCCAACCCGGCTGCCAGTTGACCAACGGCCGCCAAACGGTCACTGCGCTTCAACCGCTCTTCCATTTCCTTAAGATCCGTCAAATCCTGAAAGGTAACCAGCAACCCGTCAACCTGCCGATCCGGATCGGTCAATATGGATGTATTGTAACCGATGGGACGGCGACAATCATGCCGGTCGACAAGCCAGCCTTCCCCTCGGGAAACCACCTGGAATTGTCCCTCTTGAACGAACATCTGGTCCGGGAAAAAACGGGAAATTGTGGCATTGTACAATTCATTAAAACAGCCACCGAGCATCTCTTGTGCGGCAGCATTTAGTGACCGAATGCGCAATTGGCGATCCACGATCACCAATCCACTGGTCAAGTTCTCCAGTATTGCACGGTTGAGCCGCTCTAGTTCCTCATAGTCGATGGTGATCTGTTGCCGCACATCCTCGCTGTGAAGCAAACGCCCAACCAGAATACCTCCGAGGATACCGACAACCAAAAACGCGACAATATTGATAAATAGCGTATAAAGTGTTTCGGCCCCACCGACATCTGTCGGAAAAACAACACCAAGAAGCTGTGGAAGCTGTCGATAATATTGAAAGTTTATCAGACTACCATAAAGAATGGCAGCAGCGGAGGCTACTAGAATTACATCCCTGCGGGACAAAAGCAGGACACTGGTCAAAATAACCAGGATATAAAATGACGAAAAGATACTTGCAATACCACCGGTAAGATAAATTAAAAATGTGGCAAAGACCAGGTCCCAGACAACCTGACTCTGGGCCAACCATCTCAGAGGCCCGACATATTTCACCAGAACCAATGAAACCATCGCCTGAAGATAGGATACAGCAACGAGCAAATATAAATATCGGAGCACAATCCACTGAGCCCCTGAGTCACCGCGAATCTGAAATAAAATTGAACCGCAGAGAAACAGGCTGATAACCAGCATGCGCAGTCCAAAGAACCAGCGCATCAACCGTGGAGTCAACCGTTGACTATCCATACAGGTTGATGAATCAAAAAGGTGGAGGGACATCAACCACCAACGGTTCCGGCAATCTTGAAGATCGGCAGATACATGGCGATAACCAGACCACCGACTGTCGTACCGAGAAACAACATGAGCATCGGCTCCATCATGGCAGTAAGATTTCCAACCGCTTCATCAACCTCGTCATCATAAAAATCAGCAATTTTATTCAACATGCCATCGATAGAGCCAGACTGTTCACCAACCCCTATCATTTGGCATACCATAGGAGGAAAAACCCCTGTTTTTTCTAATGGTTCAGCGATTGTTTTACCCTCGCTTATACTTTGTCTGACTTTATACACAGCATTTTCCACCGTTTTGTTGCCAGCAGTTTTAGCCACAATATCAAGTCCATCGAGAATCGGCACACCGCTGGAAATCATGGTCCCCAAAGTACGAGAGAATTTGGCCACGGCCACTTTACGGATCAAAACGCCAAACACAGGCAATTTCAGCGCATAAGCATCGACAAGGGTTCGGCCCTTGGGGGTCGCATAAAAGCGTTTAAAAAGGAAGCTAGTCAATAGCACTCCGCCTATAATGGCAAAAATCCAACTTTGAATAAAATTACTTATGGCAATAACGATACGGGTCGGCAATGGCAACACGCCACCGAAATCGGCAAACATTTTTTCAAAGGCAGGAATAACGAAAACAAGAATAACCCCAATAACAATGACGGCAATACCAACAACCGTAGCAGGATAGGTCATAGCGCCCTTAACTTTTTTCTTAAGCTTATGGGCTTTTTCGAGATAAGCAGCCAATCGGTTGAGGATGGTATCCAAAATACCGCCAACTTCACCGGCGGCCACCAGGTTAACAAACAGCTCGTCAAAGATCTTGGGATGTTTGCTTAAAGCATCGGCAAAAGTGGAGCCGGACTCTACCCCCTCTTTAACTTCTACCAATACCTTTTTTAACACTTGATTTTCTTGCTGCCGACCCAGAATATCAAGACACTGAACCAATGCCAGGCCTGCATCGATCATGGTGGCGAACTGCCGTGTAAAAACAACCAGGTCCTTGGTGGTTACCTTCCCCCCCATACCCGGAATTTTTATCTCGACATCGAGGCCCTTACCGCGCTCTTTTATTTTGGAGGGCATGATGCCCTGACGACGTAGCTGTGCGCCGACAGCTGCCTCATTGGGTGCATCCATCTCACCTTTTTGGACATCTCCGCCGCGAGTCTTGCCTTCCCACGCAAACTTGGCCACACGTCACCTCCATATATAAAAGCGCTGCCTATTCAAACATGCAGCTTGTCGAGTTAATCTAATTTGAAAATCAAAATCCTTACAACCGTTATTCCCGACCGATCCAGGTGAGCCTTCCCCGCCCACTACTGACCGACATGAAGCTGCCGCTTCAAAATGGCATTGGGATTGGCCAGCATCTGCTTGAGTTCATCCGGCTCCGGGGAGCGCGTCAAAGCGGTATCCACCGAAATCATTTTACGATAGGCGAGCATGAACAACGATTGATTCATGGTCTGCATACCGTAACGTTCCTGACCCATCTGCATCTGGGAATAGATCTGGTGGATCTTGTCGTCGCGAATCAGCGCCCGGATGGCCGCATTAGGTATCATGACCTCAAGGCACAGCACACGCCCCTGGCCTCCGGATCGGGGCAACAGGTTCTGCGACAAAACCCCTTCGAGCACAAAGGACAGCTGGGTGCGGACCTGGGCCTGTTGATTGGTGGGAAAAACGTCAACGATACGGTTGATGGTCTGTACACAGGAATTGGTATGCAGCGTGGCAAAACAAAGATGCCCGGTTTCGGCAATGGTCAAAGCTGCCTCGATGGTCTCGAGATCGCGCAACTCGCCGAGCAACACCACATCCGGATCCTGGCGCAGAATATATTTCAGGGCCTTTTTAAAGGAGTGCGTATCGGACCCGACCTCGCGCTGGTTTACCAGGCAGTTCTTATGTGGGTGAATATATTCGATCGGATCTTCGATGGTAATGATGTGGTCGTGACGTTCCATGTTGATGGCGTCGATAATGGATGCCAGGGTGGTGGACTTGCCGCTGCCGGTCGGGCCGGTGACCAGGATCAAGCCACGAGGTTTGCGCGAAATATCCTTGACGACCGGCGGCAGTCCAAGTTCCTCAAAACTGCGAAACTTGTACGGAATCATCCGGAAGGCACCGGCCAAGGCCCCGCGCTGTAGAAAGATATTGCCGCGAAAACGCGCCAGGCCCTTGACGCCAAAGGAAAGATCGAGTTCGTTCTCCTCTTCGAACTTGCGTTTTTGCGCATCGGTCAAAATGCTGTAACAGAGTTGCTTGGTTTCGGCCGGCTGCAAAGGAGGATGCTTCAGCCCGGTAACCTGACCATCGACTCTGACCTGAGGAGGAGCTCCGGTAGTGATATGAAGGTCGGAGGCCCCCATCTCAACCATTTTAAACAGAAGCTCACGAATTCCGAGTTTAACCTGCTGTTCCGGTTCCTGCATGACTTAACAACTCCTCACTTACAAACATAACTGGCACAAACCTGTTCCCGCGGCAAAAAGCCGAGAGAGACTGCCAAGGTTGACCACCCGGACCATTAATCATCCGATACGGTGCAGCGTAAAACTTCCTCGAAAGATGTAACGCCTTCCTTAAGCTTGATCAACGCGGATTGACGCATGGTGTTAACCCCGAGACGCATCGATTCGCGTTTGATTTCGGAGGTATTGGCCCCAGCCAGAACCAGTTCGCGGATTTCCTCGAACATGGGCATGATCTGATAAATGCCGACACGCCCTTTGTAACCGGTATTATTGCAGACATCGCATCCGGCACCGCGGTAGCAGACATACTCGTCCACGGCTTCCGGAGACACACCCGCATCGATCAAGGCCTGTTTGGGGATTTCCTCAACCTCTTTGCATTCTTTACAGACGCGCCGCCCCAGGCGCTGTGCGGTAATCAGGTTGACCGCCGATGCTACCAGGAAGGGTTCGATCCCCATGTTGAGCATACGGCTGATGGTGCTGGGGGCATCGTTGGTATGCAGGGTCGATAACACCATGTGACCCGTCAATGCCGCCTTGATGCCGATCTCGGCGGTTTCAAAATCGCGGATCTCGCCAATCATGATGATATCGGGATCCTGCCGCAAAAAAGAGCGCAACGCCGCGGCGAAGTTGAGGCCGATCTCCTCGTGCATATGCACCTGGTTGATACCGGCAAAGTTGAATTCGACCGGGTCCTCGGCGGTTGAGATGTTGAGGGAGGTATCGTTCAGTTCCGCAAGCGCCGAATAAAGCGATACGGTTTTGCCCGAACCGGTCGGCCCGGTAACCAGAACCATGCCGAAAGGCTTATGAATGGCCTCCTTGAACCACTGCAGCGGCTGCGGATCATACCCCAGCTTGGTCATATCGAGCTGCAGGTTGGATTTATCGAGCAACCGGCAGACGATCTTTTCACCGAACAGGGTCGGCAGACAACTGACCCGGTAGTCCATGTCCTTGCCGCCGGGCAGTTTGATCTTGATACGACCATCCTGCGGCAAGCGACGTTCGGCAATATCCAGTTCCGCCATGATCTTGATACGGGATGTTATGGCCGCCTTGAGTTTCATGGGCGGCTTCATCGCCTCATAGAGCACACCGTCGATACGGTAACGGACCCGGAACGACTTTTCATAGGGCTCGATATGAATATCGGAGGCTTTTTTCTTGATGGCGTCGGTCAGGATAAGGTTGACCAGCTTGACAACTGGCGCGTCCTCCGTGGCCTTTTCCAGAGCATTAACATCAACGTCATCTTCCTCGTCGACAACCTCGAGATCTATATCTTCGAGATCTTCCATAACATCGGCGAAGGTGGCACTCTGGTCGTAATATTTATCGATCGCCGCCTTGATCGCCGACTCGGTGGCGACCACCACCTCGATATTGAACCCGGTCATGAACTTGAGATCGTCAATCGCAAACAGATTGGACGGATCGTTCATGGCCACGATCAGCGTGGAACCCGCCCGGTTGACGGGAACAATCTGATATTTCTGGGAGATTTCGGCAGGTACGTGACGAATGACGTCGGGATCTATTTCGAAATCGTTGAGATTGATGGACGGGACACCGTACTGTTTGGACAGAAATGCGGAAAGTTCCTCTTCCTTGACAAAACCGAGGCGCACCAGGCAGGTGCCGAGGCGCCCGCCGTTCAGCTTTTGATCCTCCAAAGCCTGGTTCAATTGCTCGGCACTTATCAAATCATTGCGAACCAGCAATTCGCCGAGTCGGTTACTTGTCATAAGAAATCCCTCTGGACAATGAAATAAGCAGGTGTAAGTTCAAACATATTATCATTAATAGCGCTACAGACTAGCCAAACATTAAGAAGAAGTCAAGAAACCAAAAAACTTTTCATGGCAGACCAAGCGCCCGCTGCATGGCGCCTTCAGGGGGATCCTGTCCGGTCCAGATGCGGAAAGCATCTTCCCCTTGAGCAATGAGCATACCCAAACCGTCTGCCGCCCGATATCCATATTCGCGAGCCGTGGTCACCAGAGGGGTTACCGGGGTCCGGTACACGATATCATAGACAACGGCACTACGATTGAGCCGCGACCATGGTATTTGCGTAAAGACCTCCCCCTTCATGCCAACGGCCGAGCTGTTGAGAACCAGGTCGACGGATGGGCAGACCTCCGCCAGTTCCGTTTCATCCAGGCCTACCACAGCAAAAATCGTTCCCGGAAAGCTGTCTCGAAAAGACCGTGCAAGATCTTCGGCTTTTTCCCGGGTACGATTGACGATACCAATCCAGCGGGCTCCCATTTCCGCCAGGGCCACCAACGCGGCGCGACCGGCGCCGCCGGCGCCGAGCATCAGAATGCGCCTCCCCTTGGGACAAAAATCCAGATCCCTGGCCAGCGACTTTATGAGACCGGTCTCGTCCGTATTATAACCGATCAAATAGCCATCCTTATTGACGACGGTATTCACCGCCCCGATCATGCGCGCTTTTCGATCGAGCTCATCGAGAAACTCAATGATTTTCTCTTTATGGGGAATCGTGACATTCACCCCCCGAATCCCCAGCGCACGCACTCCATCCACTGCATCGGCAAGCTTTTCCGGTGCAACGGGAAAAGGCACATAAACGGCATTCATGCCAAGCGCCTGAAAAGCGGCGTTCTGCATAATCGGAGACAAGGAATGTTCGACCGGATGACCGAAAATACCGAAAACCTGCGTGGTGCCGCGTAAAATCATAGATCCTGTCCTTCTCTATCCACTGGTGTTCCACAATCGAGATATTCCCAATATTTAACGATTTTTTCACAGGGCAGTAATGCCCGCGCCCTGCGGATATCTTCCCGAATGGCATCCATCAACGACTCCGGGCCATCGAAACATTTTTCATCGCGCAATCTTTCGACGAAATACACGCGCAGCTTTTCCCCGTAGAGATCCCCTTCGAAATCGAGGAGATGGACCTCAATAAAAGAACCGGCCGCGCAAAACGTGGGATTCTGGCCAAGATTCAACACCCCGTCGATCAGCACGCCGCCCCGCTTCACCTTGACGGCATAAACACCGGGACAGGGCATTAATTCCTTGTCGGTTTTGAGGTTGGCCGTGGGAAAACCCAGCTTCGATCCGCGCCCGAAACCGTGCACGACCCTACCCTCAAAAGTGTAATGCCGGCCGAGGACCTGAACCACATCGCGCATTTCACCCCGGCGAACCAGTTCCCTGACCCGGGTTGAGCTGTAGACCGTATCTCCTGTGGCAATGGGATCCAGAACCTCAACGGAAAAACCGAGGTGCTCACCCATGCGACGGAGCAACTCGATGTCGCCGGACCGATCCTTGCCGAAAAGATAATCGTAACCAACGACAAGATGGCTAACCCCGATTTTTTCCACCAGGACCTCGCGGACAAAACGATGCGCCGGAAGTTCGGCCAAATCACGGCTAAAGGGTGCGCAAATCAGCACATCTATACACGAGGCCTCGATCAACACTTCTTTTTCGGGATAGGTGTTGATCAGTTCCGGTGCGCGCTCCGGTGCCAAGACCTTTAACGGATGAGGCACAAATGTGTAGACCACAGATGTGCCTCCGATTTCGCGACTACGCGTGACAATGCGTCTGAAAATTTCACGATGCCCCAAATGAATGCCATCAAAATTACCGATGGTGACCACAGCTTTATCGATGGGGGTTTCCAAATCTTGCAGATCTCGGATAATTTTCATGGTTTTGGATTCAACACTTCTTTTTACTGCGCCGGCGACCGGCAGTGGCTGATGCCATATCGGTCCGCATCCCTTGCAGTTCAAAATCGAGCTCTCTGCGCTCCAGGTTTACTTTCACAAGTTGTACCGTCACCACCTCGCCGATACGAAAAATTTTTCGGCGTCGCTGACCTACCAGACGATGCAACTCCTCGTCAAATTCATAATAATCGTCAGTCAAGGTGGCAACATGCACCAGACCTTCGACAAAAACATCCTTGAGTTCAACAAATATCCCGAAAGGCTGTACATCGGCCACGCACGCATCGAAGACCTGTCCAACTTTATCGGCCATGAACTGGCACCGTCTAAGTGCTACGATGTCCCGTTCAGCTTCCATGGCGCGCCGCTCTTTTTGAGAGGTAAGGTCACCAAGTTCTTCAAGGTTGACCGTTGCAGAGGATCTCTTTGAAGTCGACAGTGCCCTGCTCAAAATACGATGCACAACCAGGTCGGGATAACGCCGGATAGGTGACGTAAAGTGGCAGTAGCAGTCGGAAGCAAGGCCGAAATGTCCGAGATTATCGGAACTGTAACGCGCCTGCTTCATGCTTCGCAGCAAAAACTGGTTGACCATGCGTTCTTCGGGACGATCACGAACCGTTTCAAGCACTCCCTGCAACACGGTCGGCGATACGGAATCGTCAGTCACCACCAGGCCAATGTTCAAATGGGCAAGAAACGTCTGAAAAGCGAAAAGTTTCTCCACTTCCGGAGATTCATGTATCCGGTAAAGCAGAGGGATATTTCTATCCGACAAAAACTTGGCCACAGCTTCATTGGCGGCCAACATGAACTCTTCGATCAAACGATGAGCCACCGTACGTTCGGCACGCAAGATCTGATCGGGCCGCCCCTGGAGATCGAGAACGATTTCCGGCTCCGGCAAATCAAAGTCGAGGCTGCCCCGGCGAAAACGCATGGCCTGCAATCGTGAGGCGAGTTCGGACATATGATGCAGCTGGGAAATCAGCGGATCCGACAAAGCGGGGTTATGAATTGCCCCCGCGGCCAACACATCGGCCACCTCACGATACGTCAACCGTGCCTTGCTGCATATGACCGCATGAAAAAAGCGGCTTTCCAGCATGACTCCCTGTTTATCAAAAAGCATCTCGGCAGTCAGTACCAGGCGGTCAACGCCGGGATTCAGCGAACAGATGCCGTTACTCAGCGCCTCGGGCAGCATCGGCAAACAACTGCCGGGGAAATAAACACTCGTTCCGCGCTCTTTGGCATCCCGGTCAATAGGACTGTCAGGTGCAACGTAGTGACCGACATCGGCGATAGCCACCCACAGCCGCATGCAACCACCGGGTTCCCGGCTGACGGCCACCGCATCATCAAAATCCTTCGCGGTCTCTCCGTCGATGGTCACGAACAGCGTGCTGCGCAGATCCTCGCGACCGGCGAGGTCTTCCTCCCTAACCACCGGGGCGATGGATCGTGCCTGCTCCAGGGTTGCGGTGGAAAACTCGCGGGGGAGATTGAATTTATAGGCAGCAGCCAGGATTTCTACTTGAGGATCGGCAGGATCTCCAAGCACCTCAACCATGACACCCCGGGGGGGCTCCCGACGGCCAGGGTACTGTGCAATGGACACAACAACAAGATCCCCGGCATGAGCATCGCCTGGCGCCGGGGACAAAAGCATTATGCCATGGGAAAGCGCTGGATCGCTGGGCAACACCATGCCGTATCCATGTCCGGGACGATACGTGCCAACGATCGTTTGATGGGCCCGGGACAGTACCCGAAGAACTCGCCCCTCGTATCCGCCTCGGGAAGAACGCTGGACACGAACGGCGACACGATCCCCATCCATGACTTCCCGCATATACCTGGCCGGTATAAACACATCGGCTTGACCGGCAGCTTCGGGAATGACAAAGCCATACCCCTGCCGGTGCACCGACACTTTGCCGACAACCATTTCGCTCGACCTGGGCAAAGAAAAGAGTCCTTTTCTAACCCGCCGCACCAATCCCTCATCGGCCAGGGAATCCAGCATGCGCAACGCATGCTGACGCTGATCTCGCGAAAGCTGGAATTGTGAAACGATCTGCCGTCCGGATAGTGGCTTCCCCCGGTTTTGACTCAATAGTTTCAAGAGATCATCGGGCGTCAGATTCATAACCTAAAAACCTTTATCTTCTACAAAAAAAGAAGCAGCAGAGTTTCCCTGCTACGCCCCGCCCCTTTCGTCAATCGACTCAATCCTCAACCATCTCGTCACGAGCAATCTGATTTATCACCAGACCACTGAGCAGCTTGGGATAAAAATAAGTCGATTTCTGCGGCATTTTTTCGCCGGCATTGGCCACATCCCGGACCTGGGTCATTCGTGTGGAGTTCATCAGGAACGCCATTTGATACTGTCCCGATTGTACCAGAGAGAACGGCTCGTCAAAATTTTTAATGTATTTAAGGTTGGTCTGCTGTTCCTGGGCTTCCGGGGTTATATGAAGCATCTTTTCCAAGACCAGGCGGTGCAGTATCGACACATCGAGAGTGCGCAGTGCCTTGGAAGCCTTTTCATCAAAAAAAGCGTCCATGCAGTGTTCATCCTTGAGGGTTAGAAAGTATGTAGTCCGTCCGCCCGCAAAAAGCCCCACAGAGGGTCGGGCCTCCCCTTTTTTCTGAAGGATGTTACGCACCTCGCGCCTGGATTCGGCATCATTCGGATCCATGGAGTGAGCCTCGACCTCAAAATAATCGCTTAATTCGGAAAGAAACGGTTCCAACCTGAAAGATTGCAATCCATACACCAGGCGATGCGTGGGAAAGATCAACATCCCCTGGTCTTCCATGTTGGCAAAGTACATCAAAACGTAATTAAACAGTTCCTTGCCGCTGAAATCGTCGCACTGTCCCCGCCTGAAATCGCGGTAATTCAAAGCGGTCTCGTAACGATGGTGACCATCGGCAATAAATACAGGTTTGTTTTCCAGTAATTCGCAGACCTTTTGAATAACGGTGTCGTCAGTCACTTGCCATAAACGGTGTATGACCCCGTCGTCATCGGTGACTTCAAGATCGGGAGTCCGCTTTTTCAATTCCCAGGTCAGGGCCTCCTGCACGCAACATGGATCGGAATACAGACCGAAAATGGGGCTGAAGTTGGCTTCGCAGGCTTTGGTCAACTGCAACCGATCAGCCTTGGGGCCAGAGAGGGTTTTTTCATGGGGTTTGACCATGCCGGTTGCAAAATCCTCCAGGCGCGCCAGAGCCATGAATCCTTTGCGCACCACCGCCCCCAATCCCTCGGCCTGATATTCCTCATCGTAGAGATAAATGGATGGCTGCATATCCCTGACGAGAATATCGTCCGTCATCCACTGCCGAAACAAACCTGCCGCACGCACATAACGGTTACAGCCCTCGTTATCGCCCTCTTCGATTTTGCCCAAAATAAGGCGAACCAGGTTAAACGGACTGCGCTGATACAACTCCTCCTGCAACTGCGAAGAAATGACATCATACGGTGGTGCCGTAACGCGGGTAGGATCCTGGATTTTCTCAAGATTATAGCGAACGGCCCTGAACGGAGCGATCTTTGCCATACGTCGAGACTCCCTTGCGGTTGGTTTTACCAGCAGATTAAATACTTAACTATACGCAAGGGGCCATGGAAGGCGCAAGGGAAATCCTGCCTATAATCCTGGTCACCTAATATCCGCTACTATGCAACAAAAAAGACCTGGTCGGCAATAATTGCCGACCAGGTCTTTAGAAGATAATCTTTTCAACCTTATTTAAAAAAGAGCTTAAAAAAACCCAGCCTCCTAATCACCAGCATCCTGCCTGCGCTGCATTTCTTGCCCCGGCCTGATTGATCGACATAGTCCCACAGTCATCCCCGGCCTGTCCTGCCTGCGGTACAGCCTCGAGGATAAAAGATGTCGCATCCGGAGCACCGCCTGCCTGAAAATGAAAACGATAACGTCGGGACTCAATTTCGTTAGCATTGATAATTGTCACTCCGGTAACCATGTCCTGCACATCGAGACCCGCATATGTATTATTACGGGTATAATGACGTTCCAAACGTTGGGCCATCTCCGTAAGAAGACCTTTTGCAGCAGCACGGTTAGTTCGCAGAATATGTTGATTGTAAATCGGTACGGCGATAGCACTCAAAATGCCGATAATCGCAACCGTCACCAACAGTTCGATCAAACTGAAACCACTCTCTTTTGTTTTCATTATCTACTCCGTAGATCCGTTATTCAATTGGCATCTAAAACCCCAGTGATCATCGTATCTGTCGCCAGGATGAGCGTCCCAGGAAACTACCGTCACCGGGTTTTTCCGTTGTCGTTTCGATAGTACCGGAGGAGGTACTCGACAATTTGTATTCCTTCGTTCCCGCAGAAATTACACCGGGGGTCGTAATGATGCCGCTTTGAGAACGTTTTCCGCTGACCGGAACTTTAACTTCTTTGCCATCGATCTCCACGGTAACATAATCCCCTTCGTCAAATAGATCATCACCATCGAGATCAAAAACGCTGTAGGTAACCCGTCCTCCGGTGAGGGGATCTACCTCATACAACCAACCGGTCCCGCCGAATTCGCAAGGATTTCCTGACGGTACAACCGAAGTGTAAACCAGATGATCGCCAATCAACAACGGCGAATCGACGACCCTTTCGCCTTCCGCACCGTTTATCGGGGAAACCATATCCATGTACCAGCCTTTCACATCGGAACCGTAGACCACATCGTAGTCCGAAATAACCCGGAGATCGTAATCGAAGGCATTGAGCTCTACAAGAATGGATTGTTCCACGAGAACGCTACGATCAGTTTCAGCGATCTGAGCGTTGTTATCACGGCTGTCTCGAATACCGTAAAAACTTTGTACCGGCGGATTTGTCCCCACCACATTATCAAACTTTTCAAAATATTGCCCGGTACCAAAATAGACCATGACCTCGACACTATTTCCATTCGGACCGTATCCTACATTGGGCCGACTGGTAATCGGCTGAATTTCCCCCGAGGGTCCCTTGGCTGTAAATAAAGGCATATAAGTACTGCCCTTTTTTAGAGCAATCACCCAACTATTGATATTGGTTGCACTGACATCAAATTTCCACATATTGCCATGCAGGTCGCCGGCATATATGGCATCAACGATACGGTCCCCGTCATAATCAACAGGCGCTGGGGTCGCTAAACCATTCGGTTGAGCCGAACTCCCGGTGCCTGTATCGATCTTTTTGATCAAAGCTCCCGTCTCCAGATCGACGATATAAAGGGCAGCTGTATAGTTAGTACTGTTGTAGCCATTACCGAACACGGCAGCCCATCTACCGTTGGCCATGCGGACGATATAGGCCTGGCCGATAGTATAGCCTAGATCCGTATCGGCGTATTCCCACAGGATGTTATCTTCGGTAAAGCTGTCCGGTTCGGTAACATCGAGAGCGAAAACCGACTTACCACCCGCACCCAACGTGCCGACGAGAACGGTTCTCCATTCTGGAATACTATCACCGGAAATATCGATATAGGCATCGGTCGCCCGGGGGGAGCCGTCGACATACATTTGGTGTTCGTAAGTCGGATCGGTAAGGGCGCTCAGATTTGGAAAGACACCGAGAGGAACATAGGCAAACTTCTCTTCCCCGTTTCCGGCATCAAAAGCGTGTAACATACCGTCGTTAGCACCCACATACAACATTTTGGGGCGGTTTTGGTAAACGGCCGATTCCCGGTAGCTAAGATAGGTTGACCCTTCCAGATCCGGAAGATCGCCGTAACCATAATTTTGCGTACCGACAAACCACGGATCCGAATTAACGATATCCCCCAATACACTATCACGATTCCTGAAAGGACCACCGTATTTTTGCTCTTCAGACTGGTCTCCGCGCAAATAATTCAATCGTTCTTTCCCCAAGCCATCCACTGCGCCCGAACCGTTTTGATTCAGCAGGGCTTGCTGAGTTGTATGCAATTCGGTCGTTGTCGTCCAGGTAAAAGGAACGCCCTGCGGAGTTCCGGATACATCAGGGTTGAGAGTATAAATATCCCTATTGATGGGCAAGGGCAACAACTCTGCCGCATCCCAGACAGGCAAACCGACGGAGCCATCTTCGTTCACTGGATAAGCCAGCAACTGTCCGAACCAATCACCGCTCTCAAACCGCGCCTGGTAGATAAGGGTATCGGTATCGAGCCGGGTAGAGTTGGTTGCGATAGCGGCAGCCGAAGACGTCATCCCAAGAATTTCGCTAAAAGCTTCGGACAATTGGTCTGTAAGGGTCAAGGCATTGGTAACCAGAAAATAGTTATCCGGTTGTCCATCGCTATCAGCATCCCATTCCCCGTCATCGGGCAACCCATTTTCGTCCAGGTCTTTAAAATTCCCGTATTTCGCAGCGTACCACAGTGGGTTTTTCAGGAAAAAAGCGGAATTATTCCCCGAAACCTTAAAGGAACGGCTTGCCGTAAGGGGCAACGGTTTATCATCGTCCCAGTCAACACCGATAGTCCCCCCGGGAGGAGTGTCGAGAAAATAGTCAGGATCGGAAGCTTCAGTGGTATCCACATCCCGCACTTCGAGATATGTCCCGTCCGCTGTAGTCCCGGATATAACATATCCCATGTGCTGAATAATCGACCCAGCGGCATATGTCGATTCCACATTTATTTTTACCGTATCGCTATCGATAACTTCATAGGTGTATTCGACTATCGCATCCATATCATGGTCAGCACCCTGTTCAACGTCTTCAAAATTGATACGGAATTTTCCCGACGTTGACGACAGGCTTTCGACATAAAAATCGACGATGGAGTTGGTCGGTTGGAACGATCCTTGAGTCGCGTTTATCGAATACCCTCCTACCGATTTGGCAAAAGGGACCAAGGTTATCGTACTATCACCCACCGGAATCTTGATCTGGGGCAAAGGCGACGCAAGAGCCACGGCAAAGGTAGTCATCTTCTGCTCTTCCTCGGCATCGCTGATGTCATTTTGATTGGCGAATAGGCTGATACTTCCGGCATAATATCCACCGTGCTTAGTCGGTTCTTCCGGAGCAAGGCCGCGCACGGAACCGAAGCTTTCGGCCGCTTTCGGAGTCGGCGCCCCATCATACACCGAACCCGATTGCCCAATAAAAATCTTTTGATCCGAGCCGTATTCATGACCCCATATCTTTTGCCCCAGAGAATCGACGTCGAGATCACTGACATCACCGGAAAAAGAGTTAAAATAACTCCCGGGCAATTGTCCGGTGTCATAGGAGGGGTTGATATCACTAATAATAAGCTGGAAAGGTTTTGCACAATATTCATTATTTCCCTCGGCAAAGGGATCGTCCCAACTCGCCAAAGGCAAGCCCAAGGTAGCATCATCGTTGCCGCTGGAAGCAATATCAAACGCGGAGGTCGGACTGCCTTTGCCGGAAAAATATCGCACGCCTTCATACATCATCTCGGCAATAGGATTCCCCCACATCCGACATTCGCCATCGTTGATGGGGCGAGTAGTGATCCATCCGCAATTTTGATTATAAGTATATCCGGTAGAAAATCCGATGGTTCTCAGCTTATCGATGGTCTTGACAATGCCATTAACCGAGGTGAATTGACCGGTTTCGGCATCAACCTCATCGGAGAAACTCCCCATTTTTTTGCGCAACACACCACCAGAGGTGTTTTTTGTATAGGATCCCGTCAACAGACCGAACAACATTTGATCGTCTTCACCATACTCCTGCAACAATCCTGCAGGTTTGTAATGGTCGACACTGCTTGCATCGGTATATTGGCGGCAATTACTTTCTAACATGCCGCTTTTACACACCTCTACCCGCACGGCATAGTCTGTGATGACGGAGTTGCTGGTGCTCACATCATATACCGATTGAATTAACCCGGAATAGGATGCGGCAGGTACAATTTGCCATGAACTTCCGGAATCGGGTCCGGACCACCATAGCTCATAGCTGTCCGAGCCGGAAGCTTCCTGGTGACGAAATTCCACTTTGTGGTTGCCACTACCCAGGGATATCGTGCCGACACCGGAAGGGGGCACAGTGGAAGAGGCACCGTGTCCACTATACCATCCGGTCACCACCGTGCCATCGACAAGGACTTCTACCGCATCGTCCCCGTTAACCGAAAAAGAATAGGTTCCCGCCGTAGATACGACCAGGTAACCCTTAAAAACCGTAAGGTAATAATCATCGGAACCAAAGGGGTTTCCACTACCATCGATCAAGGAAACCGATTGAGATCCCTGCAAATGACTCGCAGTAGCAAATTGATTCACCAGATCTTCATAAGCCGAATGGCTCGCGGGATAACCCGTATAACTGGTACCTGACGATTCGAGACTACTATCGAGAACTGGCTGTTCCTTGGAAACCCACTCCCAGATGCGATGGCTGCTGTTTGGGAGAACCCTCAGTCGCGGAATAGTATCATCGGCACGCAGAGTCGTATTGCCGAACAAATGACGATTACCGCTATCCGGCAGAGCCAGGGGTGTATAATCCTGAATATCATAACCATCGACGGCAACACTGGCGTATTCCTTCCCCCAACTGTGGGCATCCTGGGGGACATGCGAACGCTCCAGGACTGTTTCAGTGGCGGTATCAACCGAGCGATAACCGCCATAAAGAACTTTTCGCAGAGCATCGATGCGGGCGGTGGTCAGATAATTGAGGAAATCTCCGCTCCACTCATTCGATCCGGAGCAGGTTTTATCGGCAGAGACACTGCTGGGGTCAAACCTTGCGGGACTCGCCGAGCCATCATATTCGTAACACTTGTAAGAATCAAAATAACCGAAATATTCGATGGCGGGATCGTAGCGGATATCCAATTTACCATCGTTATTGAGATCCGATGCATCGTTGTAGGCTTCGTAATACAGCTTATGATCCCGCCCCATAACAATCAGATTCAGGGGAGGAACCTCCTGGGTCAAAAACAGGGGGGACTGGGCAACCTCACCGGCAACGGCAGACGTTGTCATACCTGCAACCCAAAGTACCAAGAGTCCCTCAAAAAGCAATGTTTGCCATTTATTTACAGTGAATCTCATCGCATATCTCCTCTGCTCCGATAACACGGACCGCCCATCGATCCCTATCCGCAGATGCTATACATAATCCTTCGGTCTATTTTTTAAATGTGGTCTGCAGTATAACCGTCGCAGTGGAGGCACCACCCACCCCGCGGGCGGTCACTCTATAGACCCGGTTGTCGGCAACCGCCTCACCTGCAACCAGCGATCGGTTGTTGCCGGTTTCAAGTTCTCCGAGATCCTCGACAATATACCGGGGTTGCTCCGCAACTCCATCGATAGTATTGGCCCCGGAAATAATACGGGAATCATTTTCATCCCAATTGATAAGTTCCCAACGGGCCGTTGTCCCGGCGGTGGTCGGCTGATAGAGACCACCGCTCCCGTTAAAAGACGGAAGAGCCGCACTCTCCAGATAATATTCGGCGTCGCGCAATGCGGCTTCGGCAGCCTGGAACGCTAAGTTGCGATTGCTCATATTGCCGGCCATGCGTTCTTCCAGAACGCTGCCCTGCATCCCCGCCAGGGCAAGTAGCGACAGAACCAGCAAAATAACCAGACTGGTAACGAGAGCCGCACCTTTCTCGCTTTTTCCGGAACCAACATTCAATGGTTGAACATATTTTCTCATTTATTAATCAACCTTTCGGTATTATCAGGGTAAACGGTTGCGCAGAGCCACAGTCGTAGTAAAGACCTGGCGCAAGCGACGATCATTAGCAGCCGCGATATTCGTTCCATTTAACGTATAGGCTGCTGCATCGACTTCGCCACGAAGAACTTCATCCATACTCGCCACGAGTAAGCCGACGCGTACAGCCAGAACCGTTGCCCAATCCGCAACCCCGGCAGCCGTTACATAACTATCGATATCGCGATCGCTATCGGCGTCGATGCCATAGGTAATCTGCATCGATTCGATACCACCGACAATCTCCTGTGCTACCCCAGAACTAACCTTATAATAAAGACCGGGCTCGCCATCGGCATTCGTACCAATAAAATAGACATAGGTGGTCATTTTAGCGATTTCGGCCCCAGGCCCGAAGGAATGGCCGAGATCCTTGGTCGCATTGCCGGGGGAACCAACCCCGGAGTTATGAACAACGTCTGCTTTAATCGACCCACCACCGTCGGTATAATTCGTGACCTGAAATACCGCTGCAGCCTGACAATCGGAGACCATGACGATATCAAAATCGGCAATCGGGGCCGGATTAATCCCACCGGTGATCTTAATGTCGGCGGAGGTATCGGGCATCTGCTCGACGATTTCTACCATCACATCACTATCCATCTTGCGGAGAATAAGAACATCTGAACCGATTATGGGTGTAATACCCATAGCTACAAAATCGGCCGCGTTCGGATCGGCAACATCGTCATAACCTTCTACCGCACGATCGAAATCAAACAGGGCTCCGGCTCCGGCATTCAGGGTATTGGTTACCGATACCCCGCTCCCCGCACAGCCTCTGTATCCGGTCTGTCGTGTATCACGGGTTAAGAACTCCATGGCAAAGCGCCCGTTCTCCTGCAAATTGGACAGTTCCTCCTCAAATCGGTAGGAGGTCGTAGTACTGATAAATATCCGGTATACTCCCCCGAGTAACAACATGCCTATAAGCATCGCTATCATCATTTCGATCAGCGAAATTCCCCTCGAGTTGCCAGTGATCGTAAACCCTATCGGCATCTTCATTCCTCTATCTTTCATAAAATCGTCTCAACGGTAATGAGTTGCGGGTCTCCCTTTTCGTCCCAGCGCACTTGAATAGTGGCACGGATACGACCATTACCGAGATTAGTCATGGTAATTGCTCCCTCGCCGTTGGGAAGATCATCTACGCTACCTAACCAACCGGTTAGATCCTGTTGCACCAGTGTGGGCAACCCACCATCCGGGGTATTACCAAAGTCGATTTCATAGGGCCAGGAAGACAGACGTGCTGTTTCCCGATTGGCTCGCATACGCTCAACAATGTCGTAGGCATAGAGGGTAGCCTGCGAACGTTGCAATGCACTGTAGTTGGTCGTAACGCCACGGGTCTGAACACCGGCAAGCCCAATAAGCCCGATCGATAGAATCAATAAAGCCACCAGAACCTCGATAAGGGAAAAACCTGGGGGCCCGGAGGGTGTTCCGTCGACTTCAAATACGGATTTATCGATCATGGACATTGGGCAGCTCCCCGGTCGGCTCTAACGCGACCGACAGAATTTATGACAATAGAAAAAGCATTGGCGGTACCCCGCTGATCGCACATACGAAAGGTATCGTTCGGAAGCCCTCCTCCCCCGCGGCTGATGCCGTTGGGCAAGTAACTGAGGGAATTTGTAAAATTGGCCCCGGTACGCAGCGTCACAAGACCGCCCAAACCGTTATTGACGAACAAAATGGTCTCGGCGGCATCCGGAGCGGCATTGGCGTTTGGATCGTTAAAAACGATCCAACCCTGTTCCCAGGTCCCTGCACCGCTACAAGTCGCTCCATCGTTGCTCGGACAAATGGTCACCCTGACACCGCGCTTAATCGCTTCCTGACGAGTCAGATTCAAAGTCCTAACCACTTCGTTGGTCTGTGTCATGAGCCTGTTTGAGAGAACTAATCCCCTGAAAGCAGGCACGGCAATAGCCAACAAAATACCTGCCACAACAATGGTTACGATGAGCTCAATGAGGGTAAAGCCGGCCCTGCATAAACCTCTGTCCCTTGAGCTGGGTGAAACATTTCGTATAGCCATGCTGCCTCCGGTAAGCTTGTACTGCATATTATCTTCTCCAAAATCCATGCCATTTTTGCAACCCGCTAATCTTACGAAATTTCAAACGGTTACGAGTGACAAATGAAGTTACCCTCAACGCCAACCATGCAAATTTTGCACGATCATGCAAATTTTGCCTTTATTCCAAATCATACTCCCTTATTTTGTAATGCAGGTTTCTGAGGCTGATATCGAGCAATTGCGCAGCCTTCGTCCGGTTACCGCCGGTTACCGACAGCGCTCTCCTGATATATTCGGGTTCTATCCGCGATACGGCTTTTTTGAGAGACATATCCTGTCCTCTATCCCGAGGGTGCCGCCGGATTTCCCAGGGCAGATGCTCCATGCATATTTTGTCATCACGACAAAAAATGGCAGTCTTTTCCATAAAATTGGCAAGTTCGCGTACATTGCCCGGCCAGGCATAACGTTCGAGAGATTCAACCGCTTCCGGGGTCAGTGATGGGCAACTACGCCCCTCCCTTAAAGCAAGACGGGAAAGAAAATGTTCAGCAAGTAAGGCGATATCGCCCTTGCGTTCACGCAAAGGCGGAAGATGGATTTCAATAACCGCCAACCTGAAAAACAGGTCGGAGCGAAAACGCCCGGCATTGATTTCTTCTTGCAGGTTTCGCGCCGTTGCGGCGACAATGCGCACATCGGTGGGTCTCGGATTCACCGCACCAACGGGACGCACCTCTTGCTCCTGAAGAGCCCGTAGTAACCTGGGCTGCAATGTCATTGGCAATTCTCCGATTTCATCCAGAAACAAGGTCCCGCCTTCGGCCGCAACAAATAAGCCATCATGACCGCGGTTCGCTCCGGTAAAGGCACCCCGAATATGGCCGAAAAGTTCGCTATCGATAACCCCGGCGTTCATTCCACCGCAATTGATAGCTATGAAGGGTTTTCCCCGCCGCTTGCCCTGTTGGTGCAAGGCACGCGCAACCAATTCCTTACCGGTTCCGGTTTCGCCTGTAACAAGAACCGGCGAATTTACCTGCGCCGCACGCCCGACCAGGGTCATTGCCTGCTCCATACCCGAGCATGCATAAACCATCTGCCCTGATTGCGCCGTGCGATTTAGCTCCTGACGTAACAGGCCGTTTTCTTCCCGCAATCTCAAACGTTCTTCCGCCTTGCGTAAAGTCAACACAACTTCATCGGGTTTGAACGGCTTACTGATATAATCAAAAGCACCTTCTTTAAGACACTCAACAGCAGTATCTAGATTACCGTAGGCACTCATCATTATAACGGTGGGGGACACATTGCGGGCCCTTAATTCCTTTAAAAATCCCGGTCCGTCCAAAGTCGGCATGCAGACATCGCACAAAACGACATCAAACATTTCTTTCTCCAGGCGGATCAAAGCCTCCTGCCCATTTGCGGCCTCGGAAACAACATATTCCGCCCTTTGCAATACCAGCCTAAGCATATGCCGCATGCAAGACTCATCATCAACGACAAGAATTTTTTTGACCTTGTCTCCCACTTACAACCCTCTGTTCGGAATGATGGGAAGCCGAACGGTGAACTCGGTCCCCCTCCCCTTATCGGAAACGACTTCAATATAACCACCGGCCTCTCTGATAACCCGATAACAAACCGCAAGTCCCAGCCCCCTCCCTTTGCCGGGTTCTTTGGTCGTAAAAAATGGGTCGAAAATGTGTTGAAGGCTCTCCTCTTCGATACCGATCCCATTATCGGCAACATTCAAGGATACCCACCCCTCCAAAACACCAGCGGACAATCGGATCGTCCCGGGGCCGACAAGAGCATCCCGTGAATTTGAGACCAAATTAATAAACACCTGCAATAGACGGTGACGAACCATATGCACCGGTGCAAGAACCGGTGGTAAATCGTTTTGAATCATTTCCCCGGAAATCTTACCCTGATGAGTCAGAATATCGATAGCTTCTTCGAACACTCTTATCGGATCAAACAACTCTGCCGTTGTAGAAGCCGGTGATGCAAAGTCGAGCAAATCCCTTACCAATCGATCTATCCGGTTTGCTTCGCCGGAAGCTCTTTCAACCAGTCCGGTTTGAGGCCCGGAGCGTAATTCTGCTTTTAGCAAGGAAAGATAGCCAATAATAGCGGTTAAGGGATTCCCTATTTCATGGGCCAATCCCGCCGCCAAATGGCCGACCGTGGCCATCCGCGCCGTATGGATTAACTCATCCCGGGTTTTTTTAAGTTCGCCATTGACCTGTTGTAAGGACAATATGTATTCATCCGTTTTTTTGCGGCTATTTTTTAAAGTTTCGACCATCCCATTGTACGCCTTGGCCAAAGAAGCAATTTCCCGGGGTCCTGCTTCTGGAACGTGTTGCTCCAGATTTCCGGCGGCAATGGCCATGGTCGAAGTTAGAAGGCGGGCGGTAGGACGCACCACATGGCGATTCAAAAGGTATATACCAAAAATAAGCACCACCATGCCGTAGAGAAATGCGTATAATATGACCATGCGACGGGCTCCCTGCAATTGGTCCCTGATTTCCCGCAGAGACAACCAACTTTGCAAAACGCCAACCGCTTGTCCGTTAAAACGAATGGGAACTTCGATTTTTGCCAAAAAATCGCTACGGTTTTTGCCCGCCGGCCACAGGGGAGGATACATGACCATGGAACGAGTTTCTGTGATAACTTCGGGATTCCAGCGACGGTTTGAGCGAGAAGCAAAAACATCCTTCTTATCACTGGATGCAACGCGCTCCAACATGTTTCCTTTTTGTAACCACAGTTCGGCGCTGGCTACTCCCAGTAAAGAACCGGTCCGATGAAACATTTCATTCAATTGAATATTAAAAGGACGTGCACTTACACCATCCCGTGAAGATAGGTTAGTCATCGTCTCCAAAACGGTTTGAAAGATGGCAACCCTTTGATCGATAAGTTCCTTTTCACCGAGACGTAGAAGAAGGAACCCTCCCATTAGCAAAGCAGCTCCGACCAAAAACACCAAATGCATGATAAGTTCAGACCGGAGACCGAGGGACCGGGTTTTGAAAATAAACAATATCGGCGTCAAGAAAAAATTGATTTTTATCATGTTTTTTATCTCATAAATCTTGAGCATAGCATAGACTTTCATCCACAACAATAAATCAATATCTTCAATAAAAAAGGCACCTTCACTTTAAATACAAACACCTTCCAGACCGCTAAATGAATTGCAGGTACAAAACCATTGAAACAAATAATCTCTGCCAACGTCTACAAACTTTACATCTTCGCCTTCCTGAAGATGACCCTGTTTCCCATGGCGATCATCACCCTGTTCTGGAAGGATCATATCGGCCTGAGCCTGACCGAGATTCTGGTGCTGCAGGGATTGTTTTCCCTCGCCAGTGTGGTGATGGAATACCCTTCAGGGTACCTCAGCGACCGGTTGGGATACCGTGCCGCGCTGCTGGTGGCGGCCTTGTTTGGCATTATCGGCTGGACATTTTACCTGTTTGCGGATTCCTTTGCGAGTGTCCTGCTGGCGGAATTGCTGCTCGGGGTATGCTACGCTTTCATCAGCGGATCCGACAGCGCACTGCTGTTCGAAACGCTGCAGGCCGAAAAACAGGAGGAACAATATGCGCGATTTGACGGGCGCATGACCAGTTGGGGGCAGACCGGCGAAGCGGCCGGCGCACTGTTTGCCGGGCTGATGTACGCCACCTCGCCGCTGCTGCCCTTTGCCCTGCAGATCGTGATCTGGATCCTGGCTTTGGGAATTTGTCTGACCTTGCGTGAATCGCCGACCGAACAAGGCCCGGCCATCCAGTCCCATCTGACCGAAGCGCTGGGGGTATGCCGCTATGCCTGGCGCGACAATCCGGCCATTCGCACCACCATGGTATTCGGCACCCTGCTGGGACTGGCATCGTTTTACACCGTATGGATGATTCAACCCTTCATGCAGCAATGCCAGGTCCCTCTTGCCTGGTTCGGGCCCATATGGGCCGGCGCCAATCTGACCATCGCCGTCTTTTCCCTGCTCAGTCACAGACTCCAGTACTACCTCGGCATGCGCGGCATGAGCGTGCTGTTCATCTCCCTGATTGTCATTGCCTACAGCGGTCTCGGCCTGACCGCGGGGCTGGGCAGTTTTGTGTTTTATTACCTGCTCACCGCCATGCGCGGTCTGCAAGGCCCCATGATGCGACACCGGCTGCAACAAGCCAGCGCACGTCGCAATCGCGCCAGTATTCAATCGTTGCACAGCCTGTCTTTTCGCATCGGCTTCATCGCCAGCGGCCCCCTGATCGGCATGGTCGCAGACCGCTGGGGGATGGATGTCGCCTTCCTGCTGCTGGCAGGAGTATTTGCATTGCTACTGCCGCCCATGGCGAAAAAGTTTCTGGCATACGCCACAACGTAAAATAGGTATACCTTGGTCCTTGGTCCTTGGTCCTTGGTCCTTGATCCTTGTCACTTGTCACTTGTCACTTGTCACTTGTCACTTGTCACTTGTCACTTGGGGATTTTACCGTTGCCCCAGCCCATCCGCCAGATATTCAAGAAACGAGGCAGCGTCCATGACGATACCGAGGGACTGACGGCTGCCGCGGTCCTGCAGTTTGGTGACGACCGCCGGGTTGACATCGACGCACACGGTTACGACACCGGCAGGCAAAAGATTGCCGGTGGCGATGGCATGCAGGGTGGTGCCGACCATAATGGCCATCCCAACACCCTGGACATGGCTACGCATGGCACGTTGGGCCGTCAGGGTATCGGTAATCACATCGGGCAGAGGACCGTCGTCGCGAATCGAACCGGCCAACACAAAAGGTACCGACCGGCTTATGCAGGCATGCATCACCCCTTTGGTCAGGCTGCCAAGCTCCACGGCCCCGGCGATGGAACCGGCCCTGCGGATTCGGTTGATGGCCCATAAGTGGTGGGCATGGCCTTCGCCACCCGGCGGACCGCCCTCGACAGGCACGCCAAGAGAGGTACCGTACAGGGCGGCCTCGATATCGTGAGCCGCCAACGCATTACCGGCGAACAGTACATCGATCCAACCGTCCCGAATAAGTTTTTCCAGTACCGGTCCGGCACCGGTATGAATAATCGCCGGGCCGCCGACCAGCAGGACCTTGCCACCTTCGGCCTTGATCCGGCGCGCCGTGGCAACGATCCGCTGCAACAAGGGCCGTTTGGGTTTTTCTGCCGAGACGGCACTCTCCATAAAACGGAAACCGGTGCTGTCCTGTTGGCGCGGAGGATAACTGACACGCACCCCTTCGGTTGCCACCACCACCCTCTGCCCCGCCCTGACGTCGGCCATGGGCACGGTCCACGCCCTTTGCATCGATTCGTCAAGCACAATGGCCAGATCCATTTCCTGACCGGTTACCGAAAGCCAGCGGCCTTCGACGAAAACCTCCGTGGGGAGATTGGTTGTGGCATAGAAGCGATCCGGCAATACCCCATCGGCCGGAGCATCTTCCCATTTCGCCGGTATCGGCATCACGGGCTCAACTCCCAGCAACGCCAGATTCTGCAATACCGATTGAAGCGTCGCTTCATCATCCGCCTTAACGCAAAGCAGCGCCCGGCTCTCAGCTTTGCGTGTTGTGCCGATATCCAATTCGACAATTTCGTAACACCCACCGAAACGTTCCACGGTGTCGAGTACCCGGGAAAGGATCGGCTGATCGATAATGTGTCCCTCAAGTTTGACATGCTGCGCTGGCATTTACACCTTCCTTCAGGACTAAGGCCGAGGACTACGAAAATCCCCTCTGGCGCAACACATACCTAATGCAGTAAAATGGTGAAAATGCATGCACAAGGATATGCGACCATGATCGATGCCATTGCCCTTTTAGATAAGTACTATATCCCCGCCAGCCAAGCCCATCGGATCCTGCTGGCGCACAGTCGAAGCGTTGCCGCAAAGGCCACCGATATTGCAGGCAGCCTGCCAGATGGGTCTGTCGACGTAACTTTCGTCACCGAGGCGGCATTGTTGCATGATATCGGCATATGTTACACATCGGCGGCGGCCCTTGGTTGTTTCGGAGACTTGCCCTATTTGTGTCATGGCCTGAAAGGACGGCAACTGCTCGAAGCCGAAGGGTTGCCACGTCATGCCCTGGTATGCGAACGGCATATCGGCGTCGGACTGACCTCGGCCGAGATTATCCGGCAACAACTCCCGCTGCCCGAGCGGGACATGTTGCCGACAACTCTCGAGGAACAGATTATCGCCTATGCCGACCTGTTTTTCTCCAAAAACCCCGCCAACCACGGTCGCGAACGAACCCCGGACGAAGTGCGCGCTTCCCTGATGCGCTTCGGATCCGACAAGGTGGACATATTCGACCGGTGGCACAGCATGTTCACGGTATGAATTCAATCCCGCCTGCTGTACCCCCCCCCTGGTTCGCCAATGATTGCGGAAAGCTGTTGCAGGACCGATGCTGGCTGGATTGAATAATTCGACAACCGGCCTGTGCCGAGGACTTTATCTTCCGAAAAAACGATGGCCGCCCCCCCCTGAGGGAGACGGCCTTAGTCGCAACAGACTACCGAAGCGCTTCCTTCTCATCCAGTTGCAGATAACGATATATATCCTCAGTCCGAGAGGATATCCGCTCCTCGTAAATCGCAAAGTACCGCTCCACTGTCGGAATGCGACCAAGCCAGCCGATAATGGCCGCCAGCTCCGCCGAACCGAGATAAACCTGAGCATCATCGCCGAGTCGATTATCGAAATTACGCGTGGAAGTGGAAAACACCCGCGCGCGGGCCGGAACCCGCGCCTGATTCCCCATACACAGGGAACATCCGGGCAGTTCAATACGGGCGCCAATGGCGCTGAAGGTTGCAAACAACGCTTCATCCTTCAACTGCTGATGGTCCATGCGGGTCGGCGGACAGACCCAGGTACGCACTCGGTCATTGAAATGTCGCCCCTCCCAGATGGCCGCAGCAGCACGAAAATGACCGATATTGGACATACAGGAGCCGATAAAAACATCGTCGATGGCTTCGCCGGCAATTTCCGACAACGGATGCACGTCATCCGGGTCGTTGGGGCAGCAGATAAGAGGTTCATTCAGCTCATCGAGATCCACCTCGATCACAGCCGCATAACGGGCATGGGCGTCGGCGCGCAACAAAGTGGGATTTTTCAGCCACTCTTCGACGGCGTCGATGCGATTTTGCAACGTTTCGGACGCTTCGTACCCATCCTCTATCAAACTCTTCATCAGCGCCAGGTTGGAACGCAGGAAGGTGGCCACCTGCTCCTCGTTCAGCTGGATGCAGCCGGCCGCGGCGCTGCGTTCGGCTGCCGCACAGGTTAACTCGAAAGCCTGCTCGACGGTTAAGTCTTCAAGCCCTTCCATTTCAAGAATACGGCCGTTGAAAATGTTTTTCTTATTCTTTTTCGGAACCGTCAGAAGCCCCTGGTTAATAGCCGTGTAGGGGATGGCATTGACCACATCGCGCAGGGTGATGCCCGGCTTCAGCGAGCCCTTGAAGCGCACCAGTACCGATTCCGGCATGTCCAACGGCATAAAACCCAGCGCTCCGGCAAAGGCTACCAGGCCGGAACCCGCCGGGAAAGAAATGCCCATGGGAAAGCGTGTATGGGAATCGCCGCCGGTACCAACCGTATCGGGCAGCAACAGGCGGTTCAACCAGCTGTGGATCACGCCGTCGCCAGGGTGCAGGGCGACCCCGCCGCGCTCTGCCATGAACTCCGGCAGACTATGGTGCATCTTGACATCCGCCGGCTTGGGATAGGCGGCAGTATGGCAGAACGACTGCATGAACAGCGGCGTCTGAAATTTGAGACAGGCCAGCTCCTTCAGTTCGTCCGCGGTCATCGGACCGGTGGTATCCTGCGAACCGACCGTGGTCATACGCGGTTCGCAGGCTGTTCCGGGCAGCACTCCGGGTAATCCGCAGGCCTTGCCCACCAGTTTCTGGGCCAGGGTGTAACCCTGATCGGGCTGGGGTACGGGGTTGTCCGGCAAGGTGAAAAAGTCGGCGGGTTCCACCTTTAGCACCTTCCGCGCCCGCTCCGTCAGGGAACGACCGATGATCAAAGGGATTCTGCCACCGGCCTGATACTCGTCCGGCAGGGTATTGGGCGCCAATTCGAAAGAGGTCAGCAGCTTCCCCGCAGAATCCAGAATACGCCCAGACAGAGGTTCGATGGTCACCTCCGCGCCATGCTCGAGCTTGTCGACCTCGGCATGGATAGGCAGCGCACCGGAATCCTGTGCCGTATTGAAAAAGATCGGGGCAATGGCGCCGCCGATGATCACCCCGCCTCGACGCTTGTTGGGTACGCCGGGTATATCTTCACCGATGTGCCAGAGCAGACTGTTGCAGGCCGATTTGCGCGAAGATCCGGTACCGACCACATCCCCGACAAAGGCCACCTGATGGCCGGCTTTGCGCCATGCCGCTATGGTTTCGATACCGCCGGCGAAGCGGCTGCCGCCCATACTTAAGGCATGCAGAGGAATATCGGGACGACTCCAGGCATCGCCGGCCGGCGAAAAGTCATCGGTGTTGATTTCACCTTCAACCTTGAAAACTTTCACCCGGATGCTCTCGGGCACCTTCGGGCGGGATGTAAACCAACTGGCCGCAGCCCAGTTTTCCAGAACCTGACGGGCATAATCATTGTTCTCAGCCAAGGCCACGATATCATCGAAGGCATCGTAAACCAGAGTCATTCCGCTCAAGGCTTCGACCGCCAACGGTGCCAACTCCGCATCACGCAATGCCCCCAGCAGCGGCGCTATATTGTAGCCCCCCAGCATGGCACCCAGCAGCTCGACGGCGGTGGTTTTGTCGACCAGGGGACTGACAACCCCACCGCGCAGAATGCGTCCGAGAAAATCCGCCTTGACCTGAGCCGCCGGATCGACTCCGGGCGACACCCGGTTTTTCAATAGATCCGCCAGCAGCGTCTCCCGACCGGACGGAGGAGCGGTCAACAACCGGCAGAGTGCTTCCGTCTGTTCTGCAGACAGCGGCAGAGGCGGGATCCCCATTGCTGCACGATCATCAACATGTTGCAAATATTCATTGAGCATAAAGTCTCCTCATATTTCATGGGCCGACAACGGCCGTCAGCCAGGATTTCGCCTATTGTCACATTGTCCACACTTCAATAAATTTAAGGACATATTCAGTCCCGGTCAAGCTTCCTGTGATCTAAAAAAACCTGACGCCCCTCGAATAACACGCAAATGTATAAAAAACGCCCGCCGGGCGTGAACCCGGGCGGGCGTTTTTTTGAATGACATTGCTTATGCTTATCAGTAAGGCTGGGTGGACATCTGCTGCTGATTCGGCGTAATGGTGATAGCCACACGTCGGTTGATCTGACGACCGGCCTCGTTGGCATTGCTGGCAATGGGCTTGCTTTCGCCGTAGCCGACGGTCATCAGGCGAGCGGGTGCCACCCCATAACCGACCAGCACATTCTTAACCGCCTCGGCGCGCTGCCGGGACAACTGCATATTGTATTGCTCGGAGCCGGTGCTGTCGGTATGTCCGGCAATCTGGATGCTGGTCTGGGGATAATTGTTGAGCACCCCGGCAACTCGCTGCAACTCGTCGTAACCGCCGGATTTGACGGAATAGGAATTGACATCGAACAGCACGTCGGACTTGAACGTCACCGCCAGCACTTCGGCATCACGTTGAATACTGGCCCCTTCGACCCCGGCCAATTGCTGCCGCATGGCCTGTTCCTGCTTTTCCATATAATTGGCATAGAAACCGCCTACCGTCCCTCCCAACGCGGCACCGATACCGGCACCGATAAGAGTACCCTCGGTATCACCGCCGATGAGTTGTCCCAATCCTGCGCCTACGGCCGCACCAGCCCCCGCGCCGATGGCCGTGCCTTTCTGGGTCCGCGTCATGGGCTGGCTGCAACCGGCAGCAACCAGGGAAAGCACCGCAACAACAGTCAAAAATCTTTTCATAGCCTGCTCCTTCCTAGAACAAATTATGGTTTTGAGTATAACGATGGCGAAACCTTATTCAAACCCACATATTTCTAACATGCCTCAGGAAAAATTCCTAGATCGTTTCAATAATACTTCACTCACAAACAGCCTGTATTCTTGAGACGGATTATCTTGAGGAAAGTTTACCAGCTACCCGCATTTTTTCTTATCCGCGTAATCAATTATGCCCGAGGTGCAAACCAGTTTTGTCTAAAAGACGAGGCGAGGCGATCGCAGCGCCCCCCATGACGAAGCCGCTCCCCCATCGGGGGCAGGCGAATCATCGTATATCCATACCTCCGAACAAAGTTGATCCGATGGACGAAAAGGCAGCGGCCTTGTGACAAAAATCGCAAGGACCTTTAGCAACCAGAATTCGCAACGGTCGATCAACCCGCTCCGGCTTAAAACTTGAAAATCTCGCCTTTTCCATGCTAGTTTGACGGTTTGTGAAAATGGGACACCAAATTTACGGAGGTTGACCGATGAAAATAAACAGAGAACAGGTTGAGCATGTCGCGCGACTGGCGCGGCTGGCATTGTCGGAGGATGAACTGGCCAGCCTGACCGACGACATGGATGCCATCCTCGGCTATGTCGAAAAGCTCAACGAACTCGATACCGATCATATTATCCCCACCGCCCATGCCGTACCTGTGGAAAACGCCTTTCGCGAAGATTGCGCCGGATCATCCATCGGCACGGACAAGGCCTTGCAGAATGCCCCCGAAGCTTCGGATAACTGCTTTGTCGTCCCCAAGGTTATCGAATAACATTGACTCCAGGGAACCTGGGCATGGCCTGACATCTGCCGCAGTTTCTGTCGCAGGCCGGCTCCGATCGCCCTGTACGCATACAGGAGAGCAACATGGCATTAACGGATTTGACTATCCACGAATTGCAGGCGCTTCTGAAAAACCGGGAAATCTCCTCTCGCGAGCTGACCCAGGCTTTTTTGACGCGCATTGCCGATACCGACCAGCGCATCGGCGCCTTTATCACCCAAAGTGAAGAAGCTGCCCTGAAAAACGCGGAGGCCGCCGACGCACGTCTCGCCGCCGGCAATGCGGCCAGCCTGACCGGTATCCCCTTGGCCCTCAAGGATATTTTTATCACCGAGGGCATGCGCACCACCTGCGCCTCGCGTATTCTTGACAACTTTGTTCCGCCGTACTCCGGCACCGCCGTGCGCAAGCTGCAGGAGCAGGACGCGGTTATCCTCGGCAAACTGAACATGGACGAATTCGCCATGGGCAGTTCCAACGAAAACAGCGCCTTCGGCACGGTCAAAAATCCATGGAACCAGGACTGCGTGCCCGGCGGCTCTTCCGGGGGCTCGGCGGCCTGCGTGGCGGCGCGTCAGGCTGTAGCCACACTCGGCACCGATACCGGCGGCTCCATTCGCCAGCCGGCATCCCATTGCGGCGTCGTGGGACTCAAACCGACTTACGGCCGCGTTTCGCGTTACGGGGTCATCGCCTATGCTTCGTCCCTCGACCAGGTCGGGCCGCTGACCCGTGACGTCGAGGACTGCGCCCTGATGCTTGGCGCCGTGGCCGGTTACGATCCGGCCGATTCGACCTCCATCAACACGCCGGTCCCCGACTACCAGGCCGCACTGAAACAGGGGATCCAAGGTCTCAAAATCGGATTGCCCAAAGAATATTTCATCGAAGGCCTGGATACGGATATTCGCCAAACCATCGACAAGGCTATCGCCACCTTACGGAAACTCGGTGCCGAGCCCGTCGAAGTCTCCCTGCCCCACACCGAATATGCCGTGGCCTGCTACTACCTCATCGCCACCGCCGAGGCGTCCAGCAACCTGGCCCGCTATGACGGCGTACGTTATGGCGAGCGGGTCGATCAGGGCCGCGGCTTAATCGACATGTACATGCAAAGCCGCGCCGCCGGTTTCGGCCCCGAGGTCAAACGGCGCATCATGCTCGGCACCTATGCCCTGTCGTCGGGTTACTACGATGCTTACTACCTCAAAGCCCAGAAAGTGCGCACCCTCATCCGCCAGGATTTCCTCGATGCCTTCAATCAGGTTGATGTCATCCTGACCCCGGTGGCACCGACTCCGGCCTTCCGTATGGGCGAGAAGACCGCCGACCCGCTGCAGATGTACCTTTCGGACATCTTCACCATCCCGGTAAACCTCGCGGGCACCTGCGGCATGAGCGTCCCCTGCGGATTCTCCCATGACGGTTTGCCTATCGGCCTGCAACTCATCGGCCGGCCGTTCGGTGAAGAAACGATTCTCAGGACCGCCTACGCGTACGAGCAGGCTACCGACTGGCACCGCCACTGCGCGCCCCTGTAGCCACGGATCGGGGAGCAAAGCCCCCGGTTCCAAGGGCATCGACCATGACATCCATGCAGGCACAGGCGAAACCCGGCCGGCATCCTGCGTGCGGAAGGAATCGACCATGACATCGCGATACGAAGTTGTTATCGGGCTGGAAGTTCACGTCCAGCTCACCACCCAGACCAAAATTTTCTGTAACTGTTCCATCGCCTTCGGCAACCAGCCCAACAGCCAGACCTGCCCGGTATGCCTGGGCCTGCCCGGAGCGTTGCCGGTTCTCAACCGCAAGGTCGTCGAGTACGCCATCAAAACCGGCCTAGCGACCAATTGCAGCATCGCGCCGCGTTCCATTTTCGCGCGCAAGAACTACTTCTACCCCGACCTGCCCAAAGGCTACCAGATCTCCCAGTTTGAACTGCCGATCTGCGAACACGGGCGCCTCGATATCGACGTCGATGGCACCAGCAAATCGATCGGCATCACCCGCATTCATATGGAGGAAGATGCCGGCAAGCTGCTGCACGACGACGGCGACACCTCGCGGGTCGACCTCAACCGCGCCTGCACGCCGCTGATGGAAATTGTTTCCGAGCCGGACATGCGTTCCTCGGATGAAGCCATCGCCTACCTGAAAAAGTTGCATCAGATCGTCGTCTACCTGGGCGTCTGCGACGGCAATCTGGAAGAAGGTTCCTTCCGCTGCGACGCCAACGTATCGATCCGACCCTGGGGACAGAAGGAATTCGGCACCCGTGCCGAGCTCAAAAACATCAACTCCTTCCGGTTTATCAAGCAGGCCATCGATTACGAAATCGAACGCCAGGCCGACATCCTCGATGACGGTGGCACGGTCGTCCAGGAAACCCGCCTGTTCGACACCGCCAGCGGCACCACCCGCTCCATGCGCAGCAAGGAAGAAGCGCACGACTACCGCTACTTCCCGGATCCCGACCTTGTGCCGTTGATCGTCTCGGACGACTGGGTTGAACAGATACGCCGCGAGCTGCCCGAACTGCCGGAAGCCAAGATTGCCCGGTTTGTCGGCGAGCTGGGTATTCCCCAATACGATGCCGAGGTTCTGGCCGCGGATCGGGCCATGGCCGAATACTATGATAGTCTGGTTAAAGCGCATGGCAACGCCAAGCTGTGCGCCAACTGGGTCATGGGCGAACTGCAGCGCGCACTCAACGACAGCGGCGCAGGTATTGCCGAGTGTCCGGTAACCCCGCCGATGCTGGCCGGCATTCTGCAACGCATCGACGACAACACCATCTCCAACAAAATCGCCAAGACCGTCTTTGATGCCATGTGGCAGAGCGGCAAGGATGCTGATACGATTATCGAGGAGCAGGGCCTCAAGCAGGTCACCGATACCGGGGCCATCGAAGCTGTCATCGACGAAGTACTGGCGGCCAACCCGAGTCAGGTTGAAGAATACCGAGGCGGCAAGGACAAGCTGATGGGCTTCTTCGTCGGACAGGTCATGCGTGCCACCAAGGGCAAGGCCAATCCAAAGACCCTGAATGAACTGTTGAAGAAAAAACTGACAGGGGAATAATCGGGGCGCCTTATTTATTTTCTGACCGCCTATGTCCTGCGCGCCCCATCGGACGTATAATGGGGCAAGGCGGCCAACCAGACAGACATCACAGCCCGTTGGAGAAAATCAGCATGTCCATCAAGCCTATCGAATACCGTGACGGAGTCGTGCGCATGATCGATCAGCGCCTGCTCCCCACGCAGGAGCTATGGCTCGAATACCGTGATTACCAGGCGGTTGCCGAGGCCATCCTTACCATGGTGGTACGTGGAGCGCCGGCCATCGGTGTGGCGGCGGCCTATGGCGCCGCCCTCGGTGCCCGCGACATCGAAGCCGACAGCTTCGAGTCTTTTCTCGCCGCCTTGAAAAACGTCTGCGACACCCTCGCCGCCACCCGCCCCACGGCCGTCAACCTGTTCTGGGCTCTTGAGCGCATGCAAGCCAAAGCCCGCGAACTCGCTGCGCTGCCGCTGGACGCCATCAAGGCGGCCCTGATGGACGAGGCCCAGGCCATCGCCGCCCAGGACGATGCCATCAACCGTGCCATGGGCCGGCATGGTGCCGAGCTCATCGCCGACAACGCGCGGGTGCTGACCCACTGCAACGCCGGAGCTCTCGCCACCGGCGGCTACGGCACCGCGCTGGGAGTGATCCGCGCAGCGGTGGAAAGCGGCAAAAAAATCAGCGTTCTGGCCGACGAAACCCGCCCTTTTTTGCAGGGATCCAGGCTGACCGCCTGGGAACTGCACAAAGATGGCATCCCCGTCACCCTGATCTGCGACAACATGGCCGGTGCCCTCATGCGCCAGGGCGAAATCGACTGCGTCATTGTCGGCGCTGACCGCATCGCCGCTAACGGCGATGTCGCCAACAAAATCGGCACCTACAGTGTAGCGGTACTGGCCAAAGAACACGGCCTGCCCTTTTATGTGGCCGCCCCCCTGTCGACCATCGACCTGAAAATTCCCGATGGCGATCACATCCCCATCGAGGAACGGGATACCAGCGAGGTTACCCATTGCGGCCCGACCCGATTGGCCCCCGAAGGCATCAACGTGCGTAACCCGGCCTTCGATGTCACCCCGGCAGGCCTGATAACTGCTATCATTACCGAACGCGGTGTGGTTCGGGGGGACTATGTCCGCGGCCTGGCCAACCTCTTTTAGGAGATGCCCTGATTCATGAGCCCGGAAAGCCTATCGGCGCAACTGGAGAGCTTCTGTAAACAAGGCGACGAGAAAGCCCTGGCTCATCTCGCCGCCGAGCTCGGCTTTGTCCAAAGCTCCAGAAGCGCCGCCAACCTTCTGTTGCTCTACCCGTGGGCCGGCAGCGGCGCCAATCTGGCTCAACTGGCGCAACAGGCCCTCGCTGCGGCAGACCCCGACCAGGCCCTCAACGGCCTGGAACGTCTGGCCGGCATGCTGCAACCGGAGGATCGACAGGCCCTTTTTTCCTCGACGCAGGCTTGCTGGCATGTGCTCATCGTTCTGGGAGCGTCCACCTTCCTGACCAACATCCTGTGCCGACGCCCCACCCTTTGCCGCCCCCTGTTTGTCGATGGCGGACTGCTGAAAAACAAAAATACCGCCGACATGCTGGACGACCTGTGCCGGCAATCTGACCGTCCCCGGAATTTTCCCGCCCTGCAAAAAGAGTTGCGCCTGTACAAACAGCAGGAGATCCTGCGCATCGCAGGCCGCGATCTTGGCGGCCTGGCGCCACTGGAAGAGGTCACCGCCGAACTGTCCGACCTGGCCGCAGCCTGCCTGCAGCGCGCAGTCGACATCTGCGGGGAACTGCTGCAAACCGAACATGGTGCCCCGCTGATCGACACGCCCGACGGTAACCCCGGAATCGAGGCAGAGTTCGTGGTGCTGGCCATGGGCAAATTCGGTGGCCGCGAACTCAATTTTTCCTCCGATATCGACCTGATTTACTGCTATTCAAGCGATCAGGGACAAACAACCGGAACCCCTGACGGCAAAGGCGGCATGAAAAACCGCCTGCGGCTCCACCAGTACTTTGTCAAACTCGCAGAACTGGTCACCCGCGCCATCGGCCAACGCACCGAGGAAGGATTGGTGTTCCGGGTCGATCTCGACCTGCGTCCGGAAGGCAAGAGCGGCGAAGTGGTCAACTCGCTGAGTAACACCGAAGCCTATTACGAACATTGGGGGCAGAGCTGGGAGCGCTGCGCCATGCTCAAAGCCAAGCCGATAGCCGGCTCTCTGGCCCTGGGCGAACAACTGCTTGACTATCTGGAACCGTTTATCTACCGCCGGTTTCTCGATTACACCATGATCGAAGACCTTAAATTGATGAAGCAGAAGATCAACCGCAACCTGACCCGTGAACGAGAAGGCGAGCTGAATCTCAAACTCGGTCGCGGCGGTATCCGCGAAATCGAATTCTTCATCCAGGCCATTCAACTGGTCCACTCCGGCAAGAAACCGGAATTGCGCGAACGAAACTCCCTCAAGGCACTGGCGCTGCTCCGCCGGGAAGGACTGGCCGACGAAGAAACCTACAACACCCTGTCCGAGGCCTATATTTTCCTGCGCACCACCGAGCATCGCATCCAGGTGGAGCAGGAACGCCAGACCCATAACCTGCCGCTGAACAGTCATGAGCTGTCGCTGCTGGGACGCCGCTGCGGTTTCGCCGAGCAAGGTGCGTTCATGGCCGAACTGGAGCGTCACCGCCAGGGTGTGGAAGCGATCTACCACGACCTGTTCTACACCGGTGAAGAGGAGGCCGCCATCGAAGTCAGTCGCGAGGTGCGCATGCTGCTCGATCCGGCCCTTGACGAAGATCTGGCCAAGGACCTGCTGGAAGAAAAAGGCTTCAGCCTTCCGGATGCGGCCTATACCAATCTACTGACTCTGCGGGACGGTCCGCCCCATGTGAGATTGTCGCCCATGGGCCGGCGCCATCTCGAGCGTATCGCACCGCTGTTGCTGCAGGAGGTCCTTGATTTTCCCGAACCGGACATGGCGCTGAGAAACCTGGAGCATTTTTTATCCGGCCTGCATGCACGGGCCACCTTTTACGCGCTGCTGGCTGAAAATCTGCAGATTCCCAAGCTGCTCATTTCCTTGTTCGGCACCAGCCAGTTTTTGTCCCGCAATCTCATCCAGCATCCGGAAATCCTCGACATGCTGGTGGCCCGGGCCCATGCCGTGGAACGCAAAGACCGCGACACCATGAAACAGGATCTTGAACGCCTACTGCAATTGGCGCCCGATTACGAAGGCCAGCTCAATGCCTTGCGCCGCTTTCGCAACGAAGAATTCCTGCGCATCGCCCTCAACGATCTGTATGGCAAAATGGCTCCCCAGGAAGGCCCACGCCAACTGACGCAAGTGGCTGAAATTTGCCTTGAAAAAGCGGTCTTCATTGCTCGTCGGGAACTGCTGCCGCGCTTCGGCATCCCGACATGCCAGAACCCGGATGGCAGCATCGGCGAAGCTGCATTTGCGGTTGTCGGCATGGGAAAACTCGGGGGCTGCGAACTCACCTACCACTCGGATCTGGACATCATTTTCATTTTTGAGGGGGAAGGGAACACCGCGGCGGCACCGGAAAGCGACCCCGAGCGATTCCGGCCACGCAGCAATCAGGAATATTTTGCACGACTGGCCCAGCGTATCATCTCCATATTGGGCCTGATTACCGGCGAAGGTTACGTGTACCAGCTCGACACCCGTTTGCGCCCTTCGGGTCATCAGGGTCCGTTGGTCACCAGCCTGTCTGCCTATCGTGCCTACCACGCTACATCGTCACAGCTCTGGGAACGCCAGGCTTTAATCAAAGCGCGGGTGGTGGTCGGGCCGGCCCCGCTGGCCGAACGTATCGCCGCATGCAATCATGCGATTGTTTACCAGAGCCCCCTGCCTGCAGATCACAAACAGGAGATTTATCGTCTGCGTCAACGCATGGAACAGGAAATCGCCCGCGAGGACGGCGGCCGGCTCAATATCAAGACCGGCCGCGGCGGGCTTGTCGATGTGGAATTTCTCGTCCAGTACCTGCAACTTTTGCATGGCGACAGCTGCCCGGCGCTACAGACTCAGAACACGCTGACGGCCCTGAAGGTTTTGCATCGCCAGGATCTGCTGAATAAAACCGACTATCGTCTGCTGGCCAGCGGTTACCAGTTTTTACGTCGTCTGGAGAACCGTCTGCGCCTGGTTCACGACCAATCCATCAACGCCTTCACCGACGACCCCGCCGGCCTGGCAAAAATGGCCCGACGCCTCGGCTACCAGCAAGACCGGGCCGACCGCCAATTGCTGACCGACTACCACAACGCGACGGAAAACATCCGCGCCATCTTCGATCGTTATCTGGCCCCGGAAAAAATGACTTCCGACTGACACCAAAGGCCTGCGCATCCGGACTTGTACTTCGCTATTTCGATGTTTTAATGGAAAGGTGACTCGTAGCAAGGAGAAAGTATGATCCGGATATCGTTTTTCCTATGGATAATCCTGATACTGCTACCCGGTCCGGCCTTGGCTCTGGCTCCCGAGTTGACTGGCGTATTCCCCGCCGTTGCAAGCCCCGGAAGTCCCGTGAGCATCATCGGCGGTCCTTTCGAGCAACAAGTCCGGGTCGTTTTCGGAGACCTCACCTTGCAACCAGCCAACATCACGCAAAAGCGGATCACCTTTTCCGTGCCGGAACTTCCGGAAGGCGATTATCTGCTGTTTTTGCAACAGGGGCAGGAAAAATCGGCACACAGTCTGTTTTTCCGGGTTGCCCTTCCGGCCCCGGGCATTGTCAGCCTGGTCCCATCAAAAATTGAGGCGTGTGTGACCGGCTCTCAGAGACAAGTGACGATCCAGGGTAGAGATATTCTGCCCGGAGTTCAAGTACTGCTGGACGGCGTAGCTCTGGCGGCAGACCGTGATGACGACAGTCTGGTCATCACTTTACCCGAGCTGACACCGGGCATGCACCAGGTTCAACTGGTCAATCCCAATGGCAAATATTCCCTGCCGGTAGCCCTGCTCATCGATGCCCTGCCCGAAATCCAAAACGTGTCCCGAGGGGAGGAAAACGTCAATTATTACGAACTACGAATCTCCGGGAGAAATTTTTTTCACAACTCCACGCTGATGGTCAACGGACAACCAATTACCCCTTTTTATCCTGGCTCGTTAAAGGTTGACAGCCTCTCTTTTCTGGATTGCAACACCCTGATCTACAAACGTTACCCGCCCAGCAGCCAACCGACCCAACTGACCCTGCAAATCGTCAATCCGGACGGCAGGGAAAGTGCCGTTTATTCTCTGAGCGCACCGTGAATGCCAAGAAACCGGCAGCACGCCTTGCCGAACTCTTCAGACAGGCCCCACCCCAAGCCCTATCCTTATCCAAATTAACTCTGATAGCCTCCCGACAAAGCGGATTAACGCATCAATGGTCTTGCCGTCCATGGCCGGGCTGTGGTACCAATGCGGAACTTTTTTCTGAGAGGCGCCATGATTCACGTTACCAATATTTCCAAACAGTACGGCTCGCAGGTTCTTTTTCAAGGGGCCAGTTTTCAACTTCCCGCCGGTACGCGCACCGGTCTGGTCGGCCCCAACGGTGCCGGCAAGACCTCCATTTTCCGGTTGGTAACCGGCGAGGAGACGGCGGACAGCGGCGATATTGCCTGCGCAAAAAAAACCGTCATCGGCTATTTTTCCCAGGATATCGGCGAAATGGCCGGCCGCTCGGCCCTTGCGGAGGTCATGTCCGCCTCGGCCCGCACCATCGAACTCGGTGAGCAGATTCGCGATATGGAAGCCGCCATGTGCGAACCGATGGAGGACGATGCACTGGCTGCGCTTCTTGAACGTTACGGCGACGCCCAGGAAGAATTCGAGCATCGCGGCGGTTACGATCTCGAAAGCCGCGCCCAGGCGGTTCTAACGGGTCTCGGTATCGACCCGGAGGCCCAGGCCCGCCCGGTGGAAACCTTCAGCGGCGGTTGGAAGATGCGTATCGCTCTGGCCAAAATCCTGACCCTGAACCCCGACGTGCTGTTGCTCGACGAACCGACCAACCACCTCGATGTCGAATCCATCATCTGGCTGGAAAACTGGTTATCCGAGGACTACCAGGGGGCGGTGCTGTTGACCAGCCATGACCGCGACTTCATGAACCGTCTGGTGACACGCATCATTGAGGTCGGCAACCAGACCGTCACCACCTACGGCGGCAATTACGATTTTTACCTGCGGGAGCGACAGATCCGCCGCGAACAACTGATGGCCAGCTACCGACGCCAGCAGGAAATGCTGGCCAAGGAAGAAGAGTTCATTGCCCGCTTTGCCGCCCGCGCCTCGCATGCGGCCCAGGTGCAGTCGCGGGTCAAAAAACTCGAAAAGATCGAACGCATCACCTTGCCGCCCGAGCAGAAAGTCATGCGTTTCGAATTCGCCGAACCGCCGCGCAGCGGTGACGACGTGGTGGCCATGCAGGATCTGGCCAAGACCTGGAAAACCCCGGAAGGCGGGGAAAAACATGTTTTCAGCGGCGTTTCGGGACTGATCCGGCGTGGCGAAAAAGTCGCCGTGGTGGGCGTCAACGGTGCCGGCAAATCGACCTTTCTCAAGGTGCTGGCCGAACAGACCGACCCCACCTCGGGCACGGTAACCATTGGCGCCAACGTACATCCGGGCTATTTCAGCCAGCACTCCATGGACATCCTCGACCCTCAAAAAACCGTATTCGAAACGATCAGCGAAGCACTGCCCATGGCCACCGTCGGCGTGGTGCGCAACCTTTGCGCCGCGTTTCTGTTCCAGGGGGACGATGTCGAAAAACGCATCGGCATCCTGTCCGGGGGAGAAAAAAGTCGCGTTGTGCTGGCAACCCTTCTGGCCAGACCGATCAATTTTTTAATTCTCGACGAACCGACCAACCACCTGGACATCGTCTCCCGCGAAATTCTGCTCGATGCCCTGAAAGAATTTGCCGGCACAGTGGTGCTGGTCAGCCATGACCGACACTTTCTGCGTTGTCTGGTCAACCGCGTTCTGGAAGTCGACCACGGCCGGATGCTAGCCTACGAAGGCGATTACGATTATTACCTGCACAAATCGGGACGCGACCCCCTGCACAACCCCACCGCCCAGCCTTGAACCCCGAAGTGCCGTCCGGTTTATCGCATCAACTGTAGTTGCCGGGCACATTTCCGATGTCTCGGCAATAATTCGCGTGCACCATGTAAAAAGACCTCTCCAGCGTTGCGCATCCGGAGAGGTCTTTTGTTGCAATATTATGCAGGACTGCGGCCTAGGCCTGTTTTTTCAAAAGCTCCAGCGCCTGGACCAGTACGGCTTCCGGAGCGACGGAAGCATCCAGGACATGATGCGCGGCACTGCGATAGAGATTTTCGCGGGCAGCCAGAACTTCGCTCACCTCTTCAACAATGGGGCGCCCGGTAAGGGTCGGCCGCTGGCCGGCATCGGGATAGGCTTCGAGACGGGCGGCCAGAACTTCTGCCGGTGCGGAAAGGTAAAAAACCGTACCGTTGGCGCGCATGAAGTCACGATTTTCCTCGGACAGGACCATCCCGCCGCCGGTCGCGACGACGATGCCAGGCTTGGTTACGGTACGCAACGCTTCACTCTCCCGGCGCCGGAAACCTTCCCATCCCTCCGTGACCACGACATCGGCCACCGTCAGATTGGTCGTTTCCAGCATGTACAGGTCCGTATCTACAAAGGGGTAACTCAATGCGTTTGCCAGGGCTTGTCCAATCGTTGTTTTTCCTGCCGCACGGGCACCGACCATGAAAATGGTTTGAGTCATCCTAGTCATTCCTTTCGCTTCAAGTTTATTTGACCCTGAATTTTCCATATAAAATTCCGGGGGACTTAATTTACAAGCTAAAAGCAATGGGTTTGTTTACAAATCTTGAATATCTACCTTTTCAACAAACCCTGTTACAGAATATTTTCAATAATATAAGGGTTCATCAGTATAGAAAATTTTATCCTGCTCAGCAATGTCATTTTGCCTGTACAACAAAATTACTCATAACGTTAACACCTTCTTTCCATACGCGGTGGTAGGCTGAATAATCGAATCTATTTATCTCTCATCTTTTCGAAAAGGCTTTAATCTTCGCCGACACCTCAAGCTCGATCAATCATTGGCCGCGCGTGGGGTATATTTATCCTTTGCCTGATCGACCTTGGCAATGGTGGTAAGAATATCCCTTCCTTCTTTGGTTCCATTGATAATTCTTCTGGCGATTTTACCATCGCCGATATTGACGACTTCCACTCCGGTTTCCCGCTTGTAGGACAGCAGATCCGGCCAGAGAGATTGATCGGCGCGCATGCCCAGGCAGACAAAACCGTAATCGAAGGGAAGGTCAAATTCTGCTCCGGCGAAAGGCATATCCGCATCCACCCCGGCATGTTTGAGTTTGAAATGATCGGCCGCAATTTCCGTCAAAGCCGTGTTGGTGTGGACCTCGACACCATACTCTTTCACCATGTTCATCATGGAGAGCCTGGTGATCAGATCAAGGTCCTTGCCGAGCATAGGCATCATTTCCACGATGGAAACCTTGGCGGCCCCCCGTTTGACGAAGAACTCCACGACATCCAGGCCGACGGCTCCACCGCCGATAACGGCGATGTTTTTACCCACCATATCGTTCCACCTGTCCATATCCCCAAGCAGGTCGAAAATCGAAAACACCTTACTGTTTTCACGGCCCATTTCTTCATGCAACCCTTTAATCGGCGGCAACAAAGGCTTAGCTCCGGTGGCATTCACGACGATATCGGGCTGCAGGGCATCAATAGTCTTTACGTCCGCTTTGGTACCGGTGGCGATGTGCAGATTATCCAGAGTCTTGGCCCGTTCAATCAGGTAATCGGGAAAATCGTTGATGCGATTCTTATCGGGAAGCCTGGCAATCTCGCGAGCCAGACCGCCCAGGTAATCTTTTGATTCAAACAAATGGACATCGCATCCGACTTCCGCAGCGGTGCATGCCGCCTCCAGCCCCGCGGTGCCACCGCCGATGACGACGACATTCATGGGATGCTTGACTTGCTTCTGCTTGTAGGCATCTTCCGAAACAACATCGGGATTGATGGTACAGCGAATCGGCTCCGATTTGGCGATGCGATGATCGGCACAGCCGATATTGCAGGAGATGCATTTGCGCAACAGGTGTTCGTGGCCGTGCTCGACCTTTTCGACCCAGTTCGGATCGGCAATCAATCCGCGTCCCATGGCAATCAGATCGGCCTCGCCATCGGCCAGAATTTTTTCGGCAACACGCGGATCCCTGATATTGCCCGAGGTGATGGTCACCTTGCCGAACTTTTCCCTGACCGCTTTTGCCATATAGGAACGCCAACCATCGGCCAGGTTCATTTCGTCGATCTGGAACTGCAGAGTGTCATTCAGAGCGGCAGACACGTTGAAAATGTCGACCCCCTCGGACAGATACTCCAGATTTCTCAGGGTGTCTTCCAGGGTGTTTCCACCCTCCATGAATTCATCCGCACTGAAACGCAGACCGATAGGGAAGAAAGGCCCAACCACCGAACGCACTTCGTCAATAACCAGGCGGGCAAAACGGGCGCGATTTTCCGGGCTTCCGCCGAACTCATCGGTACGTTTGTTATAAATCGGCGACAGGAACTGACTGAGCAGATACGAATGCCCGGCATGAATTTCAACGCAATCGAACTCGGCGCGCTGGGCACGACCGGCGGCCTCGCCAAATTTTCTGACGATGGCATATATTTCATCCTTGGTCAGCGAACGCGGCACCGACCCTCCGGTTTTGGAAGGAATATTGGAGGAAGAAACCTGCTGCATACCATTGAGGCGGCCAGGATAGGCGGAGGCCCCGGCATGGTTGAGCTGAATGGATACGCAGGCGCCGTACGCATGCAGCGCTTCGGTCAGTTTATACAACCCGGGAATGTACTGATCGTTGTCGATGCGCAACTGAGTGGTACCGTTGGTGCCCAGGGGAAAATCGAGACAGGCGTTTTCCACCGTGATCAGCCCGGTGCCACCTTTGGCACGTTGCACGTAATATGCAATATGTTCCGTGTTGAACTTGCCGTCGAGGCCGGCCAGATTGGTCCCGATGGGCGGCATCACAATGCGATTTTTGATCGTCATGCGCTTTACGGTCAGCGGTTCAAAAATGTTCGGATAGTTTTTCATTGTAAGCCTCCTGTCGTTTGGTCCGATGGGGGTGACCTTTAATGGGTTTCCGCAGCGGGGGATGCGGACGATGTCTCTAGGGTGATTTCGTTATACCGCACCCTTGATATTCTGAAAAATATCGTTTTACTCTTGAATGCATATCAGAATGATATATGATGGTCAGCCATCAGCAGCGATGCCGTCCCAGAGGTTCTGCCCATGGGCGAAGGAAGAAAAACGGCATCCGATGCGGTTAACTTCCCCTGCCGGACCTCGCAAAAGGAGATAGTCAAGAATGGACATTAAACGACTGAGGTACTTTTGTACCATCGTGGAGCAAGGTCAGATCAGTCGCGCCGCCCAGGTTCTGCACATGTCCCAACCTCCTCTGAGCCAACGACTGCAGGAGCTGGAAAACGAAGTCGGCGCTCAACTCATCATTCGCAACGGGGGCAACTGGCAGGTAACCAAGGAGGGGGAGTTTTTATATCAGAAAGCGCAGGCTGTGCTGTCGCACATGGATGCATTGGCGGATGAAGTACGCCAGGTCGGAAAAAGCGTCAAGGGATTGGTTCGTATCGGTGTCGCGCCACCCAACCTGCCCACGATTCAGGGGGCGTTGCCCATAATCCACGAGGCCTATCCCGAATTGCGATTTCGCATTTTCGTCTCGGGAAACCCGGCCCTGGAGGAGCAAATCAGACAACGACTGCTCGATTTTGCGCTGGTGTTTTTACCGATCGCCGATGCGCATGTCGAAGTGACGCCATTGCCCATTCAAGAGTATATGGCGGTTTACGGCGAGGGGCTTATACCGCCGGACACGGAACGCATCGGCGTAGCGGAACTGGCCTCGGTGCCCTTAATGCTATTGCGACGCGAAGATGGCGGCGGTGGCTACGAATTACTTAAAAGAACGTTCCAGGAACAGGGGCTGCGACCCGACATCATGATCGATTCCCCGGACAGCCGTATCATAGTCTCTTTGATGGAGCGAGGTATGTCGGCGGTAGCGCTGCTGCCGGCTTCGGAGATATCCTCCCTGCAACTTGCTCAATATCCCACGCGGCGCGTGGATATCCCCGGGTTTCGCATTCACCCGGTCATTATCCGCCTGCGGGATACCTATATTCCGTCCCATGTACAAGTTGCGTTAAGCCAGCTGCTTGTTTATTCAGGGGCCAGCCTTCTGTAATCGTCTGCCCGCAACCTGACAATGCAACATCTGCACAGGGCTATATTCCACGAAAAAGGTGCGGATCTTTCACAAAGTCTCCGAACACACCGCACCCGCCCTGCATATCAATACAATATACGCCAAAGACCAAAACGATATTTTTCAGAATATGGGCTGCGTTGGTATAAACACCCTTGAGACTTTTTCCGCGCTCCCCCCCGATGCGGAAACCCTAAGGCTGACCATGAACGAATCTTTCGACAGGAGGTCTGCACAGAGACAACTCCCCAAAACCGCACCATGCAAACTTGACGTAACCTGGCAGAAAAGCGATAAACAGTGTACCGGCCGCTTCACCAAAGACAAAAACCGTTGCCTTTGAGTGTGCCGCCGCTCTCAAACGAAACCGTGCATCCTGCCCACCGACCTTTCCTTCCGACAGGATGCCTCATTGTTTTTCACAGATGTTGGTCATATTCAGGAGGACCAAATGAAAAAAGTTCTTGTCCTGCACGGAATCAATCTCAATATGTTCGGCAAACGGGACCCCGCCCACTACGGCACCACTACCCTTAAAGAAATCGATGCCCGCATCTCTGAATGGGCTGCGGAGCTCGGTTTCGAGGTCGAATGCTTTCAGACCAACCATGAAGGTGAAATGGCTTCTCGAATCCATGCGGCGCATGAAGAAAACGTCGACGCCGTCGTCATCAACGCCGGAGCCTGGACCCATTACAGCTATGGCATTGCCGACGCCCTGGCTATCCTGAAGGCACCGATCGTCGAAGTACACATGTCCAATATTCATGCCCGGGAAGAGTTCCGCCATCATTCCGTCATTGCCGGCCTGGCCAAAGGTCAGATCTGCGGCTTTGGCGTCGACAGCTATCATCTTGGACTGATCGCCGCGTCGAATCTGATCAAAGTTGAAAACTGATAGCATACTTTTTTCAAAAGCAGCCGACCTTGTCCGCATGAAACAGGGATCTGTCGTTTTTTGGCGAGGGGGCCCGTTTACGTGTCAGGTCCCGCATGATTCCTGACCTGTTTACGGAAAAGTTTTGGTTTCTTTTTTTGCCAATCCTTCAGAGCTTGTATGGGAGTTTTATGCCCCAACGCTCGCTGAGGAATATGCTGGTTGTATAGATAACCATAACGTAACAATGTCTGCTCCAAATTTTCGGCGGAATCGAACCGGGTTGTTGCCAAAACCTCGCTGATGCGACCGTTGAATCGCTCAACCATCCCGTTGGTCTGAGGGTGGCGTGGAGGAATAAGCCGATGTTCAATACCATGCTGAACGCAGGTTTTGTCGAATACATGATTCCCTGTTGGCTTTCTCTCTCCAGCAGTGGAAAATCGATCCGTGAATGCCTTGTCGTTGTCGGTGAGCAATTTTTTGATCACAAATGGCGCTTTGGCTACCAGGCGATTCAAAAAGCCCTTTGCGGCTTGGGCGGATTTGCTCTTGCACACTTCCAGGTAAACCCAGCGGGTAGCACGGTCGATGCCTACAAACAGGTAACGCCGAGAGGTTTCGTCCGGCATCTGTGGCAAATATTTGATATCGACATGAACGAACCCCGGATCGTAGTTTTTAAATGTTTTGGGCTTGTTGTTGGCCGTTTCCTCTTTCGGGATCAGGTCCGCCAATCGGGATACCCCATGTCGTCGCAAACAACGGTCAAGTCCCGCACGAGAGACGTCAGCATTGACAAATTCCCGAGTGACGACCAGGAGATCATCGAGAGACAACAACAAAGAGCGACGCAACTCGATGACAACAGCTTCCTGGGCTTCGGTCATCGTTGTATTCAGTCGGTGTGCCGTATGAGACCGATCGTGAACATCGTCACGTTTGCGCCAGCGACGTACCGTGTCAATGGATATGCCCAGTTCTTTAGCTAAAGCCTTGTGCGATTTTTCCGACTCTTGGATATATCGTCGGATTTTCGGGGTCGTTGTGGCATTAGCGTGTAACCGTATCGTCATGTCAGACTCCTTTAGATTTCACCGCAGAGAATATCAAAAAGCATATCCCGAGCTAAGAATAACGGGAAGCTTTTTCTGCTAATGGAATCATCCGGGACCCAACATTTACGGGCATACGGCTGTGCAACAGGAAACCTTGGAGATACCAATGAAAGCAGCTCAACTGGTAGAACCTGGAAAAATCACTATCCAAGAAACCCCGATCCCTTCACCGAAACCCGGCGAAGTCTTAATTCGCACTTCCGTGGCAGGTCTGTGCGGCTCGGACCATTCGGTTTATCACGGCAAGTTCGATGTGCCCTTGCCGGTCATCCCGGGGCACGAAGCCATCGGCACCATCGTAGAGCTTGGCGAAGGCGTAACCAACGTTTCCGTTGGTCAGCGCGTAACCATCCAGCCAAACTTCGGCTGTGGCGTATGTCCATTGTGCAAAAGCGGTCATGACAACATATGCCCGTCCAAAATTCGTTTGGGCATAGATACCAACGGCGTTTTGGCCGAGTACGTTACCGCACCGTCGCGCTATGTCTGGGCTTTGCCTGCAGACTTGCCGGATGAGGTTGCCGTTTTTACCGAGCCGCTTGCCGTTGCCGTGCATGGTGTAAATATGCTTCCCCCAAACAAAGACGACCGGGTTCTTGTTATGGGTGCGGGGATCGTTGGGCTGCTGGCCCTCCAGGTCGCCAGGATTTCCGGAGCGGAGATCACGGCCTGCGACCTGGAGCAAACACGTTTGGATCTGGCGGAAAAACTGGGAGCATCCAGAACCCTGGGCGAAAGAGACGCTCTGGACGCTTTTCACAACACCTTCGATGTCATTTACGACACCAGCGGCTCGCCCGCAGCCTTCGAGTTGGCACTGCAACTTGCAGCCCCCGGAGGGAAAATCGTCATATTCAGCTTGCCCAGCCAGGAAGCCTCGCTCAACATCCAGACCATTGTGCGCAAAGAACTGCAGATCAAAGGCTCCATGATCTACACCGACGAATTTCCCCAGGCGATTGAAATTTTGCAAAAAGGCCAGATCGATACGGAGTTGATGGTTTCCGATAGGCTGCCTTTGTCAGAAGTACAAAAGGGACTGGATAACTTCGCCTTACCCAGACGAATTAAAATTCTGGTGGAAATCTGACCGGGACGTTGCGTTTTCCCTGTCGTTATGCCCCCGAGAATTGGCGGATCAGAACAGGCCCACCCCATAATCCTGCATAAGATTTAACATACAGATCACCACACGAGGATGCCCGGCTTCGGCCGGGTATCCATTAAAAAGCCCCCATACAAAAAGTCTGCCGCTTACTGCGCCCGAAGACCGTTTTCAACCTCTGATGCTTGATCGTATTGTACCACGACAAGGATAAAAACTTTTTCCTTGTATTCAAACCCTGTCATTCGACAAACAGGCTTCCACTTTCTCAACCAGCACAAATTCTTTATGCAAATTACTAAAGATACTACAATCACTATTTGTATAAATACTTACATTCAAGAACTATATTTTAAAATATAAACAATTGAAACCTTTCATACCGGAAACTTCCACTAATTCTTTTTTCAGTTATTAAACAAATGTCTCAAAAATCTATAAAGCCACTTTAGAGTTACATACATGTTTTTCTTCTTTTTTAATTGTTAAAATACTCGCGATTTATTGAAAAAAAAGGTAAAATACGCACCGACATGATTAAGCGCCGAAACCTTCCTGGCGAATAACATAGAAGAGATACCCAAACGTTGAAAGACCCGAGCAAACGTATCTCGCCACCCCAAAGCGTTGCAGCACAACATTTTCACCTGCCCTTTTTCATGCATGGCGGTAAATGCGGGGACGGCCATGTTCAATCGGAAGCGACCTTCGCCTCATGACTCTCGAACCACCGCGTTTACTGACCGCAAATCTATTCATCTCCTTGCATTGACGGAAAAACCATGAACACCGTACCTGTAAAAAAAGATGCTTTGTGGACAAAGCCCTTCACCCTGACGCTGCTGGCTTCTTTTCTGATCTTCATACCGTATTCGCTTTACCTGCCCGTCCTGCCGGTTTACGTCATAGATAAACTCCACGGCTCCCTGGCTGCTGCGGGATTGGTTAACGCCTTTTTCCTGCTTGCTTCGGTTTTGTTCCGTGCCCAGACAAGCCGTCTTGAAAACAGATTCGGGGTTCGCTTCGTCCTGCTTGCCAGCGGATTTTTGTTCATGCTTTCCAACTGCCTGTTTCTTCTAACGGACAGCACGACAGTCATCCTGGCCATTCGATTTTTCAGCGGGGCATGCTTTGCCGTCGTCAACACCTGCATACAGGCTCTGGGCAGCCGCATCGCGCCGTTAAAACGCAAAGGCGAGGGCCTTGGGTACCTGACCATGGTGGTAACCGCAGGCAGCGCCATCGGGCCCTATGTCGGCTTGAAGCTGGCCAAAGCATACGGCTTCGACTGGGTTTTTATTTTCTGCATCATCGTTGTACTTGTCGGTTTTATTCTATCCATGATGATCAGTATTGAAGAAGCGCCCCCCGTTGCATCGCAACCAAAAGGCTTTCAGGCTTTGAAGGATCTCATCGAAACGCGTGCAGTACCCGCTTCGAGCATCGTCCTTTTACTGTCTTTCGCCTACGCCGCCGTCATTACCTTTGTGACCGTTTACGCAACCCAGCTACAATTACCTGCCGCCTCGACTTATTTCTTTGTCGTTCTGGCAACCTGCTCCATCGGATCGCGACTGTTCGCAGGACATATTTATGACCGTTTCGGTGCCGATGTCATCATCTACCCGTCCTTTGCCATCCTGGCGCTGGGCTTGGCTATTCTGGGTTGTGCCGCAACCTCGCTCCATATACTTGCAGCCGCAGCCCTGATCGGCTTTGCCTACGGTGCAGCCGTGCCCGGACTGCTTACCCTGGCGATTCAAAAGTCCCCGGCGCATAGAACCAGCGCTGTGACGGCTACGTATTTCACCTTTTTAGACTCCGGGCTGGGCATCGGCTCCTATCTTGTGGGGGTGTTCATTCCGCTGCTTGGCTACGCCCGTCTCTACCTGCTTCTAAGCCCGTTGATGCTGGCCGTCGTATTGCTTTATTACAAATTGATCACCCGGAAATTCGGCACTACGGCGATCAGTGCATCATCGATCCGGTAACACGGGAATCGTGCACAGTTCAGCCCTTCCCCGACAGGCATGTCTCAACGCGCCCGGCTATTCGATCATCAACAACTGATGACTCCGTTACCAGAGCCCATGTTGTGACTTCAAAACGGTTATCGTTGCCCTGACATATACGGCATCATGCAAGAAAGGATAATTCATGAAATACAAAATCAGTGAAGTGTCTAAAATGTTCGGCATCACCTCCGAAGCGATCAGATACTACGAAGAACAGCACATCATCAAACCTTCGAAATCCGATAGCAGCGGTTATCGCAACTATAATGTCTGGGATATTCATGCCCTGCTGCAGGCCAGAGCCTATCGCCGCTACGGGTACTCTCTTTCGGAAACCGCGGACCTGATCAACAACAGTGAAATCGGCGACATCGTCGACAGTCTCGAAGAAAAGACGGCGCAAATCGAAAAAGAGATGATTTTTTACCAGCATCTGCTTTCAAGCATCAAACAGATGAAACAGATCAATGCGGACGCCGATGCAAGTCTCGATAAATTTCGTATCGAGCAGAGACCGGCCATGTATCGACTGGAAAACGAGGGACAATATGTACTCAATGCAGACCCCCAGATAAAGAAAGTCACCCGCAAATGGATCGAGCACGTCCCCTTCGTTTTCACCAGCGCCCGTTGGACCAGGGAAGAGTGTGAGCAAAAAGGTTCCTCGCACTACTTCGGTCTCTGCATCGAAGAACAATACGCGGACTTTCTTCCCGAAGAAAAACCCGCATATATCTCCTATATTCCATCCCAGCCATGTGTTTATACGGTGATTCAATCCCGCCCCAGTATCGCCTTGACGCCCCAGCGTCTAAGCCCCGCCATCGAGTATATGCATTCGCAAGGCATGCAACTGACCGGTGATGTTATCAGCAGGGTGGTCAACTATCGCAAAGGGGCGAAGGAGTATGTCAACTACCACCAGATATGGCTCCCCTTTGAGTAACGTTCCCGCTCAGTTGTAACCGGCTACACCTGTACCTTGCCACGGAAACCTCTCCAGCCGCTATCATCAAGCAGCCTTATGGATGAAGAGCGTTTCCGTGGCACAGTATCTCCACGCAAGACCTGACGCCATTCTCTTCCCGCCCTTCTACCAGCCGCCGATAAAGCCTCGCTCTTCGTGCCCGGAAACCTATATCTGCGTCCACAACCGGTGCCACCAACGGACCCGAACCGTGGGGAACCGAGCCATCAACCCAATGCGGAAACCTGCCTGGATTAAACATATTCTTGACAGGGTGTTTGACCCTATGTTTTCTTAAAATTTCGATATGGGGGAGTCAATAATCTTTGCGATAAGGAGGGAATCGTTCGTTGTCTACCGAACAGTGGTTCCGCAATGGCTTGAGCCCGTTGCAGGGACTGTTACAATGATCTACAGAACCGTTTGAAATGATATGATTTTTCGCCGTACGAATATAGGGATGAGGGACATATGAAATATAAAATCAGCGAAGTTGCCAAAATGCTGGGGATCACCCCCGAAGCCATCCGATATTACGAGCAACAGAACATCATAAAACCCTCTAAATCAGATAGCAGCGGTTACCGAAGTTACAGCGTCTGGGATATGCATGCCCTGCTCCACGCCCGTTCCTATCGCCAATACGGGTTTACTCTTTCGGAAACGGCCGACCTCATCAACAACTGCGACCTTGAAGACATCATCGGCAAACTTCAAGACAAAACGACCGAGCTTGAAAAAGAGGCCGCCTATGCCTTGAGCCTGGTAAAAAGCATTCACCACATGCAGGAAATCATGGCCGATGCCGAAACCTTTATCGGCAAATACCGCATCGAGCAAAGACCCGCTATGTACCGCCTGGACAATGAAGACCAATACGTGCTCATCAAAGACCCTCAAATCAAAAAGGAAACCTGCAGGTGGATCGAGCATGTACCGTTTGTATTTACAAGCGCGCGTTGGACCAAGGAAGAATACGAACAAGGAGGAAAAAAACATTACTTCGGTCTGTGCATCGAGGAGGAATTCGCTGATTTTTTACCGGATGACCTCCCCCCATACATCACTTACCTGCCTTCCCGTTCTTGCGTTTATACCGTTATACAATCCTGCCCGAGCAAAAGACTTACGCCGCAACGCCTGCAACCGGCCATTGCATATATGCGCGAGCAGGGCATGTCATTAACCGGCGACATCATCAGTCGGGTTGTCAACTATCGCAAGACAACCGACGAATATGTCAACTACCACCAGGTCTGGCTGCCCTTCGAAGAATAACGGTATAGTCGCCCCCCCCCACCACCGGTCTTGTCCCGCCACAGGAGCTGCTCCGTAGCATTAAAGCTACGGATGCAGCGCCCGTGGAGGACCTTCCCGCATCGCTTCAGCGATTCACCTATTCGGCACCTACTGCCGCAACGGAAACTTCGGGAGCAGAAGACACCGCTTTTTTGGCAAATCGGTATGTCTTGCCGAAGACCGTTTTATACCGGAACATGACAATCAGCGCGAAAATCACCCCGCAGGCATCGACAACTGCGTTGAACAGAATAATATCCGCGATAACGGTTTTGGAAAGATATCCGGTAATCAGGGGGGTGGAGAATGTCGCCAGACTCGACAAGGTATAAACCAGACCGGTAATCTTGCCCTTTCCGCGAGGGAAAAACTCCGCCATGGTCGTCAACGCCAGCTGCAGCACACCGCCCGCGGCAGTGAATCCAATGATAAACGATGCCACCTTGCAAAGGATCGGCGTGGGATAACAATACATCAATACCAGACAAATGGTGGAGATCAGCGGGTAAACGAAAACAAAGGTTACCTGACGATAGAGGGCCTTTACCATCCACCCGGTAATGATCACACTGATCAGGGAACCGATGCTGTAATAACTGATCAAACGCAGGGCGACCGAATAATCCATGCCGGCGACCTGAGCGCCGAACTTAGGCATCCAGATAGATACGACATAAAATGTTGCCGTGGAGGTGTAACCGATCATAATCAGACAGACACCCTCGATCCAGATATTCGGCTTGCTCAAGAAACGCTTTTCCGCTGCGACGGTTGCATCCTCAGCACTGCTGTCGCTGGCTTCGATTTTATGATTGGGGAACGGCATTCTGAGCAAAGCCACGCCGAGCACGAAAAGATAAACGATGAAAAAGATGAACGACCAACCCCAATAGATATTATTGGCAATGATAAAGCCGGTGACGAACGGGAAGACAAACGACCCTCCGGAAATAAAGGCTTTGATCAAAATCGTGGCCGTGCCCGGGGCGGAGGGGAAAGCCTCCATCAGGGCGGGGTAACTACCGACGTCCAGACAGGAGTTCGCCATACCCGCAATGACGGCGCATATAAAACCAATCGCCACGTTGGGACTGACGAGAATGCCGACGTAGGATACGATAAACAGGCCGAGAGCTATGAACACAAAAGGCTTGCGGCCGAACTTGTCGGACAAAATGCCGGAAATCAGCAGCACGGCCAGTCGACCGATACCAATACCGGATAGCACGTAAGCAACACCGGCATTATCCGTATGGAGCTGAAGGGATAAATAATCCATATTCTGCGCGATAAGCACAGATGTTGTACCGCCGATAACATAGCTAAGATACAGAAGCAAGGCTGTGGGCATATATCTGTTTTTCATATAGTCCGTTCCTTTTTTGTTTGCCAATTTCAGATAACACTAAATTGATGACGAATCCCCGAAAGCATCACTCCCCTTGAGACAACCCTAGAGACCCTCAATCTGTCTTGTTGCAAAAAATCTTTTTCAATGCACCGACCCCACATATGGGCAAACGTCACCCCGGGGCCGATTATGTTTACTTAATTTATCCTTTTAGTCGAGATTGAACTGCGCCCTTTGTACAATAAGCTCGGTCGTTTCTCAACCCCCAACAAAATTATTTCTTTTGAGTTAAAATCCATCGCAAAATCAGCCAGGTAGCTGCTTATTTTGGGAGAGTGCCATTTTTCCGCCAGGAAGTTCCCGGTCCATTCGAAGGCATACATGGTATGCCGATTATAAGCCCGGTTGTTGCCGAAGCTGAATTTACCTTCGTTTTGGGGGATCAGAATGGTTCCGTCGGGCAACGTCATTATCCGCTGTTCCATAAACAGCCAACGGTAATTCTCAAGGTTGCCCGGAATCGTCTCCGGCTTGTTCAAGATGGTCTCCGAACCGCCCAACACCTCTTCCCCCTGCCAGATCTCCTTACCGTCGAGGGTACTGACCACGGGATGGCCGTCGACGTCAAGCACAAGATAAAGAGGGTCTCCCGAAGGGCTTGCGATACGTGCGAAATTGAATACATGTCCAAAACGCGGCAGGGCTATGGACTGCTTGGCTTCGAAATGGTTACCGGACTTGCTCAACACAGCGACGTCCCCATAGAACTGCCCGTCGGTGCCCAGCTTCTGGGCGTAAACCGTACGGGATTCCAGCTCCATGCCTACGCCCCGAAATGCCCACTCCAGATCCGTGGCGATTTCCTTGAGTTTTCCGTCGACGACATCGAAGACACTCGATGTGAAGGTCCCCCGATCGAGAATGGAGACATACAATTCAGGCACATTGTCATGATCCAGGTCGGCGGTATCGAGCGCGACGATAGTGCCCGGCAGGGGAATGCTCACCTCGTCCAGAGGCGTCAACGCATCGGCGAGCAGATACATACGCAGTACATTGTCCCCGGCAACAAACACTTCCCGCTCACCGGAGGCCAACTTTCGCCCCAGGGCAAGCCCCCGCATGACGCCATCAATCTGCAGACCGGGCAGAGCACGGGCACTTTTGCCGGTGTCCTGCGCAGGGATAACGTAGGTTTCCGGGGTTACGGGTGTCGATGACTGCTGACGATTGACACGGGGGGAAGTTGCCGAAGGCGCGATGGCATAACCATGGCTCGATATATCGGAAGGAGCTGCGGTCTGTTTCGCTGCCAGGTCCCGGTTGATTTTATCGGTCACCCGACCCAGGGCGAGAAAGAAGTCGGCCTGCTTGTCGCCCTGTTCGAAAACCTTGCTGACGTGGCCATCTTGAGCATGGGTCAGCAAAACATCGAAGCTGAAGATCTCCCCAAACTGGGTAAAGCTGCCGTTTATCAGCAAATCGGCGTTTTCCCCGCTATCCACCACCTGAACATAGGCGGGATCAAGCCGGGAAGCCATCATATGCTGTAATGCCACCTGAAGTTTGTCTTCATTGGCGACACCCACGACATTAAATGGGGAGACAAAGGCTTTGAGGGGCTCGGCCGCACAGACGCAGGCACAGCCGAGGACAAGAAGTACAGCACCAATTGTGAGCAAAATCTTTTTCACGAGTCAATCCTCCGAAAGCGTTTAATGGGGAGGCCCGTTCAACCCGGATAATGTGGAGATAGCCGCAAGGGGCAGAGTCTGCCGGCATCCACATGTTTTCCGGCACCCGGGCAAAAATCTGGCAATTATCGCCCGGGTGCGGAAAACCGATAGCGAACCAGCATCAATGACTGAAAAACGTACGAATGTTTTCAACGTTCGAGCGCTACTTACTGCCGCCGACGAGACTCTTAAGAATGTCGTTGACTTCGTTGAGTTTCTGTTCGAGTTGTTTCAATTCCTGTTCGGAATAGACCTTTTCGCCTTTACCGATTTCTTTCTCTAATTTTTTGATGGTCTGTTGAATGGTATCGGCCTGATTGGCGCAATACTTCATGGACAGAAGGCACATATCCTTTTGATCCTGGCGGGTCTGTGAAAAAACAGGTGTACAGAACACCAGACAGGATGTCGCAAGCAGCAGCAGAGCCGTTTTTTTCATAGGTGTGTCCTTTCCATCGTAGAGAGAAGGTATATGCAGCGCAAGGCAGGCACCTGCCTTGCGCTACCTGATTCACATTACCATTTCAGGAGCATGACCAGACTTGCACTGTAGATATCGTCAGGGTCCTGGCCGTTTTCGGCCAGACCGTTGAAGAAATCGCCAAGGAACACATAAGCGAAGCGCGGCGCAATGGTGAAATTCTCGCGCGCTTTGTAGGGGAAGGAGATATTCACTTCGGTCCCGAGATTCTGGCCGGAAGAAGTGACGACATTCTGATTCTGTTTGGCAACAGCTCCGTAGCCGACATTGGTGGAGAAGGTCAGCTTTTTGGTCAACGGCAGATCGTAACCGACCCAGCCCAGCATCATCCCCTGGCCTGCGTTATTGTCGTAGAACAAAGAGCTGTTCCGGTTCGAGATAAGCAGATTGTCTCGAGCGAGGAATTGCAGGCCGGTGACCATATAACCGCACTCGCCGCCGATGGCCACAAAGGCATTGGTCTTGTTGTCGCGATTACCGTCGTCACCGGACATATACAACAGTTCCGCTTTGATGGTACCGGGGCCGAGTTTCATCTTGGCGCCGAGGTTGGCGGCAAAGGCCGAAATGTTTTTGGAAACCGTTTTACCGAACTGGTAGAGGAAGAAACCGTTGACATCCACCGGACCGAGGCGACCCTGGGCGTTGAAACCCAGCATATGCACATTGGCCCGATATTTAACGTGATAGGTATAACCGTTGAGAGTTGATTCGGTGACACCGTAGAGTTTGCGAGCGATGTCGCTGTAGAGGAAGTAGTAGCTACCGCCGATGGTCAGGTCTTTGTTGACCTTATACTTGGCGTCAAGCATGTACAGGTCAGCGGACACATCGCCGTAAGCCGCACCGACAGTGCCTTCGTCCGCATCCAACACGGTGCCGTTAAAACCGAACAGCAGACCGTTGGTGTTGTAAGGGTTAACAGATCCGCCGGTGTAGTTGGTCGTCCCGGAATAATTGGTACTGCCGTTGTCGGCGAACCGGGAGAAAGCCAATCTCACGGACGTTTTGCCGATATTGGTCGAAAAGATAGCGGCAGCGGCGTCGTTGGAGAAAAATACGCCCTTGTAATTGTCGCCGAAATATTGAAGACCGAGCTTGGCGTTGATATCCAGGTCCCAGGGGTGGAAAGTATAGTCAAGGAAAACATGCTTGGTGCGCAGGTTTACCGAGTCACTACCAACAGCTCCACCACCGGAAATACTGCTGCCTTTGTAGTCCGTATCGCCCCAACGTGCGTTCATCTCAAATTGGGTTACCAATTTGAGATCTTCGTCGATCTTGGCGATGTACATAATTCGCGTACGCTGATCAAGATAAAATGCGGTGCTGCGGTGTTTGGAACCCGTATCGGGAGTATTGGCGAACATCCCCGAGCCGTTGTAGGAAAAATAGTCCGGCCCTTCGGAACCGGAATAGTTACTCCCTACCATGCCTAATCGGAACATGCCGTGGAACTCATGCTCAATAGCCATGGAAGGCGTCGCAACGGCAGTCAGTGCCAGAACCATCAGAAAGATGATGGCCTTATTGATTGTTTTCAACGGTACCTCCTGTCATGTACCGCACACGCACTACGCGCATCCAACGCTGGCCCGCGAGGTAAAACCGCCTAACCGGGTTACGGCAATCCCACCATCACGGGTTGTTTTCGATGCGGCTATGTCTGCATGTGCAATAAATTAAGTATGTTGCGTAAATCAGCAGCATTAATCTGTCCGGGCGCAGATGCTTCCACCGCAGAACCGAAGGTCAGCGCAGAGCCGAACACTTCGCCGGCCAGGCGGGTGACGCCTCCTAGCCCGGACATGGACATAGTAATAAACGGACGATCAGCAAAGTGTTCTCGCATGGTGTTGGTCGCATCGAGCAACACCAGAACATCCGAAGCATTCTGCGGCATAACGGCAATTTTCGGCAGGTCGGCTCCAAGCTCCTGCATGCGGCACAGCCGCATCAGGATCTCCTCTTTCACCGGTGTCCGGGCGAAGTCGTGACTCGACATCACGACCTTCACGCCATGCTCATGTGCGGTATCGACCAGTTCACGAACCACGCTTTGTTCCTGAAACAGTTCCACATCCACAAGATCGATCTCACCGGTTTGCGCCAGAGCCTTGTTCAAGGCGCCGTAATAATCATCCGACACCTCCCGTTGCCCACCTTCCCGTTTGGACCGGAAAGTAAAAAGCAACGGTTTTTCGCCCAACCGGGCGCGAATCTCGAACAAGGCCGACTTAACCTCCTCGATATCCTCGACATGCTCGAAGAAATCGACGCGCCATTCTGCCAAATCAAAATCCAACACCTTCAGTACTTCGGTTTCATTGACGAGTTGATCCAGGGTGCGCCCAACCATCGGTACGCAGATTTTGGGTGCTCCTGCACCAAAAACCACATCCCTCACTTTTACTGTTGCCATTTATTGCTTCCTCTTTGCTACAAGGTGCAGTCACTTACCGTTCGACACTTAAGCAGCCACGGCATCCAGGTTCATGACTTTGCGGTAGCGATAAACAACGACTGCAGCCAGAACGACACCGACAAAGGTCACGCCGGCATTGAACAGCATGATGTCGCGGATACCTGTGGTTCTGGCGATAATCCCGGTAATAACGGGGATCGAGAAGGTAGCGACACTGGAACAGGTGTAAACGATACCGGTGATCTTGCCTTTACCCTCGGGGAAGAATTCCGCCATAGCAGTAAGAGCCAGCTGCAGAACGCCGCCCGCACCGGCATAGCCGACGACGAAGGAACAAACGTAGCAGATTGCGGGACCGGGATTGAGGTACAGGAGGAACAGGAAGATCGTGGAAATAATGGGGTAAATCAGAACAAAATAAGCAGGACGCGGGAACTTACGCAGGAAAACCGTGGTAAGACCGATACTGCAGAGGGAACCGATAGCGTAAAGGCTGATCAGACGCAGGGCTTCGGGGCCGGCCATACCCGCCACGTTGGTAGCGAATTTAGGCATCCAGATGGAAAAGAGGAAGAAAGTAGCCGTGGAGGTATAACCGATCAGGATAAGGCACACGCCTTCGACGGCCATTTTCGGTTTTTCGCGAAATACGCTGGGGGCATCCTGATTAACGGCGTTGGCAGCCTTGTCCGCATCGGCAGCGGCAATGGCCTTGTGATCGGGGAACACCATCTTGATCAGAACCAGGGCATTAATGGCCAGCACGGCCGCGCAGATAATGAAACCCCAGCCGAAGTACATGTTGTTGGCGACAACGAATGCCATAATCATGGGCAGAACAAACTGACCGAAGGAAATGGAAGCCTTGGTAAAGATGTTTGCGATACCCTGATGCTTGGGGAACGATTCCATGAGCGCGGGATAGGTACCTGCGTCCAAAGAAGAGTTCGCAATACCGGCCAGCACGGCAAGGATGAAACCGATGGTGGTATTGGGACTGAACAGGATAGCGACGAAAAAGAAGGCATAAATGACCATGCCCAGGAAAACGAAAGGCTTGCGGCCGAATTTATCGGACAGCGCTCCGAGAACGAACAGAACGATAAGACGCCCGATGCCCATACCGGAAATAACGAAAGCAACGCCGGCGGCGTCGGTGTTCATCTGATTCGACAAAAAGTCCATACTCTGCGCCAGGATCAGCGCACCCATGCCGTGAACGAAATAGTTCACATAAAGGGATAATGCCGTAGGCATATATCTGTTTTTCATTGTATTCATCCCGTTTTGTGTTAATTTTACAAGTTGGAGGATTTCTGTTAGGGATTTCCGTCTCTCGAAAGCGATGGAAATCCCTAACAGAGTAACGCTGGTTCGTTGCGCTTTATCGTTTTACCGGACTCGTCTCCTTGCCGAAGCAAGGTTTCCAAGGCCGCGTTCGAAACGGGCTGCCACCCGTCGAACCCGGATTCGTTGTTTTCCTGGCTGCGCTTGTCCCGCTGACCAGGTCTGCCGGCAAAATCGATAAAGATAAAACAACCGGTCTTGTAGTGCGACTTTCCGGGGCTGATCAAACGATCAGCCCCCGAAAGCATCAGGCGTCATGCAACCTGACATCCTGTCTGTCCGCTTAAGCTTCAGCTACACGTTTGAGCAGTTCCTGGGTTGCTTCATAAAGCATCTTCGCGCGAGGAATCGGCGCCAGAGCCAACTGCTCCTGCTCGTTGACACACTCCAGAGAGAGCGGCAAATCGGCCGGCAGCGCTTTGAGCAGCGAAACCAGATCGATACCGCCCTTGCCCGGCGCAAGGCGATAGCCGCGGGCCTGGTACAGAAGACCTTCGATGTCGGTCGGCTTCTCTTTGGTGCCGTCGCAAAGCTGCATGTATTTCAGAGAGCCTTCCGGCAGCAGCTTGATATCTTCCAGAGTATTACCGCCACGATCGAAGTGCAGCGGATCGATGATGACGCCGGCGTTGTCACGATTGACCGTATTCATCAGCTGTGCTGCATCCTTGAGGTTTTTGACATCCGTCCAGGGCATGGGTTCCATGTTGATGGCCAGACCCAGCGGTGCAGCCATTTCGCACAGTTCGGCGAAATTGTCTGCCAACCGCGAAGGATCCGGATCGTTACCGGCCATCAGCACCTGGCTGGCACCAAAGCGAGCGCCGGTTTCCAGCACAGGCAGGAAGTTGATGGCGCGGGTATCCGGCTTCAGACGCAAAATTTCAATATCAAGCACTTTTACGCCTGTTTCCTTCAGGCGACGCTCCGTCTCGCGCACCATCGGAGTATCCCCAACCATCTTGTACACGGGCTCCGTAGGGGTGGCGGGCAACAGCCGCAATCCCACATGGCTGAAACCGGCTTCCGCTGCCACGGTAACCTGGTTGGCCGGCGACACATCCAATACGCTGAGAGCTGCGAGGCCAATAGGACGATTCTGCATGTCGTGCTCCTTCCTTCTTCAAGGTATTTAGGTATTAAAACAATCCGTATCCTTGTCCGATACGGTCATCCTCACCGTAATGCCGTCACTTGTCGGCACCCTGTTAAATACGGTTGTTCGACCGATTCAGTACGGTTTGGAATTGGGACATTCAGGTTCTCCGGGAACCTGCTCCTAGTTCTGGCTGACTGCTTCATTGCATGACGCTTGCACACCACCGGAACAAGCGTCAAAGAGCATCGGTTTACTTTGAATTCAAGGCATCGAATACGGCTTGTTTCGCAACCTCGGGAAGGTTCTTCTCGGTCCAGGTTTTAAACTGAGCATCCGCCTGGGAAATGAACATTTCCCGACCGGCGATAGTCCTCCACCCGGCGGCAGCGGCTTCGCGCTGGAAGCGTGTGACAAAGGGAGTGTAGACAATGTCGTAAGCGATCCCTTTGCGACCGGCGAAAGCCTCCGCAGGATAACCGGTTTCATCTTCATACTTATGTTTCATTCCCAGAGGGGTAGCGTTGACGACGATATCCGCCGGCACGCTGGTGCGCTCTTCCCAGGGCACAACTTTGAGATCAAAAGTCTCGGCCAGAGCTGCGGGCAGGTCGTCGACGATATCGGTAACCGTAATATCATCGAAACCCAGGGTCTTAAGTCCGGCCGCAGCGGCTCGAGCGGCGCCGCCGGCACCCATAAGCAGCACTTTTTTCATCTCGGGCGCGGGGGGGTCGGCCTGCAGGGGGGACATGAAGCCCAGAACATCGGTGTTGTCTCCGCACAAAGCATCGCCGTCCCAATAGATAAGGTTGCATGCACCAAGGGCTTTGACTCGATCGGTTACTTTGTCAAGAAGAGGAATGATGGCTTGTTTGTGAGGAATGGTAACGCAGCAGCCGCGGATGTTCAGCAGACGGACAGCGTCGATGAAGGTGGTCAGTTTTTCAGGTTCCGTATCCATAGGGAGCAGGACGCCGGGAAGATCCAGATCCTGGAAGGCGGTGTTATGCAGGAGCGGGCTGAGGCTATGCCCAAGGGGATAGCCGACAATGCCATACAGGTTAGGTGTGGTAGTTGCACTCATGATATACCTCCAAACGGTTAGGGTGTTTCGAGGAATTCGCTAAGGCAAAGAGAGGGATTGCCTTGGCGAATCCTCCTTTTTACGATTCCTTTCATAGGAACCAATCACTGTTTTTAAGTACCTGCCACGTTCTTGATTTACTGCGTATTTACAAAACAAACTTCAATTCAATTAAATCATTGAATATAAGATCAATAATCATAAAACAAACTGCTATTCTATTTCAGTCCCAAGCAACTTTAACTTTTGCTCCCAAGTGACTTGAAGGTAAAGTCTTAAGCACCTTGAGAGTCAACAGCTTTTTAAAATCTATTTTTAGAAAATTACACATCTATTTTGAACATTTGTAATCAGGTACAAATCCTGAAAAACACAGGATAAAAACAAAAAAAACGCCCCGAGGAAACCTCGGGGCGTTGGGTAGTAAAAATTGCGGTCCGACGAACAGATACGGTTGTGATGGTGCTTAGGAGATAGGAGACATAGAGGCTGAAGACTCTACTTTCGTTCGCATGTCGATTAAGCTCACAAGGGGAGGAAGAACTCCGTAGCTGCCTATCGGACCGCCAGGGAAAAATGGCTAACTTGCTGTATATGATTGTCGTCGTGAAAACCTTCGAGACGTTGTTGTAAAAAAAGGGTGATGAAATCAACCGATAACATTTTCTTTGGGAGGAAGAAAACAGGTTAATACAAACATATATCTGTTACGAATCTTATATCTATCACCCGACATTCGCATATGTAGTTTTATTGGTTCCCCGCCCTGCAGTCCTTTGACTACAGGACGGGGTTCCGTGAATACCGCTTCCGTACATTGTAGGCAGTCACACCACCTACCCTGCGGCAGGTTTTACTGAATTAAACGGCATAACCTGCCAGGAAACCCTGATGGATTGCATCCATAACCTTACCGGCCTTGATACAGTCACCCACCGGGGTCGCCGGAATTTCTTCGGAATACAGTGCCTGCAACAAAGGATTATAGGCTCTGTAGCCCAAGGAGATAACGAGCGTATCAAACCCTTCAAGCCAGCTTTCCTCTTTGTACTTATTCCGGATTTTGACCCGTTTATCGCAACCGATCTCGGCCACTTCGGTCTCCAGAATAGTCTTGACATTGAGTTCCTTGAGGCGCGGCATGAGGAATTTGCGGCTGCGGGCTTCCATATCCATGGCGATATCTTCACGCAGTTCCAGGATAGTGACATCCTTGCCCTGCTCGGCCAGGAATTCAGCCGTCTCGCTACCGACAAGCCCACCACCCATGATCAGAACTTTGTTACCTACGGGCGCGGTACCTTTAAGAGCGTCCTCGGCGGTAATGACCGGCGCTTCAGAGCAGAAACGGGGCACCACCGGAAGACTGCCGGTTGCAACCAGCGTAGCATCGGGGGCCATGGCCTTGATATCGTCCAGAGTCACTTCGCTATTGAGAACGACATTGACACCGGCCTTGGGCAGCACCTCTGCATAATAAGCAATCAGAGGAGTGTAGGGATCTTTATTGGGCGGCAACATGGCCACATTCACCAATCCGCCAAGCTCGTCATTCTTATCGTAAAGCGCGACTTCATGACCGCGTTCAGCAGCGGTAAGGGCCGCCTGCATACCGGCGGGGCCGCCGCCGACAACCACAACCCGCTTGGGACGATCGACTTTGGTCATGGGGTAGCGACCCTCATAACCGGTACGCGGGTTAACCGCACAGGTAAAGCCAACGGACATCTTGCCGACGCAACCGTCGTTACAGGCAACGCAGGGGCGGATTTCGGCGTCTTTTTTCTCTTGCATCTTGATCGGCGCATTGGGATCGGCAAGAAGCCCACGCCCCATCGACACAAGATCAGCTTTACCGGAAGCAAGAATGGCTTCAGCAGTCTCGCGATTATTGATACGACCGGCAACGGATACCGGCACCTTGGAACCGATAGCTTCCTTGATCGCTTCGGCGCCGTCGGCGTTCCAGCCGCGGCCAAGTGCACCCGAAGGGATGGTGTACTGGTTGCTTTCGGCCAGACCGGCGCTGAAATGCAAGGCATCGATGCCGTTTTCGACCATGATCTTGGCCATGTCTTTCGCCAATTCGGGAGTCACGCCGTTAGGCACGTATTCGTTAATACTGTAGCGGAACAGAATCGGGAAATCAGGGCCGGCCACGGAGCGGATGGCTTTGAGGATCTCCACGGGGAAGCGCATACGATTTTCCAAACAGCCGCCGTAGATATCGTCACGCTTGTTGGTGTACGGCGACATGAACTGAGCAATCAGGTAACCGTGGGCACCGTGGATTTCGATAGCGTCGAAACCAGCTTTGATGGCACGCTCGGCAGCCTTTTTGAAACAATCGATAATGTATTCGATTTCTTCAATGTCCATAACGCGAACATCGTCGTAAGGCGTAAGGCCCGGAACATAAGACACAAGACGCCGGGGGTGCAGCGATGTCGGCGGATTGGCAATGCGACCACCGTGCATGAGCTGCAATGCAGCCTTGCCACCGTTGGCATGAATGGCATCGGTCAGCTTCTTGAACCCTTTGATCATCAGGTCGTCGGACAGACCCAGACCACGTGCGTAACAGTTACCGCCGAGTTCCACATAGCACGCCTCGACAATCTGAAGCGCGACGCCACCCTTGGCCCTCTCGGCATGGTAATTAATCAACCGATCGGATACCTCACCGTTAATTGCGGCATGCCCTGTTACCATGGCAGGCATTATAATTCTGTTGCGAAGAGTCAGTTTGTTGATGTTGATGGGTGTGAATAACATACCTACATCCCTTCTTGCCTCGCTACCCTAGAGGCGGTTGTGTTTACAATATCCTCGCCTGACTGAAAAGTCCGAAAAATACTGATGGAACAACGACACTATCAAATCACCGCGATCCAGGCATCTCACCTTGAACGTCACAACACCCGAGCTTCGCAACGCTCTTCGCGAAAATCGTGCGATCGATAATTTTCAAGTAGCCAGGGAACCCCCTCCCCTCTAACACCAGCACCTACGAACTTGTCTTTTTGGGACCCCTTCCCAAGCAGCCAGAGATTAGTTCCTCATTTAAATAAAGCCAACCTTTACCGAATGATCACTTGGACCACTACGTCCTCTACGACGACACCAATGTCACCTATGTCTTAAACCAAGTATTTAATGCCGACATTCTTGAAATTCAACGATCTATTTACGCAACAACAGATAACACAAAAATGTCTTACCATAATATGAAATATATATTTTTAAGTTTTACTTTAATCGGATTTTCTCTTAAGTTAAATCACTACATAAAAACTGGATTACAGTCTCTTCAACAACACTCAATACGTTCAATAGCGTTACACTGAAAAAATGCGCAACAGACCAAATTTCAAGTCTCTTATTTACAATACTTCTTCACATGCTAATATTTACCTGGCAGTTCTACACAAGTGTTTTGCACAAGTTGAAAACGATCATGAAACTAGAGTCTTAAGTGGCTTCAGAGTCAATGGCTTTTTTTTATTTTTTTATTCATTTTCTATAAGTAACTGAATTCACAATTATATTCATCGATACTGGCTATATGTTGGGTCCCGGATGATTCCATTAGCAGAAAAAGCTTCCCGTTATTCTTAGCTCGGGATATGCTTTTTGATATTCTCTGCGGTGAAATCTAAAGGAGTCTGACATGACGATACGGTTACACGCTAATGCCACAACGACCCCGAAAATCCGACGATATATCCAAGAGTCGGAAAAATCGCACAAGGCTTTAGCTAAAGAACTGGGCATATCCATTGACACGGTACGTCGCTGGCGCAAACGTGACGATGTTCACGATCGGTCTCATACGGCACACCGACTGAATACAACGATGACCGAAGCCCAGGAAGCTGTTGTCATCGAGTTGCGTCGCTCTTTGTTGTTGTCTCTCGATGATCTCCTGGTCGTCACTCGGGAATTTGTCAATGCTGACGTCTCTCGTGCGGGACTTGACCGTTGTTTGCGACGACATGGGGTATCCCGATTGGCGGACCTGATCCCGAAAGAGGAAACGGCCAACAACAAGCCCAAAACATTTAAAAACTACGATCCGGGGTTCGTTCATGTCGATATCAAATATTTGCCACAGATGCCGGACGAAACCTCTCGGCGTTACCTGTTTGTAGGCATCGACCGTGCTACCCGCTGGGTTTACCTGGAAGTGTGCAAGAGCAAATCCGCCCAAGCCGCAAAGGGCTTTTTGAATCGCCTGGTAGCCAAAGCGCCATTTGTGATCAAAAAATTGCTCACCGACAACGACAAGGCATTCACGGATCGATTTTCCACTGCTGGAGAGAGAAAGCCAACAGGGAATCATGTATTCGACAAAACCTGCGTTCAGCATGGTATTGAACATCGGCTTATTCCTCCACGCCACCCTCAGACCAACGGGATGGTTGAGCGATTCAACGGTCGCATCAGCGAGGTTTTGGCAACAACCCGGTTCGATTCCGCCGAAAATTTGGAGCAGACATTGTTACGTTATGGTTATCTATACAACCAGCATATTCCTCAGCGAGCGTTGGGGCATAAAACTCCCATACAAGCTCTGAAGGATTGGCAAAAAAAGAAACCAAAACTTTTCCGTAAACAGGTCAGGAATCATGCGGGACCTGACAGCTATAGAATACTCTAAAATCAAAATTAGGATTTCCCATAAAGAACAAACAGAAGATGACTCATCGTGATGCCTCAAGCGACTTTAGAGTCAATATTTTTGTCATTTCACTTGCCAAACAGGAAACAGGGATTTCAACGACGGGATGAGCAGAAAAAAAAAGGGGGGGGGAAGCAGTAAGACGGAATGAACAAAAAAACGGATAGCCGTCACGGCAGATAAAAAAACTCCCCGAACCAGCAAAGCCCGGGGAGTTTCGGTTTATCTACGACATGTTTCTTGGCACGCTGACATTCCCGATATCAACGACGTCCTCTATCGGTATCGCCCGCCAGGTGATCGATGAAGCCACTCAACACAGCCCGCAGCGATGGCAACCGGGCCCGCAAGGCGGCGTCGATTCGCCCGCCATAGCGCGTTGGTATTCCAGCCATAAAAACCTGCGGGGCACCCCCTGGTCGATAATCTCCCAGGGAAAAGTCTCGTATTCATCCCGTTCCCGCGTTAGATAAAAATCAGAGCCGAGGCTTTCCTCACGACAGCTCACGGCAAGGCTTTGCCCATCGGCAAGATGCGGCAGCAAACGTCCTACCCGACGGTCCCCGCGAGACAACAGGGCCTGCAGTTCGGCCGACTTCAAGGATTCACAGATCAAACTGGTGTTGGGCATACGGCCAACCTGACGTCTGAGGCGTTGAATTTTCTTTTTGAGGATAGAGGTCGATTCCATGGCCGCCCATTGCAGCGGCGTGAACGGCTTGGGAATAAAAGGATTGACGGACAACGTCAGGTTGCCCAAGCGACCGCGTTTACGTCCGGCTTCGAGCCATACCTGACGGATTTTTCCGGCCAGGGTCAAAAGCTCTTCCATATCCTCAGGCGTTTCCGTAGGCAAACCGATAAGAAAATAGAGTTTCAAATTGGGGATACCGCCGTCGGCAATCAGCTGTGTGGCGGCTAGAATCTGCTGTTCATCCAGGCCTTTATTTATAAAGTCCCGCAACCGCTGACTGCCGGCTTCCGGAGCGATGGCGACAGTGCGGTGACCGGATGCCGCCATCGATTCAACCTCCTGAGCCGTGAGGGAATCGATACGCAGGCTGGCCACCGAAATCTGACCTCCGGCCTGCAAAATCTGTTGACCGATAAGCCCGATCTGGCTGTGGTCCGCTACCGCCGGGCTCACCAGACCGACTCGCTGGCGCTGGGCCAGGCCATCGGCCAGGGCATCCTGTAAAGCCGCAGCACTACGCTCCCGCGGCGGCAGATAGATATATCCGGCAGCGCAGAAGCGACATTTGCGGGCACAACCGCGGGAAATCTCCACCAAGGCCATATCGCCGAACTCGGTATCGTCGGTCAACACACAGGAGCGGCTGGCCGTGCCATCGAGCCGCCTTACCCACTGCCGTGCCACCTTCTCCGGCGCTTCCGGCTGGGGCTCGTAGGAGGCCACCGTGCCGCTGTCGGTGTACCTTACCCGATACAGGGACGGGACATAGACACCCGGCAGGGTGGCCAGCATCTTCAGCGCAGCGTCCCTGTCAGGCGGCGCGGTTACCAAGGCCTCGACTAACCCGGGCAATATCGGCTCGGCCTCTCCGATGGCAAACAGATCCATAATCTCGGCCAGCGGCTCGGGGTTGAGAAAGGCGCACACCCCGCCGCACAGGACCAACGGATAGGCGTCCTTGCGATCGCCGGCCATCAGCGGCATGTGGGCCAGCTCGAACAGCACAGGCAGGTTGAGGTAGTCATTTTCAAATGAGATGGAAACAGCGATGATATCGAAGTCTTCGAGAAATCGCCCCGTTTCGAGGGAGAACAGGGGATAACCCGTTTTGCGATGTTCTTCCAAATCATCCGCGTCGGGCAGAAAAAAACGTTCGCAAAGGGTATCCTCGCGGCGGTTGAGCAACTCATAGACGGTTTGAAACCCGAGGTTGCTCATGGCCTGGTGATAAACATTGGGGTACACCAGGGCCACAGACAGGCGACCGCCCCATGCGTGAGACCGCAACCCGCTTTCGGCAGCCAGACGGCGCTGCCTTTTATCCATTAACTTGCGTGACATAACTCCATCTTCCCCCGATACTGCATGGATGCTGCACCTTGCCTTGGCTCACAAAATCCGAATAATGCGAAATCATCGTGAAAAACGTACCGATCCCATCTTACCGCAACAACCTCCGGGATCAAAGACAACCGTCCTTTTGAAAAGCGCCAGAGAACCTCTTTACGCCGATCCGGGCCTTTATTCGTTGCACCGGCAGCGCAGACGCGACAGCCGCTTTATAAGCGCCCGTAATCGCGCCGCGATTGTTGAACCCTGCGCCCTGACTGGCGCACCTAAAATGAAAGCGAGGGGACCGCGCTGCGGTCCCCTCGCTTCGGGAGTCATGATGTGCTGTGATTTTTGGAAAATCGTGCCTGTGGCCTACCGAAACCTCCGGCAGTCCCGCATCAGAACACCGGCCATATGGGAAAAAAGCGGAGATCTTTATTCCCAGCCGGCTCAATCCGCCAGGCGGATAACCTCTGCAAAAGGCTTGTCAATCAACCCGCTTGCGCATGAACGTCGGAATATCGTATTCATGCTCTTCTCCCAGAGTCGAGCGGGGCCCCTTCGGAACGTCCTTTTGCCGGTCGCGAATAAAGGTCGGCAGGTCGCGATTCACACTCTCCAGACCGGCCCCTGCACGGCTGCGCAATTCTTCGACGTTACGGCGCCCTTTTTCGAAGGAATCGCCGAAACCGGTGGCAATCGCCGTAATTTTGATTTTGTCGCCGATATCTTCATTGATCACCAGACCGATGATGATGTTGGCGTCCTCGTGCACCTTTTCGTGAATGATGCTGGAGGCTTCGTCGAATTCCTCCATGGTCATGCTGGAAGAGGCGGTGATGTTGACCAGCACCCCTTTGGCGCCGGAAATATCGATATCCTCAAGCAGCGGACTGCTGATGGCCTTCTGGGCCGCTTCCGCGGCACGGCGCTCACCTTCGGCCAGGCCGATGCCCATCATGGCCATGCCACGCTCGCTCATGACCGCCTTGACGTCGGCAAAGTCGACGTTGATCAGACCGCTGGTGGTGATCAACTCGGAAATACCCTGAACCGCCTGGCGCAAAACGTCGTCAGAAGGTTTAAACGCATCGAGAATACTGGTGTTTTTTCCGGAGAGACCGAGCAGACGATCGTTGGGAATGACAATCAGCGAATCGACCACATTCTTCAGGTGATCGATCCCGTGCACCGCTTTTTTCATGCGCTGTTTGCCTTCGCGGCTGAACGGCTTGGTCACCACGGCAACCGTCAGGGCACCCTGTTCCTTGGCCACCTCGGCGATAATCGGTGCGGCCCCGGTACCGGTTCCGCCTCCCAGACCGGCGGCGATAAACACCATATCGGCCCCTTCGAGGATCTCCCCCAGACGGGCCCGATCTTCCTGTGCCGCATCGCGGCCGACTTCAGGGTTGGCCCCGGCACCGAGTCCTTTGGTCAATTTGCCGCCAAGCTGCAACTTCACCGGCGCCTGGCTTTTGCGCAGGGCCTGGGCATCGGTATTCGCCGCTACGAAATCGACGCCATCCAACGCCGACATGATCATCGTATTGACAGCATTGTTACCCCCTCCGCCAACACCAATCACTTTGATTTTTGCCGTTTGATCGATATTTTCATCGAACTCAAACACAATATTATCGTTCATGACTCCCTCCGCTTCCCTGAGTGACCCGGTTTCTCCGTAACCGGGTCTGGTTTGATAAGTTGTGCCGCCCCGCCGCTATCAGAAAAATTCGACAAACCATTCCTTCATGCGGCGCAGGACCCGGTCAAACAGATTATCCGAACCCATTTTGAACTTCGTCGCGCCGCCGCAGCGCGCACCGAACTTGACCAGACCGACGCCGGTGGCATAAATGGGCGAATTGACGACATCCGTCAAACCGCCGATACCCTGAGGCAGGCCACGTCGGACCGGCAGATTGAATATCTGCTCGGCCATCTCCGGCATCCCCGGAAGGATGCAACTACCGCCGGTCAGCACGATGCCGGAGGCAAGCAGATCCTCAAAACCGCTCTTGATGATTTCGCGCTGCACCAGGGTAAAGATCTCTTCCACCCGGGGCTCGAGAATTTCAGCCAGCAGGTGCCGCGATAAAACACGCGGTTCACGACCGCCGACAGACGGGACTTCAATGGTCTCGTCCTTGCCGACCATGGAGGTCATGGCACAACCGTATTTCTGCTTGATAACCTCCGCCTCGGCCATGGGGGTGCGTAATCCCACGGCAATATCGTTGGTCAAATGGTTGCCCCCTAGCGACAACACCGACGTATGCTTAATGGCGCCATCGATGAAAATGGCGATGTCCGTGGTACCTCCGCCGATATCGACAAGGGCCACGCCCAGATCCTTCTCGTCCGTCGACAACACCGCCTCGGAAGACGCCAGCTGTTCAAGAACGATATCGGACACCTCGACATCCGCCTTATAGCAACTGCGTACGATGTTCTGGGCACTGGCGGTAGCCGCTGTGACAATATGCACTTTGGCCTCCAGTCGCACACCGCACATGCCGAGAGGATCGAGGATGCCATCCTGATCGTCGATAATATATTCCTGAGGCAGGGTATGGATCACTTCCCGATCCATGGGGATGGCAATGGCCTTGGCGGCGTCGAGCACCCTGCGAATATCGTCGTGCAGAACTTCACGGGTTTTGATGGCAATCACGCCCTGGGAATTAAATCCCCGGATATGCCCCCCGGCGATCCCCGCATAAACGCTGTCGATTTTACAGTCCGCCATCAACTCAGCTTCGGTGAGCGCCTTGCGGATGGCCTCAACGGTACTCTCGATGTTGATGACAACCCCTTTGCGCAACCCGCGGGACGGGCTGGTGCCGATACCGACGATATCCAGGCCATCTTCATTCTGGTGGCCGACAATGGCGCAAATCTTGGTGGTGCCGATATCCAGGCCCACGATCAGATCGTTTTTGTTATTGCTCATCTTCGTGCCTTCCCCCTTGGAATCTAACCTTTGCCTCGTAACTCGCCGGCATCCAGTTTGACAATAATGCGTCGCGTCACATTCGTGTCGATATAATCAATAAGGCCAAGCCGTGTCTTCAGTTGCGGAAAGATTTTCTCGAGGCGGTTCAACTTGGAATTGTAATCGTCATGTCCCATCCTCACCGGCACACCACCAATGCAAGTATAAAGCGTAATGCCGGTCGTGTCGTCCAGACTTAGTTCAGAAACATCATCGATGGCAAATATTTTCCGCCCGTCGAGCCTATCGAGCAACCGCAGAGCTTTATCGATCTGGCTCAAGGTGGCCTCGTTGCCTTCCAGCAGCGCCTGCCGATCAACACCGCTAATCACGGGGAAGTCCAGGCGATCGCCCTTTTCCAGTCGTTTAAAAACGTGTCCCGATGCATCGAGGTAATACATGAAGTCGAGACGCACTATGGCCTTGGGTATGCGCTCATCCACACGGATGACCAGTTGATCGGGGAACATCCGTCTCACCCGGGCACTGGCGATCCAGGGGTTTTTCTCGATGCGGGTGCTGACCCGCTCCAGGTCAAGTTCAAAGATGTTGGTTCCCGGACAGATATCCGACAGGGCAAGAATTTCTTCTCGACCGATACGGCGATTATTTTCCACCTGAATCCGCTCGACCTTGAAATAGTCGGAGGCGAACAGCATCTGTCCGGCAAAACAGGCTACAGCCACCACCATGCCTAGACTTGCCAGCGCCATGGTACCCCACAGGGCGCCAATCATCAAGCGCCTCCAGGGAATAACCCTGCGCGTTTTCTTGAAACGGTTGCCTTTGCGCCTCAGGCGTCGTTTTTTGGGTGGTCCGATATTTATCATGATCTTTCACCCGTCCCGGTTATCAAAAGCCTCGTCCGTCGTTTATTTGCGCAAAGAAGCGCCCGCAAGAATACGCTCAACGAGTTCGTCAAAAGACATCCCGACCGCATTGGCGGCTTTAGGCAGAAGACTGGTCTCGGTCATTCCGGGGATGGTGTTGACTTCCAGACAATAAAAACCGGTATCGGTCACCATAAAATCGACACGCGCCGCACCACAACATCCAATGGCTTCGAAAACCCGGACCGCAGAATCCTGCAGGGCACCGTAAAGGGTCTCGGGCAAAGGCGCCGGCAACAGGTATTCGGTCTGCCCGGGCGTGTATTTGGACTGGTAGTCGTAGAAGCCCCCTTTGGGAACCACCTGAATAATCGGCAACGGCTGACCATCCAATACGCCGACGGTAACTTCAGCCCCGGCGATGAACTGCTCTACCAGCACCAGATCATCGTGACGAAAGGCCTCCTCGAGTCCGGCGGCAAGCTCTTGCTCATCATGCACAATGCTGATACCGATGGTCGATCCCTCTCTGGCGGGTTTGACTACCAGCGGATAGTCGGGCAAGGTTCCGCAGATCTTCTGGCCGCGACGCATAACAGCGAATCCGGGAGTGGCAATGCCGTGGTAACAGAGCATCTTTTTGGTCGCCACTTTATCCATGGCAAGACTGGAAGCCAGCACACCGCTACCGGTATAAGGGATATCCGCCAGTTCCAACAGCCCCTGTACCGTGCCGTCCTCGCCGAAGCGACCGTGCAGGGCGATGAATGCGACCTCGACACCGGTCTTTTCCAGCTGTTGCGCCAGATCGCGGCCGGCATCGATATCGGTCACTTCATACCCGCAGCGGGTGAGGGCCTGACTGATGGCTTTTCCCGTACGCAGAGACACCTCGCGTTCGGCGGAAAGGCCTCCCATCAATACGGCGATTTTCTTCTGTTGTAGTTCCTGGCGCTGCATAACACTCCCGCTATTCCATGGTCCCCGGACCGAAGGCTCTTGCATCAAGCCTGTCCGACCACTTTGACTTCCGGTTCCAGCACAATGCCGGTTCGCTTCTCTACCTTTTTTTGAATCTCCGCAATCAACCTCAGCACATCCTCTGCCCTGGCGCCACCGCGGTTCACAATAAAGTTCGCATGTTTTTCAGAAACCTGGGCCCCGCCCACAGCAAAACCGCGCAGTTCACAGCTGTCGATCAAGCGCCAGGCCTGCTGCCCCGGAGGATTTTTAAACACCGAGCCGGCATTCGGTTTTCCGACGCCTTGGGCTTTGCGGCGTTGCTGTACCCGCTGCCGAACGTATGTCTCGAGCACCTCGGGACTGGCCTTGCGAAAACGTAGCGAGGCAGCTGTAACGATGCGTCCGGGCGGCACGGCCGAAGTCCGATAGCCCAGTTCGAGGCGATCGGCGGGCCAGTATTCCACACCCGACGGTCCAGCGAGAAACGCCCCATCGAGTACCCCGGCAAGATCCTGCTTGCCGGCGCCGGCGTTCATCACCACGGCACCTCCGATGGTGGCCGGCAGCCCGGCCAGATCCTCCAGCCCCGCCAACCCGCGCTCAACGCAGTGACGGATCAGGCGCATCACAGGCACCCCCCCTCCGACTCTGGCCCTGCCGTCGGCATCAAAAGCCATGTCCTGCAAGCCGCCGGTATGAATGACTGCGCCGCGGAAACCGCCGTCGCGTACCAGCACATTGGTTCCGGCACCAAGCGCTATCCAGGGCATACCGACCTGCGCCAACAGCTCAAGACTGGCCACCAGTTCCTTCGTATCGCAAGGCGACAGAAAGATTTCAGCCGGGCCACCGATCCGCCAGGAGGTGTGCCGACTTAGCGGCTCGCCGAGCTGCACCGGTGAATGCAAAATCTCGCCCAGGCGGGCGGCCAGAACATGCATGTCAGTCTCGCTGCTGCAACCACTCGGCAAGGGCTTCCCCGATCTGCCAGACATTTCCGGCACCAAGGGTCAATACCAGGTCACCGGCCTGGACGACCTCGCGAAGATGTGCGGCCACCGCCTCGGCGTCGGGACAATAGTGCACATCGCGGTGCCCGTGACCGGCGATTCCCTCAGCAAGAAGCCGCGCTTCCACTCCGGGAATCGGCGTTTCACCCGCGGCATAGATATCCATCACCACGAGATGATCGGCCTGGTAAAAAGCCGTGACAAACTCATCGAACAGGGCCTGGGTACGGCTGTAGCGGTGAGGCTGGAAGACCGCCACCACCCGCCGATTCCATCCGGAACATGCGGCCGCCAGGGTGACCTTGATCTCGGCCGGATGATGGCCGTAATCATCCACCACCATAATGTCCCGGCCCTGATACTTGGGCTGAAACCGACGTTGCACTCCACAAAAATCGCAAAAAGCCTCGGCAATCTGTTCAAAAGGTATTTCCAGTTCTCTTGCCACGGCCACTGCCGCCAGGGCATTGAGTACGTTATGTTGACCGGGCATGCGGATGGACAACTGGCCCAGACGCTCGCCCTGCCAGCAAACGGTAAAGGTCGTGCGTTCTTCCTGGTAGGAGATCTCCTGGGCATTGTAATCCGCCTGAGTACTCATGCCGTAGGTGACAAAACGCTTCCCGACCTGCGGAATCAGGGCCTGAACATTGGGATCGTCAAGACACAGGATCGCCACGCCATAAAACGGAATCTTGTTGATAAAATCGACAAACGTCCGCTTGATCTCGTCAAGGTCACTGTAATAGTCGAGATGATCCGCATCGACGTTGGTCACCACGGCGATGATCGGTGACAGTTTCAGAAAGGAACCGTCCGACTCATCGGCCTCGGCTACCAGGAATTTCCCCTGGCCAAGCTTGGCGTTGGAACCGATGGAATCGAGGCGTCCGCCGATAACCACGGTCGGATCGATCCCGGATTTGGACAAAACCGTGGACACCATGCTGGTGGTGGTGGTTTTGCCATGGGTTCCGGCCACGGCGATACCGTATTTCATACGCATCAGCTCGGCCAGCATTTCGGCACGCGGGATCACCGGGATCAAACGACGGTGTGCCTCTATCACTTCGGGATTGTCGGATTTAACGGCCGTCGAAGTGACCACCACATCGGCGTCGCCGAGATTTTCGGCGGCATGTCCGTAGGCGATCATGCCACCCAGATCACACAGGCGCTGAGTAATTTCAGATACTCGCAAATCCGAGCCGCTGACGCGGTATCCGAGATTGAGAAGCACCTCGGCGATGCCGCTCATGCCGATGCCACCTATGCCGACAAAATGTATGGTGCGAATCTTTCCGTACATAAAATTCTATGAACCTTCCCTGCCGCAAGCAGTGTTGTGAAATAGTCTCAATCCTGTCCGCACACGTTGCGACACACGCGAAGAATACGATCGGCAGCGCCGGTAATGCCCAACGATTTGGCGGCGGCCGACATGCTGATCAGTCGCGGCCGATTTTCCAGCAGATCGGTGATCAGGCTGGCCAGGGTTTCCGGCGTCAGATTCTGCTGCGCCAACACCAGCCCCGCCCCCTTTTTCGCCATGGCGCGAGCATTGACGGTTTGGTGGTCCGCCGCCGCATGGGGATAAGGGATAAGTATCGCCGCACGCCCGCAAGCGGCCAGCTCCGCCAAGGTTGTCGCCCCGGCCCGACACACGACCAGGTGAGCACGGGCATAGGCGGCTGCCATGTCGTCAATAAACGGCACCACGGATTCCTGTGGCCATCCGGCCCGGGCATAGCCTTCACGAATGCGCTGCAGATCGTCGCCGCCGGTCTGATGCACGATGCGCAGACGATCTTTCCAGGGCTCCAGTCGGGGCAAGGCCTCAAGCATGGCATCGTTGATGGCGCGGGCGCCGCGACTGCCGCCAAATACCAGCAATTCCGGAGCGTCTCCATCCATCGGCGGGCAGCCTTCCATCCCCTTGCGCAGCGGGTTGCCGGTGACGATGGTGGCGGCGCGATGAAATGCCCGCTCGGCCTCGGAAAACGACAGGCATACACAACGGGCCCAAGGCCCCAGCAGACGATTTGTCAGGCCGGGCCAGGCGTTTTGCTCATGAATAACGGTCGGAATCCTTTTAAGCCTGGCCGCAACCAGCATAGGCGCTGAAGCGTATCCGCCCACTCCCAGCACCACATCGGGCTGGAACTTACGCAGGATGCATAACCCTTGCCAGACACTCCTTATCAGGCAGGGAATCATGCGCAACTTGCCGAGCAGGCCCTGATTGACGAAACCACGTATATCGATGAGCTCCAAAGGCCATCCTTGTTCCGGCAGAACCCTGGCTTCGATACCGCGGGCAGTGCCGACAAACTGCACCTGAGCCTCAGAATCCTGTTCCAGAAGCCGCTGCGCCAAAGCCACGGCGGGAAACAGGTGGCCACCGGTTCCTCCTCCTGCCAGCAACAGCTTCATGCCTTCCTCCTCTCGATCTGACTGGAAACATTGAGCAAGATACCCACCGCTAACAATGAAACAACCAGACTGCTGCCGCCATACGAGAGAAACGGCAAAGCCAGCCCTTTCGTCGGCAACAGGGACATGACCACGGCCATGTTGGTAAAGGCTTCCAGACCAAGCAGCAGAATTAGACCGAATGCCAGATATCTGCCGAATTCGTCCGGGGCCGACCAGGCAATACGCAATCCGAGCCAGACCAATACCAGAAACAATACGGCAATGGTCAAAACACCGATGAAGCCGGCCTCTTCACCGACCACGGAGAAGATGAAGTCGGTGTGCGCCTCCGGTAGAAAAAACAGTTTTTGCTGGCTTTGTCCCAACCCCTGCCCCTTCCAGCCGCCATTGGCAAAAGCAATCAAACTCTGGGTGATCTGAAACCCTTCATCCGTGGAATATTTCCAGGGATCCATAAAAGCCATAATACGGCGGCGACGATAATCGACCCGCCAGATGGCCAGATATAATGCGGGCAAAGCCGGCAATATCGAAACCAGTAAATGCTTGAAACAACTGCCGGCTACCAGCATCATACCCATGGCCACGGCGCCCATGGTCATGGCGCTGCCGAGGTCGGGCTGCAGCATCAGCATCACCAGCATGAGCCCGAGAATTACCAGATAGGGCAGCACTCCGAGTTTGAAGGTCCGAAGGCTTTTTTCCGACTTACGCGCCAGCGAGTGCGCCAGGAACAGCACCAGGGCCAATTTGGCCAACTCGGAAGGCTGCAGGGAAAAACCGGCGACCCGTATCCAGCGAACGGCGCCTCCGGCCGAGGAACCGATGCCCGGCACCAGGACCAAACCCAGCAGCACAGCGCTCACCAGCAACCCCAGGGCCGCAAGCTTGCGCAAATGGTGGTAATCGAAACGCATGGCGCCAAGCAGGACCAGCATGCCGAACACGGCATACCCGGCCTGACGCTTCAAAAAGTAAAAACCGTCTTTATAATGCTCTGCAGCCATGATGGAAGAGGACGAATAGACCATCAGCACACCGATAGCGGTAAGTACCGCTGTCACTGCCAGAAGCCAATAATCGTATCCGCCGCGCTCCGTCATGGCATCAACCATTCCCCTGCAAAGCCTGCACCGCACGGCAGAACACCTCGCCGCGCTCGGCATAGCTGCGAAACATATCGAAACTCGAACAACCGGGAGACAGCAGCACTGTCCCGCCGGCCATCGTCACCTGTTGGGCCTGCTGCACCGCGGCTTCGAGGGAATCGGCCCGCAGAATCGTCGTCATGCCCTGAAAAGCAGCCTGCATCCGGTCGGCCGCCTGGCCGATAAGGATCAGATGTTCGACCTTCTCCCCGATCAGGCCCGCTAAGGGCGCATAGTCGCCGCCTTTGTCCTTACCGCCGGCAATCAGGGTGACGGGGCCCTGAAGTCCCGCCAGGCTTTTTACGACGCTGCCGACGTTAGTTCCCTTGGAATCGTCGTACCAGCTCACACCGTCGATTTCCCTGACCAGGACCATGCGGTGATCGAGACCGCTAAAACCGCATACCGCCTTCCATGCGATATCGGTGGGGCATCCTTCCATTAACGGTGGAATCAAGGCCGCCATGACGTTCTCCACATTATGCAGCCCTTTAAGTTGCAGATCGGCGACATCGAAACGTTCCTGCCGCCCCGCGTGCCGCCAGACGATGTGCTGGCCATCGAATCCCATGCCTTCGTCAAGCACACGACTGGAGGAAAACGGAATTTTGCGACAGGGCAAATCGGTTGTGGACCGCACCACCAGCGCATCATCGGCGTTGACCACCGCCACATCCTCGGCCGTCATGTTTTCAAACAGCCGGAGTTTGGCCGCCACATACTCGCCCATGCCGGCGTACCGATCGAGATGATCCGCAGTGAGGTTCAGCAACATGCCGTAGCGCGGTCGAAACGTATCGATGGCCTCGAGTTGAAAGGACGAGATTTCGGCCACAATCCAGTCCCAGTCGGTGCTCCGTGTCGCCTCGATCAGAGGCGTACCGAGATTGCCGCCGACAAATGCACGGCGCCCCCAGCAGCGCATGATTTCCCCCATCAGACAGGTGGTGGTCGATTTGCCATTGGTACCGGTTATGGCAACCATCGGCGCACTCAATTCCCTGGCGGCGATCTCGATCTCGCCTTGGACCGGCACTCCGGCCTGCAAGGCCCCCGCCACCGCCGGCACCGTCAACGGAATTCCGGGGCTGATGGCAATAAGATCGGCGCCGGCCAGCAATGCGGCATCGTGGCCGCCGCAATCGAAGCGCAGACCATGATCGGCCAGTTCCGCCACATCGACGAGTTCTTCGCGGCTGCGGCTGTCGGACAGGGTCACCAGGGCGCCGCGGTCGAGAAAAAACCTTGCCAGGCCCAGCCCGGTGCATCCCGCACCGACAACAACCACGTGTTTTCCGCTATACTCGGCCATCGGCTACCTCAGCTTCAACGTGGACAACGCCACAAGTGCCAGAATGATGCTGATAATCCAGAAACGCACAATGATCTTCGGCTCGGCCCAACCTTTGAGTTCGAAGTGGTGATGAATCGGCGCCATCCGAAAAATCCGCTTGCCGAGCAGTTTGAAGGACGAAACCTGCACGATAACCGACAGCGCCTCGACCACAAAAATCCCACCGACAATAACCAGCACGATCTCCTGCTTGGTGATCACCGCGATGGTGCCCAAAGCGCCGCCGAGCGAAAGACTGCCGACATCCCCCATGAATACCTGGGCGGGATAGGTATTGAACCACAGGAATCCGAGCCCGGCACCCACCATGGCACCGCACAGGACGGCCAGTTCTCCGGCTCCCTGCACGCTGCTGATCTGCAGATACTCGGCCAGCCGCGCATTACCGGCCAGATAAGCGAACAGCAGGTAGGTGCCCGAGGCGATGATGGTCGGCCCGATGGCCAGCCCGTCCAGGCCGTCGGTGAGATTCACCGCATTGCTTGCGCCGACAATAACGAGCACCGCAAAGGGGATATAAAACAATCCCAGCTCCGGTCGCAAGCCCTTGAAAAACGGAAAGGCCAAAGTCGTCTGAAACGGCGGATACGAATACAACATGACTCCGGCGGTGCCGGCGATAAGCATCAGCCATAGCATTTTTTGTCGCGCAGACAGCCCTGCGCTGTTGCGCAGCTTTACCTTCCGGTAATCGTCGACGAAACCGACGGCACCAAACCCGACGGTCACCAACAACGTTACCCAGACATAGACGTTGGTGAGATCCGTCCACAGCAGGGTCGGCAACACGATGGCCAGCAGGATGAGGGTACCACCCATGGTGGGCGTCCCTTCCTTCTTGAAATGGGACTGCGGACCGTCCTTGCGTATACTTTGCCCGATCTGCAACCGGGACAACTTGTCGATAAGCCAGGGCCCGAGAATAAAGGCGATCATAAGGGCGGTAATGGTCGCATAAATAGCCCGGAAGGTGATGTAGCGAAAAATGTACAACACCGAAAACTGTTCATGCAGCGGATAAAGTAAATGATACAGCATCCAGTCTTCTCCTAATGGCCGGCGGATGGCCGCCCATCACTGGCGCGCAAGGCGTTACAGATTTTTTCCATGGTCATGCCGCGAGAGCCTTTGACCAACACGCGATCGCCGGGTCGCAGTATTCCCGCGAGCAACTGCACGGCCTCGTCGTGACTTTTCACCACCCACACCGACTGGGGCGGCATGCCGCCCTGCCGTGCACCGGCGGCCGTATCCTCAGCCCGTTCCCCGAGCAGAATCAACAGATCGACGCACTTCGAAGCATCCAGGCCGGTCTGACGGTGCATTTCCGACGCGGCATCGCCCAGCTCCAGCATGTCGCCCAAAACAGCGATGCGGCGGCCACTACCGGGCATTTCGTCCAGTGCGGACAGGGCCGCCTTAACGGCCAGAGGATTGGCATTGTAAAAGTCCTCCAGCAACGTCGCCCCACTGGCAAGCTCCGCCACGGCCATACGACCGGCACAAGAACGAAAGGCCTCTAACCCTTCGACAATCTGCGCCCCGCCTACCTTCAATGCATGGGCGGCGGCGGCAGCGGCCAAGGCATTGTGCACGTTATATCGACCGGGAACCGACAAATGAACCGGCCAGCTTTCTCCGGCCAATAGCAGACAAAAATGGGTTCCGTGTCCATCCACGGCAATGTCTTCGGCACGTACTTCGGCATCGGAACCGCAACCGTAAATAAGCCGGCGCACGCCGTTGGCGACCGGCAGCTGCAAAACGCGAGGATCGTCGCCGTTGATCACGGCCGTACCCCCGGCAGGCAGGGCGGCGAACAGTTCGCCTTTGGCGCGCGCCACGCCCTGCAGGTTGTGTAAAGTCTCCAGATGAGCAGGTCCCACGTTGGTGATAACGCCGATATCGGGCCGACTGATTTCCGCCAGCCGGGCAATTTCACCGCGGGCGCTCATGCCGAGTTCGAGCACCGCCCAATGATGGTCGGCTTCAAGGCGAAAAAGCGTATGAGGCAGACCGATCAGATTATTGAAATTCCCTTCGGTTTTGAGACCTTCACCCCGCAAAGCCAAGATACCGGCCAGCATCTCCTTGGTCGTGGTTTTACCGGAGGAGCCGGTTACCGCCACCACCGGCCCATCAAACGCCTGCCGCACCGCAGCGGCCAGATCACCAAGGGCCCGCAGGGTATCGGTCACGCGGATCACCGGTACCGGCAATCCTGCAATAACTTCTTCGCTCAGGCAGGCAACCGCGCCACTTTGCACGGCCTGCGCGATAAAATCGTGACCGTCAAAACGCGGACCGCGCAACGGCACGAACAGATCTCCGGCACGCAGGGAGCGGCTGTCGGTGGACACTCCGGTAACGACACCGTCGGCACGTTCGGGTGTCAGGTCGCCACCGGTGATGGTCATAATTTGGGTCAGATCGAGTCGCATGGTTCCTCCGCGGCGGCCGTCAGGGCCTTGCGTAATTCTTCGCGATCATCGAAATGCAGACGCTGCCTGCCAATGATCTGATAGTCCTCATGCCCCTTACCGGCAACCAACAGCACATCGTCCGGCTGCAGCAGACTCACCGCAAAACATATCGCTTCGCGCCGGTCGCTAAGACTCAGGTATCCTCTACCGGCGGCCTGTCGGGCCTGTTGCAACGACCAGGGCTCCTCGTGAATACGGCGCAGCCCGCTTTCAACCTGTTGCATAATGGCCAACGGATCCTCGCTACGCGGATTATCGGAGGTCAAAATAGCCACGTCGGCCAGACGGGCGGCTATTTCACCCATGACCGGCCGTTTACCCGCATCGCGATCGCCACCGCAGCCGAATACGCAAAGCAGGCGACGCGGCTGCAACTGACGCAATGTTACCAGCACGTTTTCCAGGGCATCGCCGGTGTGGGCATAATCGACCAACACCAGAGCACCCCGTTCATTGGCTATGCTTTCCAGTCGTCCCGGCACCTGCGGCGCTTGGGCCAAAGCCTTGGCGATGGTTGCCGGCACCATATCGAGCGCAGCCCCAACCCCGGCGGCGCACAACAGATTTTGCAGATTGTAGTCCCCGACCAGTGGCGATTGCAGAGCAGCCGTTCCGCGAGCGGTACGCAATGAGCCCGCAATGCCGGCGACGGAAATCGTCACATCGTCGGCAGTGACGTCACATTCGGAAGCATGTCCGCAACGAATGACCGCGGGCAGCATCGCCCCCAGACGTGCGCCCCAGCTATCGTCGGAATTGGCCACCACCTGTCGGGGGGACCGATCGCCGAGGCCGTTAAAAAGCCTGAGCTTGGCACCGAAATAGGTTTCCAGGTCACCGTGGTAATCGAGATGTTCCGGGGTCAGGTTGGTAAAAACGCCAACGTCAAACCACACTCCGTCAACACGACGCTGCTCAAGGGAATGGGAAGACACCTCCAGAACAAGCGCATCGGCACCGCGACCTCTGAAGTCTGCGATGGTTTCCATCAAATCGACGGACTCGGGGGTGGTATGACTCGACGGCAGATGCGCACCTTCAAACCGATAATCGACGGTTCCCAGCACGGCCGGCCGATAACCGGCGGCTAGCAGAATCGATTCGACGAGATAGCTTACGGTGGTTTTGCCGTTGGTTCCCGTTATCCCGACCACCAACATGTCCTTGCTGGGATCGCCGAAATATGCCGCCGCCGCCAAGGCCATGGCCCGTCGGCCATCTTTGACCAGGATACCGGTTACCCCGGTCGGCAAGGTATGGGGCGACTCCATCACAACCGCCACGGCACCGCGCGCAAGAGCATCCTCGATAAACCGGTGTCCATCCACACTGGCTCCCCGCAGGGCAAAAAACAACCCGCCCGGCTGGACACGCCGGGAGTCATAATACAAACCACTTACGACACCGTCGGTCGAACCGCTAACGGCACTCGGATCGAGTATCTGGCAAAGGACGGAAATGTTCATAGAACCGGCAATTTTCCTTCCCTGAGGAAAAAAAGTCAAAGAGAATTTTTCATGTCGGCGGTTTCAACTTCACCCAGACTTCATCGCCGAAGCTTATAGCCTGTCCAGGTGCCGGAGATTGTTCCACAACCCTGCCGGAGCCTTTAATCCGGATATCGATTCCCTGCGCCTGCATCGTCTGCAACACCTGCCGACAACTCATGCCAAGACAATGGGGCATATAAGGAATCCCCCCCTTCCCGATACGCTCGGGTTGCGCAACGCCGGTCGATATCGCCACTTCCGTTTCCAGAGTTTCCGGCGGCAATGGCGCCTCCATATCCCTTTCGGTCGGCGGAACACCGAGATAGAGCAAAGCCTGCCCGGCCAATCGCGAAAAAACCGGTGCCGCAACCAAACCGCCGTAGACCTGGGTCTTTGGCTCGTCGATGACCACCAGGATAACGATTCTTGGGTGATTCGCCGGGGCAAAACCGACAAAGGAGGCCACCCGTTTGTCCGCCGAATATCCGCCGGTAACCGGATCGACCTTCTGGGCCGTGCCTGTCTTGCCGCCGACGCGGTAACCCGGAACGGCAGCCAGGGTGCCGGTGCCGCCCTCCTGCGTAACAAGCTCCATCATCGCCCGAACCTGTGCTGCCGCCTTTTGGGAAACCACGCGTCGGGCAACCTTGGGAGATCGCCGTTCAACAATTTCACCCCGGTCGTCGACCACCTGCTTCACCAGGTCGGCCTCCATGAGCACGCCACCATTGGCAATAGCCGCGGTGGCACGCGCCAACTGCAAAGCCGTTACGGTCATGCCCTGGCCAAAAGATATAGCGGCCAGATCGCCCTCGAACCACTGGTTCGGTCTGCGCAACTGCCCCGAAGCTTCGCCTGGAAAATCGAGGCCGGTTTTTTCGCCGAACCCGAAATGCGTCAGATAGTCGAAATATCGTTGACGCTCCAGGATCTTCCCGATCTTGGCTGACCCGATATTGGAACTTTTGCTCAACACTTCGGTCACGGTCAGCTGTTCATAGGGGTGATGATCATGGATGGTCATGCCGCCAACCCGAAAGGCACCCTTTTCACAATCGACCAACCGCTGGGGCTGCACCAGGTTTTCATTCAAAGCAGCCGCCGTCAAAAACACCTTAAGGGTCGAGCCCGGCTCAAACTCGTCACACACGGCGCGGTTGCGCCGGTATGCCGCCGGAAACCGCCCGTAGGCATTGGGGTTATAAGTCGGTTGGTTGGCCATGGCCAAAATCTCACCGGTGACAGGATCGAGCATAACCACGCTGCCGGCTCGCGCCTTGGCATCTTTCAGCGCAACGGCCAGTTCCTTTTCGGCAAGGTATTGGAGATTACGGTCGATGGTAAGGTAAAGGCTGTTCCCGTGACTGCCGCCCTGAATGACTTTATCGCTGGCTCCCAAACCTTTGCGACGACCGTCCTTCGCAGCCACCAGAAAACCTTCCTGCCCCAACAACTGGCTATCGTAGTATTTTTCCAGTCCTTCCAGACCCTTGGGGTCGAGCCCGGTGAATCCCAGCAATTGCGCGGCCAGTTGGCCATTGGGGTAAAATCGTTGGTGCTCCTTGGTAAAAGCGATGCCACGAAGCTTGAGCTTGCGGACCATGGCGCTCTGATCCGGCTGCACCTTGCGTTGCAGCCAGACGAAACGGCGCTTGGAGGCCAGTTTTTTGCGCAACGCCGCGCGGGTCATGCCGAGAGGCTTGGCCAGGACGCGCGCACTGGCATCGACATCGCTGACGCGAAAAGGCTCGGCAAAAATCGAATCGACACTGGTGCTACGGGCAAGCGCCGCCCCGTTGCGATCATAGATGGCGCCACGGCGCGGTGTAAGCGGAATGATCCTCTTGTATTGCCGACGGGCGCGGGCAACGGTTTCTTCGTTTTGAATGACCTGAAGCCAGTAGCCCCGCCCTACAACCGCCAGAAAAAAGAGCGTAAACACCACCCCCATTAAAGCAATGCGGATTTTGCTGCTTTTTTCCGGCGACAATTTCATCGGACGATAATCACCTGATGCGGTTCGGGGTAATGGAGATCGAGGGTTCGACTGGCCACACGTTCGAGATGCGCCGGGTTCTTAAGGGTCGCGACTTCCAAGCGCAAACAGTTCTCTTCGCGCTGCAGCTCCAGAAGCTGGCTCTCACAACTGGAAATAGCGTAACCCAACTCGATAAGCTGACTGCAGGACCAGATGTAGAACACCCCTGCGCCGACCAGAGCGACCAGAAATAAAAGGAATTGCCCTACCGAGAACCGTTGCCAGAACGCACTTCCGCTACCGACGCCGGGCAGGGCCCGTTGAGAAGAAAAGGACATTTTACACCTCCAGCCATTTCAGCAAACCGCAGATGCGGCTAATAAGCATCAATTTCCCAGATAAAAAAGCTTGTCCCATCCGGGGCACCCGGAGGAACAACATTTCAAAGACGTCGAATCGCCCGCAGTACCGCGCTTCGTGCGCGGGGGTTGGCCGCAATTTCAGACTCGGAGGCCTTCAGACCCTTGCGCGTCAGCAACGCCACGCCAGGCTTACGATTGCAAGCGCAGATCGGCAAACCGGGCGGACAGATACAGGTTTGGACTTCACTGCGAAAAAACTGTTTAACGATACGATCTTCCAGGGAATGAAAACTGATCACCGCCATTCTTCCGCCGGGCTTCAGCAATGCCAACGACCGCCGCAAACCTTCCCGCAAGCTGTCCAACTCGGCATTGACATGGATACGCAGGGCCTGAAAAACCCGCGTGGCCGGATGTATCCGTGATGGCACATGCCCTCCCGGAACCGCATCGCGAACCAGTTCGGCCAACTGTCTGGTGGTCATCAACGGTTCGTCGGCCCGCACCTTTTCGATGCGGCGCGCAATGCGGCGTGCATAACGCTCCTCCCCATATTCCCTAAAAATCCGAGCCAACTCCTCCGGGGACAAAGCATTGACCACATCCGCGGCAGTCATGCCTGCGGAGGTATCCATGCGCATATCGAGGGGCGCATCGGACTGGAAGGAGAATCCCCTTCGCGCCGTATCGAGTTGAAAGGAGGAGACGCCAAGGTCGAGCAGAATGCCATCCACGGTGGCAATGTCCAGTTCGGCCAGAATCCGGGTGGCATCGGCGAAATTGCCGTGACGCAACAGAACCCGCTCGCCGAAGGATGCAAGCTGTCGCCCCGCCTCTTCAAGGGCCTCCCGATCCCGATCAAGACCTACGAGCAATCCATCCGGAGCCGTCGCCTCCAGAATCAGACGAGCGTGTCCGCCCCCTCCGACCGTACCATCGACAAACACCTCGCCCGGCTGTGGCCGCAAACACTCCAGCACCTCTTCAGGCATTACCGAGCTATGTTGAAACACCTCACGCGTCATAGTCTAAAACCCGAGATTTTTGAGTTCCTGCGACTGTGCCCGAAGAAACGCTTCGGCCTGCTCACGCCGCTCGATGTGCTTGGTACGGTTCCATATCATGATTTTGTCGATGGCCCCGACCACCACAATCTCACGAATTTCCGATTCGAGACCGGCATAGCAACGTTGCGCCTTGGGCAACTGGATGCGGCCCTGCTTATCGAACGAACACTCAACAGCAGGAGAAATAATCGCCAGATTGATAGCTTCTTTCAAGTCGTTGGACGGTAAGGCCTCGACTCTTTCCAACATCTTGTGCCATTCCTGGTAGGGATATGCCGCCAGACCGCCATCGCTTTGCGTGACGATCAGACGTTCGTCGCCATAAACAGAACTCAGCGTTTCCCGAAACTTGGCCGGAATGCTCGCCCTGCCCTTGGCGTCGATCGCATTAAAAAATTCACCCTTGAATCGCATGGATTACCCTAGGCCTGATTTGACACGATTTTACACTTTGGGCCAACTATAACGAGCACCCCCCACCTTGTCAAGGCGTTTATTCTAATTTTTTAAGGGTTTAGGGCATCCCCGCTGCAACAAAAAAGCCCCTTTTGGAGGGGCTTTTTTCAGGGTTAAGAAAGTTGAAACAGAAATATTGCTGCGTTTGTGCATTTTAGGTGGTAAACAGTGGTAGGAAGATTCAACCCGGATCTATGTCGTAAGCAATCTCGGCGCACCCGGCATTTGGCGGCCAGCCCCGACATGCTTCAGAAAACCGGGGGTTAACCCGACTTGCACGCGCCGAAAAAGCGGAAGCAGTTTCAGGGATCGGGCGAATCGGGCGGCAGAAGCAATTCGATTTCCTCGATACGATGGTGAATGACCTTGCGCACGATAAAATGACTTTTATCCACCTCGCAACTGTCTCCGACGCGCGGGATACTGCCCAGCACGCCCAGCAGAAAACCGGCCAGTGTCGAGGCATGCTCCTCCGACAATTCGAGGCCAAAACGTTGATTAACCGCACGCAGGGAAATGCTGGCGTCCAGCAGATAACGTCCGGGCCGCAACTCGCAAACCATGTCCTCATCGATATCGTATTCATCCCGGATTTCGCCGACGATCTCTTCGACCACATCCTCCAGCGTCACCAACCCCTCAACACCGCCATATTCATCAACCACCACCGCCATGTGCACCTGGCGCCGCTGAAAAGCCGGCAGCAGGGTATTGATGCGCTTGGATTCGGGAACGAAATAAGGCTTGCGGGCCAGCTTCTCCAGGGAAAATTCTTCTGAGATATGCACATAACGCAAAATATCTTTGGAATGAATGATCCCGATGACATTATCGAGCGATCCTTCGTAAATCGGGAATCGCGAATGACTGGACTGCTGCACCAGTCGCAAAACCTCGGCAAAAGAAAATGAAACATCCAGTGCCGCTATCTCGGTACGAGGGATCATGACATCCCGGACACAAATCTGCGAAAGGTCGAAAATGCCGTCCAGCATCTTTCGTTTGTCCTTGCCGACCACACCGCTTTGCTCACCGACGGTGATCAGAGTGCGAATCTCCTCCTCGGAAATAACCGGTTGCGGTTCACTTTTGACAAACAGGGTCAACAAACGTGAAAAGCCGGTCACCAACCAGACCACCGGACGCAAAAGCATCATGATGAACATGATCGGCCGCAACACTAAAAACGACACCCGTTCCGGATAGCGTGCGGCGAAGGTCTTGGGACAGACTTCGGATACCACCAGCAGCAGCGGCGTAAGGATAACGATGGTCATGAGCTCGCCGCGCGCACCGAACAGCTTGACGAAAAAGGTCGTGGCAAACACCGACGCGGCGATATTGACAAGATTATTTCCCACCAGAATGGCGCCCAGCAGATTGTCCGGCCGGCTGAGAACCAGTTCAAGTTGCTTGGCACCGCGTTTCTTTTTGTGTACCAGGTATTTGACCCGCAGAGAATCCAGAGACAGCAGCGCTGTTTCCGAACCGGAGAAAAAAGCCGACATGAATAACAGCAAAGTCAGGCCGCCGACATAGAGAATTGAATCTTGCATTCATAACCTTTCCACACTATGAATATTCGTACATAAAAAGTTTTGCGATTCTACCTCATGCCTGCCCGGATTACAATTGACAGGTTTGAAATACACTTCGCGCTGTGCTATAAGCGCTCTGCAGTTAAACCTGCCAAGCAACGCCACCTGCGAGGTATTTATGGACAAGGCACAACGAATCCGCCGTTATCAACAACTGTGTGACGAACTGCATCGCCACAGCAGGCTTTACTACACCTATGATCGCCCTGAAATAACCGACGCGGAATACGACCGCCTGTTTCGGGAACTGCTTGAGTTGGAAAAAGCGTATCCCGAGCTGGTGACGGCCGCTTCGCCGTCCCTGCGCGTAGGCGCTTCGCCTCTGTCGCAATTCACGCCAGTACCCCACAGCCGCCCCATGCTGTCCCTGGAAAACGCTCTGACCGAAGATGAACTTTATGACTTCGACGCCCGCATCCGGAAACTTCTGGCCAGCGATGCACCGGTGCGGTACGTTTGCGAGCTAAAAATGGATGGGGTAGCGGTCGAATTGGTCTATAGAGACGGAATCCTCTCCGTCGGATCCACCCGCGGCGACGGGACCACCGGCGAGGGCATCACCGAAAACCTGCGCACGATCCCCTCCATACCTCTGGTACTGAGCGGCGAAGCGCCTGCGCTTCTGGAAGTTCGCGGCGAGGTCTATATCGACCTGGACGACTTTCAAAAACTTAACCATGAGCGCGAGGAAGAAGGCTTACAGGTATTTGCCAACCCGCGCAACGCCGCCGCCGGCAGTCTGCGCCAACTCGACTCCGCAGTCACCGCCAAGCGACCACTGAAAATATTCTGCTACGGCATCGGCCAGCTTTCCGGAGAACATCCCGCCAGCCACCACTCATTGCTGAAGTGCATGCATCGGTGGGGACTGCGCGTCAATCTGGAACACTCGCGCACCCTTGAAGGCATCGAACAAGTCACGGACTATTTCCGTCAGCTGCAACAGCGCCGAGACGAACTCCCCTACGAGATCGATGGCATGGTGGTCAAAGTCGACGATCTGGCCCTGCAACGCGAATTGGGGGAAAAAACCCGTACCCCCCGCTGGGCCATTGCCTGCAAGTTCCCCCCCCGTCAAGCGGTTACTGTGGTTGAAGATATCGTGCTGCAAGTCGGGCGTACCGGTGCCATAACGCCGGTGGCGCAACTGAAACCCGTTGAGGTCAGCGGTGTCACGGTATCGCGCGCCAGTCTGCACAACTGGGATGAAATCGCGCGCCTCGACGTTCTGATAGGCGACACGGTGGTTGTCGAGCGCGCCGGCGACGTCATCCCCGATGTCGTCAAGGTACTGACGGAACACCGTAACGGCCAAGAGCGCAGCGTGCCCCTACCGCAAAGCTGCCCGGCTTGCGGCGGACCGGTGGTCAAGCTCGAAGGTGAAGTGGTGCCGCGTTGCCAGGAAATGTCCTGCCCGGCGCGCCTGCGCGAATCGATTAAACATTTCGTCGCCCGTCGCGCCATGGATATCGATGGCCTCGGTGAACGCACCATCGAGCAACTGCTGAAACGGGAGCTCATCAAGAGTGTGGCGGATCTTTACCATCTTACCAAAGAAGACCTGTTGCTTTGCGAACGCCTGGCGGACAAATCGGCGGAAAAACTGTTGACCGCCATCGCCGCAAGCAAAACCCGCCCTTTGGGTCGCTTCCTTTTTGCCCTGGGCATTCGCCACGTGGGGGAACACCTGGCCAGTCTGTTGGCCCGGCAGTTCGGCTCTCTGGATGCCTTGTCGCACGCCACCCGCGAGGAACTGCTGGCCATACACGAGATCGGTCCCCAGGTCGCCGACAGCGTCACCGATTTTTTTGCCAAATCGCGCAACCGCGAGATTCTCGCTGCTCTGCAACGCGCCGGGGTTGCACCGCAAGCGGAAGAGAAGCGCAGCGGCGGCCCCCTGACTGGCAAGTCCTTCGTATTTACCGGTAGCCTGACCCGTTTCTCACGCAAACAGGCGCAGGAAATGGTGGAACGGTTGGGTGGACGCGCCAGCGGTTCCGTCAGCAAAAAAACTGACTGCGTGGTTGCCGGTGAAGCCGCTGGCAGCAAGCTGGAAAAGGCTCGTCAACTCAACATCCAGATTCTCAGCGAAGAAGAGTTCCTGCAGATGATCGACACACTGGAGGAGGCATGAAACCGATACGGGTAAAGGTCAAAGTAAACGGTCGCGTGCAAGGGGTCGGATTTCGCCACTTCACCTACAAAACAGCCATCAGCCTCGAGCTGACCGGCTGGGTGCGAAACCTGGAGGATGGATGCGTCGAGGCCGTTGCGGAAGGCCCCCGACAACAGGTGGAAGAATGGCTGGCTGCGCTCAAAAAAGGGCCCCCGGCCAGCAAGGTTGCAGGGCTGACCATTCAGCGGGAAATCGTCGAAGGCGTTTTCGAGCGCTTCGAGGTAAGATTCTGAACGCGGTCCCTGCTGCGGTCTGGTCAAGATAACCATTCCTGCTTTCAGCAGCAAGGACACAAAGGTCTCGATGGATATCGAAAATGAGGAACACCAAGGGTAAGAAGCGGTGTTACGCCTGATCTTCATCTCGCAACTTAAGGCTTTCCTTATACACGTCACTGCCAGGCAGTCCGAACTGCCGGGCCACCTCCTTGACAATCTGGCGCATGGGCAGGTCGGTATCCCTGCGCCATCGAAGCAACGCCTCCTGTACCGTCTCCTGCTGCTGTTCCTCGGGAGCCGGCCCTACCAGCAGCACGATCTCGCCGCGTACCCTGCCCTGCGCGAAATGCGCAAGAGCTTCGCTGGCGGTACCGCGAAAAACCTCTTCGTGCAGCTTGGTTAATTCGCGAACCACCGCGATCTCCCGTTCGTCGCCGAGTTCCTCCATCAGGTCGGCCAGACAGGCCACCAGACGATGGGGCGCCTCATAAAAAACAAGGGTACGCTTCTCCGCACTCAGGGTTTTGAACAGTTTGCGTCGCGCCGTGCTTTTGGGTGGGATAAACCCCTCAAAGGCAAAGCGCTCCGTCGGCAGGCCGGCCACGGAAAGACCGGCGATCACGGCGGAAGCCCCCGGCACCGCGGTGACCGGCAGATCTTCGTCGCGGCAGGCCCGCACCAGCAAAAATCCGGGATCGGAAATGGCCGGCGTTCCGGCATCGGTAATCAAGGCTACCGATTTTCCTTGCCGCAACATTTCCAGAATGCGCTCCCCCTTGACACTCTCATTGTGAGCGAAATAGGACGTCAGAGCGGTGGTTATGCCGTAATGGCTGAACAACTTGCGGCTGTGACGCGTATCCTCGGCAGCTACCAGGTCAACTTCCTTCAGCACGCGTAAGGCTCTAAAGGTCAGATCCTCCAGGTTTCCGATGGGCGTCGCCACCAGATAAAGAACCCCGGGATTCACGGCTTCATTCTTCACCCACCACTCCTTCAAGCTGCTTCAAATCGTTAAGCCACACAGCTGCATTGGCATCACTGGGCATACGCCAGTCACCGCGCGGCGAAAGCACGACGCTACCGACCTTAGGTCCATCGGGCAGACAGGAGCGTTTGAACTGCTGGGAGAAAAAACGCCGATAAAAGGTCTGCAACCAATGCAGAATTTCCCTGGCGGTGAACTGATCGCCAAACGCCTGACGAGCCAGGAAAAAAATTTTCGACGGCCGATGCTGCAGGCGCACCACATGATAGAGGTAGAAATCGTGCAGCAGATAAGGGCCAACCTTATCCTCGGTACGCTGCTTGATTTCACCGTTTTCATGCGGAGGCAGCAATTCCGGCGACACGGGGGTATCGCAGACATCGTGCAGAATGGCGGAGATATCGCCGGAGAATTCCGCATCCGCACACCAGGCCACCAGGTAACGCACCAGGGTCTTGGGTACGCCGGTATTGACTGCATACATGGACATATGATCGCCGTTGTAGGTACACCACCCCAGGGCCAGTTCCGACAGATCGCCGGTGCCGATAAGCAGGCCTCCGACCTGATTGGCGACATTCATCAGGATCTGGGTACGTTCGCGGGCCTGGGAGTTTTCATAGGTAATATCGTGCACCGTCTCGTCATGCCCGATATCGGCAAAGTGTTGGCGCACCGCAGCATCGATGGAGATCACCCGCAATCCGGTCCCAAGCAATTCCGCCAGACGTTCGGCATTGCCGCGGGTACGTTGCGTGGTTCCGAAACCGGGCATGGTAATGGTCTCGATACCCGAACGGTCATAGCCCAATTTATCGAAGGCTTTGACCGTCACCAACAAAGCCAGGGTCGAATCGAGACCGCCGGATATGCCGATAACGACACGCTTGGCGCCGGTGTGCAGCAAGCGCTTGGCCAGCCCGGTGGTCTGAATCTCGAAAATTTCATGACAACGATGGGCCCGCTCTTCCTCGACCGGCGGCACAAAGGGTGTGGCGGCGACAGGCCGCCGCAGTCGCTCGGTAGTCACATCGGTCAGAAGAAAGTCGATAACCCGATACGAGGCATCCGACCGGGCCCCTCCGTAACTGTTGTTTTTGAAACGTTCGTTGACCAACCGCTCAATATCGACATCCGCCACTGCGATCTGGCTGTCAAACCGGAAACGTTCCGTTTCGGCCAAAATGGTACCGTTCTCCGCGATCAGTGAATGTCCGGAAAACACCAGATCGGTACTTGATTCACCGGGGCCGGAGGAAGCATAGACATAAGCGGCAAGACAACGTGCCGACTGGTTCTGCACCAGGGCGCGACGATATTCCATCTTGCCCAGCAATTCAGGGCTAGCCGAAAGATTCAACAATACATTGGCCCCAGCCACAGCCAGTTGCCCGCTGGGCGGATTGGCAACCCACACATCCTCGCAAATTTCGATACCGATCATACAATCGGGCAGTCCCTCGGCACGAAACAGCAGATCGTTACCAAAGGGAATAGATTCACCGTCCCACATCAACTCCGTCGCGGTCAGATCCGCAGCAGAGGAAAACCAGCGTTCTTCGTAAAACTCCTGGGTATTGGGCAAAAACCGTTTAGGCACAATCCCGAGAATCCGCCCCCCAGACAGAAATACCGCGCAATTGAACAGTCTGCCGCGATGAGCGATCGGCGCTCCGACCACCATGGTCACCCGATGTTCAGCGGTAAACTCGGCCAACTGAACGATGGCCTTACGCGCCTGATCCACAAGCAGCGGTTGAAAAAAGAGGTCGGCACAGGTATAGGCGGTAAGACACAACTCGGGAAACAGAAAGAAACGACAGTCCGGAGTCTCCGCGACCAGCTTGCGGATTTGTTCGCAGTTATAGGCAACATCCGCCACCTTGGTAGCCGGCGTACATACGCCGATCCTGACAAATCCATGGGATGCCATACGAATTTCCATAACAATCTATCCTTTTCTACATTCCAAGAGAGAGTCCCTGTATCACCGAAAATCGCTGAGTTTTCCGAACTCCGGCATTCTAACCGCCTAACGAGAAAAAAACCAACCGTTTCCCCACAGACGGAACATACAGGCTACCAGCCATCGACATCAAAAGCACCGGGAAAGTGTTCGACCTCGGCCTCGTCACCCCGTCTCCGCACCGCAATCACGTCGAAACGCGGTTGCAGGCGATCCAACCGACGCTCGGCCAGATACCACTGTGCGGCTCGCAGAATCTGACGTTGTTTGGCGGCCCCGACCGCTTCTTGCGGGTAACCGTGGGAAATGCCGCGACGAGTTTTGACTTCGACGAAGATCAGCATGCGCTTGTGCCGGGCAACAATATCGAGCTCGCCGACCGGGGTACGTATGTTGCGGTCCAGAATCTTCATACCCTGGCGCCGCAAATACCCGGCAGCGATATCTTCGCCCCAACGTCCGAGGCTTAAGCGTTGGTAGGTCACAGGTATTCTCGCACGCCGCGAAAGGTTGCGCGATGCAACGGACAGGGACCCAACCGCGCAATGGCTGCACGGTGCGCGGCACTGCCATATCCCTTGTGTCCGGCAAATCCATATTCGGGAAAACGCGCATCGTAGGTCGTCATCAAACGATCACGCACCACTTTAGCCAGCACCGAAGCGGCGGCGATAGACAAGGATCGACTATCCCCCTGCTTGAGGGTTTTCTGCGGTAGCGGCAAGGGCACCGGGGTAATGCCATCGACCAGCAGATAATCGGCGGGTTGGGCCAGGCGGTCGAGGGCACGCCGCATGGCCAACAAAGTCGCCTGCAGAACGTTGAGCCCATCAACCTCCTGCGCACTGGCGAGTCCGATACCGTAATCGAGGGCCTGTCGGCGGATCTGCGGAAACAGCTTTTCGCGAAGTTTGGCGGATATTTTTTTGGAATCGTTCAGGCCGGGAAGATCGAATACGGGCGGGAGAACAACAGCGGCGGCGACCACCGGCCCGGCCAAGGGACCCCGACCGGCTTCATCGATACCGGCAATCCTGCGGTACCCCTGACGGCTCAGGCGTTGTTCAAAGTACAGGGGTGATACATCTTCAGAAGGAAAAAGCTCGAGCATAACGGTCCCTCTATCGAGCAACAGGCAGGGCCGAAAAAACAAAAGCCCCGGCATAACAACCGGGGCTTTTGCGGTATGACAAACGATTAGAGGCTACGCTTCTCGCGAATACGAGCAGCCTTGCCCTGCAGTTTACGCAGATAGTACAGTTTGGCGCGACGCACACGACCGACCATCATGACTTCGATCTTGTCGATATTGGGTGAATGCAGAGGGAAAACACGCTCCACACCCATGCCATCGGAAATCTTGCGCACGGTAAACGTCGAACCCAATCCTTTATTGTGACGCTTGATGCAAACGCCTTGAAAAACCTGGATACGCCGCTTATCACCTTCCACGATTTTAACGTGGACCCTGAGAGTATCACCGGCTTTGAAGGCAGGGATATCCTTCTTCATCTGTTCCATTTCCAAACGGTCAATAATATTCATTCTCATCCTCCTCTAGAGCGAGTCTTTGCATTCAGTGATTTTGATTTTAGGCCGACGTGCCAAGCAGCCGATCAAGTATGATCGCGGCGGCTGCACGCACCGGCAAATGGTTATATACGCCCCGTCCCCGAATCGGTTCGAGCACCTTCCAGCCGCACTCGAAAAGCTCCGGTGCCAGTCCCCAGCCGGTACCAAACACCAGCATCAGCGGAATCTTATCGAGCAAGGCCCTGCATGCGTCCACGCCGATCCCGTCGGTGCGCGAGGCGCCGGTCAGCACGGGCTCAGCGGTTGGCCCGGCGAATGATCGCCAATCCGCAAGCGCCTCATCCAGGGAAGCGACAACCCTGATCAGGGACAGCGCCTCGCCGCGGTGAGGATTGTATGCGGCGCCGTGTCCTTCGTGCCAGTGGGCAAGAATACGCCGGACCAGGGTCTGCTGTTCGACGACCGGCGTAATAACGTAAAATCGATCGACGCCATACGTTCTGGCGGTACGGGCGATATCGTGCAGATCAAGATTGGTAACCGCCGTACTCACCGTATCGCCGCGTCGATCCACGATAGGGTAATGTACCAAGGCAACGGCCACGGGCGTACTCATTTACTGTTCACCGCTATCCGCTTGACGCTGCAGTTCCTGCAACATGCGGCGATCTTCATCACTAAGACAGGCACGCTCCAGAAGATCGGGACGCCTAAGCCAGGTACGCAACAGCTGTTGCTGTCGACGCCAGCGCGCAATGGCGGCATGATTGCCGGACAACAGCACATCAGGGACCTTCATGCCCTCAAATTCTGCAGGCCGGGTGTATTGGGCGTACTCCAGCAACCCGTCACTGTAGGAATCGCTCGCTGCACTGTCACGATTACCGAGCACGCCGGGCACCAGACGGCCCACCGCATCGATAATCGTCATAGCTGCCAGCTCACCGCCGGTCAGAACGAAATCCCCGAGCGAGAACTCGTCGTCAACCATGGAGCGAATACGCTCATCGAAGCCTTCGTAGCGCCCGCAGACAAAAACAAGCGACTCCTCACCTGCAAGCTGCCGTGCCGATTCCTGGCAGAAAGGCTTACCCTGGGGTGTCATCAGCAGAACGCGACTGTGCGGCCGCCGCTGCCGGAGGTCTCGCAATGCCCGCGCAACGGGTTCCGGCTTTAGAACCATCCCTTCGCCGCCGCCGTACGGAACATCATCGGTAATCTGGTGCTTGCCTTCGGCCCAATCGCGCAAATGATGAGCTGTGATCTGCACAAGGCCCCGTTTCACCGCTTTGCCCATAATACTATCGGCAAAGGGAGAAGCGAACATTCCGGGAAAAAGCGTCAAAACATCAAAGAACATCAGGTTTCCTGAACCAGCCCATCAGGCAGATCAAACAATATACGGTTGCTCTCCAGATCGACATCCGCAATAAAGGCCTTGACGGCTGGCACTAAAACCTCGCCATAGTCCCCGTTAATCACGTAGATGTCATGGGCCGCAGTGGTGAAAATATCCTCAAGGCAACCGAGGGCACCCAACCGACGGTCAACGGCGGTCATGCCCTTAAGCTGAAACCAGTAGTATTCACCTGCAGGCAACCCGGGAACATCATCTCGACGAACGGCAACCTCGCATCCAACAAGATGTTGAACGGCACGAACATCTCTATAACCGGCAATCTGCAACAGAAGATGCCCCTTGTACCAGCCGGCCTTGCGACGGGCGCACTTCAGCACCGTCTCGCCTTCACGCAGAAAGACAAGCTGGTGCATCTTGGACAACAAGGGAAAATCCTGGTCACTACCGCGGATCTTGAGGTCGCCACGCAACCCGTGGGTTCCGATAACAACCCCTAGAATCAGCAAATCGCTTTGTTGCAGAACCATTACTCCATGATGTGCAAAGAAGCCCGCTTAGCCTCACGGGTCGCTTTGGCATTAAGCAAGGTGCGCATCGCTTTCGCGGTCCGCCCCTGCTTGCCAATAATACGCCCCATATCTTCGGGAGCTGCCGCGAGCTTCAGGAGAATACTACCGTCTTCTCCTTGTTCCTCTGTAACGGAAACCGCGTCAGGATTTTCTACCAGGGATTTAGCGATGAATTCGATCAGCTCCTTCATAGTCATCGGTCCTTTGGAGAAAAGCGGCCCGTCTGGTCACCGGTTCGGCATCAGATGCCTTACGCCTGCTTGAATTTGGCCCAGACGCCCTGGGTACGCAGCAAACGGCGAACCGTATCGGTGGGCTGAGCACCTTTATTCAACCATTCAAGCGTCTTATCTTCCTTCAAGGTGACCATCGACGGATTTTGCCGGGGATCATATTGACCAAGTTGCTCGATGAAACGACCGTCACGCGGGAACCGTTCGTCCGCTACCACGACCTGGTAGAAAGGTTTTTTCTTGGCGCCGCCGCGAGCCAGTCTGATTTTTACCGACATGTGTTATTCCTCCTGGTGTTTCCAAAACGTTTTTTCGATGGTGGTTAAAGTATATTAGGTTCTTTGCTTTTTAATAGCCACTAAAAAGCGGGCCGTTTTGGCCCGCGCGATGCCGCCGAAACGGCTCGCCTGTAGTTAATGACCGGCAGAACCGACCGGTCACAACTGCTTTACATAGGCATTCCGCCCCGTCCCATAAGGTTTTTCATGCCTTTGGGGCCGAGCTTCTGCATTTTCTTCATCATCTTCTGCGCTTCGGAAAAGCGCTTGATGAGTTGATTGACATCCTGAACTGTGGTACCGCTCCCTTTGGCGATGCGCAGACGTCGCGACCCGTTGAGTATGCGCTGGTCGCGTCGTTCAGCCGATGTCATGGAATTGATAATGGCCTCGATCTTTTTGAGTTCCTTGTCGGGAAGCTGCATGCCGCCCATTTGCTTCATGGCTTTGCCGGCACCGGGGATCAGTTTCAGCAAAGATTCCATGGAACCCATTTTTTTAATCGTTTTAAGCTGATCGCGAAAGGTCTCAAGCGTGAAGCCTTCCTTGCGCAGCTTTTGCTCCATGGCCTGCGCTTCTTCCTTATCGACAGCGGCTTCGGCCTTCTCGATCAGGGACAGAACGTCCCCCATACCGAGGATGCGTTGCGCCATGCGATCGCCATGAAACACTTCCAGGGCATCGAGCTTTTCCCCCAGCCCTACAAACTTGATCGGTTTGCCGGTTACAGCGCGAATCGACAAAGCCGCGCCGCCACGAGCATCGCCATCCAGTTTCGTCAGGATCACGCCGGTCACATCGAGTTGCTGGTCGAAACTCTCGGCAACGTTTACAGCATCCTGACCGGTCATGGCGTCAGCGACAAACAGAATCTCGCGCGGCTGTAAAGCCTGCTTGATGCGCTGCAACTCCGCCATCAGTTCCTGGTCGACATGCAATCGACCGGCGGTGTCCAGAATCAGGGTGTCGTAACCGTTGAGTTCTGCAAATTCCCTGGCGTCCGTGCACAATTTTACGGGATCGACGTCCGGATTGGAATCGAACACGGGGATATTCAGCTGTTTGCCGAGCGTCTTGAGCTGCTCGATCGCGGCCGGACGATAAACATCGGCCGGCACCAGCAGGGGATTGCGTTTTTGCCTGCGTAACTGCAGGGCCAGCTTCCCGCAGGAAGTGGTTTTCCCCGCGCCCTGCAAACCGCACAGCATGATCGGCACGGGTGGACGGGCCGCCAGGTCGAGGCTATTATCTTCGCCCTCGCCCATCAGACGCCCCAGCTCATCGCGTACCACCTTGATGACCTGTTGAGCCGGATTCAGGCTTTTAAGCACTTCCTGACCGACAGCACGCTCGCGCACTGTAGCTACAAAGTTCTTGACCACGCGAAAGTTGACATCTGCCTCAAGCAGCACCAGGCGGACTTCTCGCATGCTCTGCTTGATATTATCTTCGGTAAGCCGCCCTTGCCCGCGCAGCTTTTTGAAGACTGAATCGAGTTTATCCGTCAGATTGTCAAACATGGTCATTAGCCTGTCGGTACGGTGAAAACACGTCTAGCGTAAATGCGAACTATAGGAGAGCCCCCATCCGTTGTCAAGGGAAAACACCGTCCCAGGTTATTCATGCGGCCAAGTTTTGGCGTTACCAACCCAGCGATTCACTGAGTCGCCGGCAGACAACCGGCACACCCTGTAACAACGAGCTCCAAAGGCAGTCGGCGCATGCATCGTTGACACCCGCACCGGGGAAAGCTAGACTGACGTCGGAACCCCAAGCAAACCTTTCAATTGGAAGCATCACCCATGAGATCTTCACGTTCCGGTATCGACGGCGTACAACATATTCTGCAAAAATGGCTGTCAGCCCGCGGCATGGATACCAAATTCAGCCGATACCGCGTCTGGCAGTTCTGGGAAGCCGTCGTGGGAACGCAAATCGCTGCCCGCGCCAAACCGGTGCGCCTGCGCGGCGCCATTCTCGAGGTACGCGTCGACCACCCGGTATGGATGCAACAGTTACAGCTCATGAAACCCCGCATTCTTGCAAAACTCAATGAACAGCTGGGTGAGCATCTCATCGACGACCTGTTTTTGCGTCATGGGCGAACCGGCACATCCCGAACCGAGTCGGAACAGCACGCGTTACCAAGCAGCTGGCAAAACGCACCTCTGAGCGAAGGCGAACAACGGCACATTGAAGAAACCGTCGCCGGGCTGGCCGATGACGAGATACGCCGGCATCTTCGCCACCTGATGGAAATGCAGGCACGCCTCGACAAGGCCCGCAAAGCCAAAACCGACAAAAAATAAAAAGACGTCAGTCTTCCCCGTAGAACCCCAGAACCTCCTCGGAATACCCTTTGCCGCTCTTGTCATACACGAACAGGGGCGCCTCCAACGCCAACCCCGGAGCACCGCCACGGCGACCTTCGACCAGAATCATCCGTGCCGACTCGCCATACCGGGAATGCACGCAACGCAAACGTTTCGGTTCCAGACCGGCCTGTCTCATTCCTGCCAGCACATCCGTCAGGCGCTCAGCCAGGTGAACCATAAAAAAACGACCACCGGTACCTAGCAGATACGATGCGCAGGCTAAAAAATCGTCCAGCCCGCCATGCAGTTCGTGACGCGCTCTGGCCCGCTCATCACCCGGGGCAAGGCGTCCGGTACCCGGCCGACGGTATGGCGGATTGGTCATGACCACCTGGCACGATTCGGCAGCCAGCACCTCGCGCACAGACCTCACGTCGCGCCGCACGATTTCAACCCGATCCTGCACTCCATTAAGCAACACGCTGCGCCTGGCGCGATCGGCGGATTCCTCCTGAATTTCGACCCCGACGATCCTGCGGGCGTCAGAGGTGCGGGACAGAATCAACGGGATGACACCGCTACCGCAACCGAGGTCGCAGATACGCTCTACCCCCTGGAATCCTGCAAAAGCGCAAAGCAACACCGGATCGAGAGAAAATCGGTATCCACCTTTTTTCTGAAGAATCTTGAGTCCACCAAGACGCAGATCATCGAGGGTTTCGTCGTGATGTATGGGAATATCAACTGCCATAGGAATGCAAACCGGACAACAACAGGTTAACGCCCAGATAACAGAACAGGGTAGCGGCAAAACCGCCGATGGCCAACCAGGCCGTGGCGCGGCCGCTCCAGCCGCGAGTCAGCCGGGCATGCAGAAAAGCGGCATAGATAAACCAGACGATGAGACTCCAGGTTTCCTTCGGATCCCAGCTCCAGTAACGCCCCCAGGCATAGTTGGCCCAGGCGGCGCCGGTAACGATACCGACGGTCCATATGGGAAAACCGATGGCCACCGCGCGATAATTGACATCATCCAGCGTGGCCGGCGAGGGGAACAGGCCCAGAAACCCTTGCCACCTCGAAGAACGACAGGCAGCATCGTGGCTCCGCGCTTTCAGCAAATACATCACCGAAACGCAAAAGGACATGGCAAACGCGCCATAAGCCAGAAAACAGCTGATCACATGGTAGGTTAACCAGCGACTGCGCAGTGCCGGCATAAGGGGCTCTATGGCATCACGCCCTGACAACTGGGCCCACCCCATGCAAACCAGGGCAAGCGGCAGCGCAAACACGCCAAGTACGCGCCGGCGCATCCTGATATCGAGCAACAGATAAGCCAGCACGATGGCCCATCCGAAGAAGACCACGGACTCGTAAAAATTTGCAAAGGGCGCATGACCGACTCCGCCCGGCAACTGGTACGACTCATACCAACGCAAACCGATGCCGGCACCATGGCAGACCAGTCCCAGCCAGGTCAGACCGATACCGGCGCGCCCCAACCCTTCGCGACGCAATCCGGCATAGGCGACCATCAACCAAAATGCTATAAAATAGGCGCTGGTGGCCCCACTGAGCAAATGAAAGCTGGTCATGGCTGTTCCTTGGAAAGATTCCGAAACTCTTGGCACAAAACTTCAAATCGTCCGGAGAAAGCACCCTGCTGGCGGTGGGCGTGTCCGGCCATAAGTACCCGGGTTCCCCCGGCATCACCCTGCAAACGCAACCAGAGTCGCTGATGGGAAAAATAAAAAGCTGCCAGGGTTCCAACCACCAACAGCAGGCACCCCAACCAGACCAGCGGCACCCCAGGATCACGACTGACCTGAAGACCGGTATACCGACACGGCTCGATGGACAGCAACCTAAACACGTACGGCGCCTGAGCTTCCCCCATTAACAAGTCGGGATCCTGAAACGCCATGGCACGCCCGCGTTGACCGTCGGGAGAGGTCAGTTCAAGGCCTGCCGCCGGCCCTTTTCCTTCAAAATCGGAAATGTAACCGGCAACGGCCAAAGCGGTACCGTCCGGCAACAAAACGGACTGACCGTAAACGACCATCAGATCAAAAGGCTCGCCGCCCCCCCTGGGGGTCACGGAAAAACGCAACAGACCGGCATCCGTATCGTAGCCGGACTGATAGAAGGTCAATCCGCGATAACGCAAGGGATGATTAACCCGTACCGGAACCCGCACATGCCCGGGTACCTCTCGCCCGTCTTCAAGAATAGTCAGCAGACTGCGGAATTCACGTGGCTGATAGCCGTTAGCATAATAGTCGATGACAAATTGGTCGCAGCGCACACTGAACCCCAGCGGCCTCACGCCCTCCCCTCCCACCAAGGGCAGATGAGCGACGGCCTGCCCTTCGGCAATGGTCAGATAACCGCGATAGCCCCACTTACCGCCAACCACACCGCCGAGCAATATGATCAAAATCGCAAGATGGGTAACGTAGGCACCAAGCCGCGCCCAGGAATGACGTTGAACAAACAACCAGACGGTACCATCCTTTTGACTGCGGCGTACTGTGCCGAACCGCCCCCGCAGCACCTCCGACAATCGCCGCGTCACCACCTCGGGACATCGTGAATCCAACCAGTTGCAGTGCAGGGGACGACTCTGCAGCCAGCGATCCTCAGGCATCAACTGCGGGCAGAAGATCTGCCTCCATACTCCGGGCAGACGATGAACCGAACAGGCCGAAAGGTTGAGCGCGAACAGCCCCAGCAGTCCGTAAAACCACCAGGAATGATACATGTTATCAAGCTGCAAGATGCGGATAATACGAACGGCGACAGGGCCAAGGCGCTGATGATATTCAGCAAGGGGAAGGTTCTGCGGCAACAGGGTCCCGAGAACGGAACTGCCGGCCAGCAGGAACAGTGAAACAAGGGTGAGTTTCAGGGAACGCAGGCCGTTCCACAGGACCACATGCAAGGGTGAGGAAGTTCCGGAAGACATGATCGCTCCTGTCCTGCGACACGGTAGGTTCGAAGGGTTGCGCCGGAACCAGGGGGCCGCCATCCGGCTATTACCGCATGGCAGCCCTTCAGACCGGATCGGGTATCAAAACCCGTCGCGCACCAGACGCTCCTGCAGCGCCTCGGCTTTAGCCTCGACACCGGCAGCGAGTTCCTGTTTGAATGTTTCGAGCTTTTCGATCATAACCGGATCGCTGCCGGCAATGATCTGTGCGGCAAAAATGCCTGCATTGCGCGCCCCGGCCTTGCCGATGGCCATAGTCGCCACCGGGATGCCGGCAGGCATCTGCACGGTCGCCAGCAGAGCATCAAGCCCTTTGAGAGCCGAAGCGTCGATCGGCACCCCGATCACCGGCAGCGTCGACTCGGCGGCGACAACGCCGGCCAGATGCGCTGCGGCGCCGGCACCGACAATCAGCACCCGCACCCCGCGCTGGCGGGCAGTGCGGGAATATTCGGCCGTACGCTGGGGAGAACGATGCGCGCTTGATACCGTCATCTCAAAAGGGATGTCAAAACGCTGCAGAGCGCGGGCTGCTTCGACCATGATATCGTAGTCGCTGTCGCTGCCCATGAGGATCCCAACCAGCGGCTTGTCATTCATAATAAAGTCTCCTGCAAACTCATTGATGTAAAAGCTAAAAATTTGGAACCACTGAACTCGAAGCGGCCGTAGGAACTACCGGTCCCATAAAGCGGATTAAAACCGCTCCTGCTATCGCTTACCGGTTCAGCGCCTTGCGACCGATATCGCTTCGATAATGAACATCCTTCCAGTTGATGGTCTTGACTCCCTGGTAGGCGCGCTCGATAGCTTCCGCTACGGTGGTGCCGAGCCCGGTCACACCGAGTACGCGCCCCCCGGCGGTAACAATGCTGTCATCCTGCAATGTTGTACCGGCGTGAAATACCACCAAATCCTCGATGCCGGCTGCGGCATCAAGCCCATCGATGGCATGCCCCTTGGCATAATCGCCCGGATAGCCTCCTGAAGCCATAACAACGCAGACCGCGGCCTTGTCATGCCATTCGAGTTCAACACCGGACAGATCGCCGCGCGCACAGGCCAGCAACACCGGAACGATATCCGACTTGAGACGCGCCAGCAGCGGTTGAGTTTCGGGGTCGCCGAAACGGGCATTGAACTCAAGCACTTTCAGCTCGCCGTCCTTGATCATCAGGCCGGCATACAAAATACTGCTATACGCACAGCCCTCTGCAGCCATCCCGGCAATGGTCGGTTTGAGTACCTGCTCGATGATTTTATCGTGAATCTCCGGGGTTACCACAGGCGCGGGCGAATAAGCCCCCATGCCGCCGGTATTCGGCCCGGTATCGCCGTCGTAGGCCGCTTTGTGATCCTGGGATGAAGCCAACGGCACAATGCGCTCACCATCGGTAAAGGCCAGGAAGGATGCTTCCTCACCCTCCAGAAACTCTTCGATCACCACACGGGCACCGGCACTGCCGAACGCCCCCTCACACAGAATCGACTCAACCGCGGCAACAGCCTGCTCCACGGTATCCGCCAGAATAACCCCCTTGCCGGCGGCAAGACCGTCGGCTTTGACCACAATGGGAGCACCCTGCTGTTTAATGAAAGCCACGGCCTCATCGCAATCGGTAAAAGTACCGTAAGAAGCTGTCGGCACGCCGTATTTGGCCATCAGATCCTTGCAGAAACTCTTGCTCCCCTCGATCTGGGCAGCATCACGGGTTGCGCCGAAGATGGTCAGGCCGGCGGCGCGAAACCGATCCACCACCCCCAGGGTCAGAGGCAGCTCCGGACCGACAACGGTCAGGTCGATCTGCTTTTGTTGAGCAAAAGCGAGCAACCCGTCGATATCATCCACCTTGAGGGAAACACAGGTGGCCTGCCCGGCGATACCGGCATTGCCAGGCGCGCAGAAAACTTCCTCAACCAGAGGGGATTGGGCGATCTTCCAGACCATGGCATGTTCACGCCCGCCGCTGCCGATAACCAGAACTTTCATCGTTTTATTTGCCTTTCTTCACAACCTAATAGGTACTGCCAATGGACAGAGACCACTGCCGGAACCCGTAATCGAGTAATTTGTGATAAGTGACTAGTGATTAGCAACATCAAAAGCACACCAGTCACCAGTCACCAGTCACCAGTCACCAGTCACCAGTCACCAGTCACCAGTCACCAGTCACCAGTCACCAGTCACCAGTCACCAGTCACCAGTCATCGCTTTTAATGCCGGAAATGCCGCATCCCGGTAAACACCATGGCGATGCCGTGCTCATCGGCGGCAGCAATGACTTCCTCGTCCCGGATCGATCCGCCCGGCTGAATAACCGCCTTGATGCCGGCCTTGGCGGCATTGTCGAGTCCGTCACGGAACGGGAAGAACGCATCGGATGCCATCACCGAACCCGGCACTTCCAATCCGGCAAGTTCGGCTTTAATGCCGGCAATGCGAGCAGAGTTAACACGACTCATCTGTCCGGCACCGACACCGATAGTCATGCCGTCCTTACCGTAAACAATGGCGTTGGATTTGACGAACTTGGCAACACGCCAGGTAAACAGCAGATCCCGCATTTCTTCTTCGGTAGGCACACGCTTGGTCACAGGCTTGATGTCACCGCTCAGCAGCAGGTCGGCATCCTGCACCAGCAAACCGCCGTTGACGCGTTTGAAATCGTAACGGGCGCCAGGCTCCTGAGGCCAGTAACCACACTCGAGCAGGCGAACGTTTTTCTTGGTGGCGACAACGTCGATGGCTTCCGCGGATACCGCGGGAGCAATGATGACCTCGACGAACTGGCGCTCGACGATGGCCTGGGCTGTCGTGCCGTCCAATTCACGGTTAAAAGCGATGATGCCGCCGAATGCCGATTCGGAATCGGTGGAAAAAGCCCGATTATAGGCTTCGAGCAGATTACTTCCGAGGGCTACGCCGCAGGGATTGGCATGCTTGACGATAACGCATGCCGGCCCCTCATTGAATTGCTTGACGCATTCCAGGGCGGCATCGGTATCGGCGATATTGTTGTAAGACAACTCCTTGCCCTGCAACTGGCGGGAGGTGGAGATACTGGCCTCCTGCACATCGCGTTCGACATAAAAGGCTGCCTTCTGGTGGGGATTTTCTCCGTAACGCATATCCTGTACTTTTTTAAACTGCACAGTCAAAGTATCGGAGAAATCGGCCAGTTCGTCCCCCATGCGCTGCCCCAGCCAATTGGAAATGGCTCCGTCGTAGGCTGCGGTATGCTGGTAGACCTTGACCGCCAGTTTAAAGTTGGTGCCGCGTGAAACCGCCCCGCCGCTGCCCTTCATTTCCGCCAGAACCTGATCGTAATCGACGTGATCGACAACCACCGTGACGTCGCGATTGTTCTTGGCCGCACTGCGCAGCATGGTCGGCCCGCCGATATCGATATTTTCGATGGCATCTTCCAGCGTACAGTCAGGTTTGGCGACCGTCGCTTCGAAGGGGTAGAGATTGACCACCACCATGTCGATCGGTTCGATGCCGTGCTCCTTCATCTTGGCCACATGAGCGGGATTTTCACGCATGCCGAGCAGGCCGCCGTGCACCTTGGGGTGCAGCGTTTTGACCCGGCCATCGAGCATCTCGGGGAAACCGGTATATTCCGAGACATCCTTCACAGCCAGACCTTCTTGCCGCAGCAAAGCAGCGGTGCCGCCTGTCGAGAGGATTTCCACTCCGTAACCCGCCAGTTCCCTGGCGAATTCGACGATGCCGGTTTTATCCGAAACACTGATCAGCGCACGCTTGATGACGGCCATATTTTTATCCTTTCCTGCTGTAAATACATTCAGACGTCGTTTCCGACCCAAAGTCCGAAAACGCGTCAACCTTTAGGGTGCAAAAACAAAAAAACCGTCATGTTGGCGGTTTTCTAGAAATCCATAGCTTTGATGAAAGCCTTCTCGAAGGCTGGGGTTCCCGACAGGGGCAACGCATGCAGCCTCGCAGCCAGTCGATCCACTCTGGCGGGACCCTCCGCTTCGCACAGCAACCGTCCGACTCCCGCCAGCACACCGGCCTCCGCAAAGCGTACCTTATCTACCATGTTTTCCGGGAGCAAGGCAACCCTTTTCAAAACCTGTCGGGACAAGGAAAAACCAAAGGCGCCGGTCAACGTTACCGGCCCCACGGAGGCGGCATCCAGACCCGCGCGTTGCAATAAACATTCGATGCCGGCCAACACCGCGGCCTTGGCCAGTTGGAAATGCCGCACATCCTGCTGGGTCAGCAGCAGATCGGCTGCCGCATCGCGATAAAGACGCAGGGCCCTGCCTTGCGGCGTCTGCACAATATATCGGGAGAGATTGGTGGGCACCTCGAGAGGATCGACGATCGTTCCGTGGCGATCGACAAGCCCACCATCAAGAGCTGCCGCCAGCACCGCGGCCAGCCCGCTACCGCAAAGGCCCTGCGGTGTTCCTCCTCCGATGACAATCAGGTGCAGGGTATCGTCGACGATACGGACATCACTGATAGCGCCAGCCTTTGCAACCATGCCGCAGGAAATATCCCCGCCTTCAAAAGCCGGGCCGGCAGCCACGGAGGTTACTCGCCATTGCCCTCCTGCATACAAAGCCATTTCACCGTTGGTACCCGCATCGAGGAAAAAACTGTTTTCCGTCACCTCGTGCTGAGCAAAGAGAAAGGCCACGAGATCGCCGCCGACATAACCGCTGACCAGGGGAAAAAGATACAGAGGAACAGGTAAGCCCAGATCGACTTCTTCGGAGGACAGATAGACAGCCTCGCGCCGTGAAGGGCGATGGGGAGGAAACAGAATGGATCTCACCGGCAGACGCCGAAGCAGATAAACCATCCCAGGATTGCCGGCGGCGCCGGCCGCGCCGATATCGGCACAGCGCAACCCTGCCTGGCGCAGCAACGCATCGATAATCTCGCGCAACCCGTCGCACAGCAAAGCCTGCAGATGCGTATCTTCGCCTGCCAGAGCAGCCTCCATCCGACGCATGATATCGCCCCCCAAAGCCACCTGGGGATTGAGCAGGCGCTCTTGTGCCAGAACTCTGCCATCGGCATCGAGCACACGCCCGGCCAGAGTGGTGGTTCCAAGATCCAGAGCCAACAGGCAGTGGCTGCGGGACATCCGCCCTCCTTGGGTTTAGAAAAGCTCAACCGCCGTGCAAAACAGCCGTATGGAACAACCCTCGAACCCCGCCGGCACGATTCACCGGCGATCGTTGGTCAGGCGCGGCACGCGCTTACTGAACTGGCAGAACACTTCGTAACTGATGGTCCCGATGCGCTCGGCCCATTCATCAGCGGTGATGCATTGACCGTTGTCGCAACCAAGCAGGGTAACCTCATCGCCAACGGCCACGTCAGGGATATCCGTCACATCGATCATGGTCCAGTCCATACAGACCGTCCCGGCGACCCGGGCACGCTGACCGCGCACCAACATTTCGCCGACATTGGAAAGCTGTCGGCTGTAGCCATCGGCATATCCCACCGGAATAACCGCCAGTACCGTCGGGCGTTCAGCCACGAAACGATGCCCATAAGAAACCCCTGTGCCTTCCGGCACCTTGCGGATCTGTGCAATACGGGTGCGAAAACTCATCACCGGCTTCAAATCGAACCGCCCGGCAAAAGCCGGACTGGGCAAAGCACCGTAAAGCAGGATACCGGGGCGCGACAAATTGCATTCGGGCACTTCCCTCGTCAACAATGCGGCACTGTTGCTCAAGTGCACATACCGCGGCGCAAAACCGGCCTGCCTGACTCGGTCAAGGCAGCCCCGGAAGATCTCAAGCTGCTTCTGATTAACCGTATTTTCCGGCTCATCAGCCATAGCCAGATGGGAGAACAGTCCATCCATGCGCAACCCCGAAAGCGCACCCAGTTCTTCCAGCACCCGGGGCAGATCATCCGGCCGGAAACCGACGCGACTCATACCGGTATCGACCTTCATATGATAAGGCAGAACCACACCGGCCGCCCGCGCACAGCTGTCCAGCCGCCGGGCGACGTCCATATCGAAAAGAGTCGGCACCAGACCGTAGCGCAGCAGATTTTCCTCCTGGCCGGGATAAAGGCCGCCAAGCACCAGGATAGGACAAACGACTCCCGCCTCGCGCAAGGCAACGCCTTCCTCCACAATGGCCACGCCGAACATCTCCACCCCGACACCCTGCAAGGCCATGGCAACATGCGCCGCGCCATGACCGTAGGCATCCGCCTTGACCACGGCCAGGACACCCTGCCCCGGTCCTGCCAGCCGTTGAGCCTGGTAAAAGTTATGTTTTAGCGCCTCAAGATCGATTTCAACGCGGGTGGGGCGATGCGCCCGGGGATCATTCATGACACATTCATTCCTGAATCTATAATTGATCGGTCAGATAATGACCGAGGATACGACAAGAGCTCACGCTCAAGTGTGGTTTGGCTCCCCACTGTCTGCAGTTACAGCGCGAAGCTCCACGTAAAAAAGACCCTGCTTCCGATCGGCAGCAGGTTCCCAATGCGTATCAAACAATTAGCACGACACCCCCATGCTGTAAAGGCCAAAACAGCCTGTAAGCCTTGCCGGTAAAAACGCTGAACAGGTCGGGATTATCGCTGAGGTGATTCCGCAGGCCGGTCGCTTGACAGGCAAAACCGCATTCGCTAGAGTGGCCGCGGGTTGCACAAGCCCCGAAGAACCTTCCGCCATAAATTGCTTTGCATGATAGACCCGCGCCGTACTATTATGAAACGGGTGAACGTATACACCTGCCCGTTCACAGACATAACCGCTAGGGGCGTCATTCTGTACTGAGAGTTTCGCATAAGCGCAACAACCCTTGGAACCTGACCCGGATCATACCGGCGTAGGGAAGCGGTGTCGCAAGGCAGTCGTGATCATCGTCACGTGCTTTCCGGCCGTGGCGATTTTTTTATTCGAGCCAGGAACTGCTATGAAAAACAGACATTTTCGGGGTCTTTACCTGATTACCGATGATTCGCGGGGCGACCAGCTGCAAGCCAAACTTGTCGCCGCTCTCAAAGGCGGAACGCGCATTGTACAGTACCGAGGCAAACATCTCCCGGAGGATGTGCGACACCGTGAGGCACGCATGGTCCATAGCCTGTGCAAACAGGCCGGTGCCCTGTTCATCGTCAACGATGACCCGCATCTGGCCCTTGCCTGTCAGGCCGACGGCGTGCACCTGGGCCAGCAGGACATGCACATTGCCGAGGCCCGCGCCCTGCTTGGCCCGGATAAAATCATCGGCACCTCCAACCGCACCGTCGAACAGGCTGTCAACTCGCAAAAGGCCGGTGCTGACTACGTTGCCGCCGGCAGCGTTTACCCCACCGGCAGCAAACAGGATGCCGTGCATATCGGACTCGATGTCTTGCATGATATCCGTCAGGCCGTGGACATCCCTCTGGTGGCCATCGGGGGCATCAACCGGGACAATACCTCGGAGGTCATCCATGCCGGGGCCGATGCCATTGCCCTGATTTCCGCGGTCATGGCCGACCCCAGCCCGGCACTGGCTGCGCGGGAAATTTCTCTACAATTCAATCGCCGCGCCCCAGTACCTCACGGCCGAGTGCTGACCGTAGCCGGTTCAGACAGCGGCGGCGGGGCCGGCATTCAGGCCGACCTCAAAACCATCACGCTGCTGGGCGGCTACGGCATGAGCGTCATCACTGCCCTGACCGCACAAAACACCTGTGGCGTGCAAAACATCTACCCGGTCCCTGCCAGCTTTGTCGGCGAACAGTTGGCGGCAGTGCTTGGCGATCTCCAACCGGAAGTGGTCAAGACCGGCATGCTGCTCGATGCGGCCATCGTCCGGCTGGTTGCCCAGGCCCTCAAAGACCACGGTCTGCTGGCAGTAGTCGATCCGGTCATGATCGCCAAGGGCGGCGCCTCGTTGCTGCGCGACGAAGCCACCAAGGTTTGTCGAGAGCATCTGCTTCCGCACACCTATCTGCTCACCCCCAACCTGCCGGAAGCCGAACAACTGACCGGCCTGCCCGTCCACACCGAGGCCGATATGGAAAAGGCGGCCCGGCGCCTGCAGCAACTCGGTGCGCGCCACGTGTTACTCAAGGGCGGACACCTCGAGGGCGAAGCCGTCGATCTGCTACTGGATGGCAATACCCTGCATCGACTGCCGGCGAAACGTATCGACAGTCGCAACACCCACGGCACCGGCTGCACCAGCTCCGCAGCCATTGCCGCTTTGCTGGCCGGCGGCCACCCCCTGCCCCAGGCGGTAGCCCTGGCCAAGGAATTCATTACCGAAGCGATTCGCACCGCTCCCGACCTTGGAGCCGGCCACGGACCGGTCAATCACTTCGCCGCGGCCAAATACCTGATGAACACAATCGAAGGACTGTAAAATTACCGCTTTCAACTTACAGCTTCAAACTTTACAGCTTACAGCTTTGACGTATGAGAGGTAGATTCATGACCCAGCTCGAAATGGCCCGCCAGGGCATCGTCTCCGACAAAATGAAGCAAGCCGCCGCCGATGCCGGCATCGATGCCGAGATCCTGCGGCAACGCATTGCCGAAGGCACCGCCATCGTCTGTCACAACAATATGCACGCCAATGGCCGCCCCCTGGCCGTGGGCAAGGGCTTGCCGACAAGAGTCAATGCCAACATCGGCACAAGCAAGGACGACACCAGCATCGACAACGAACTGGAAAAAGCCCGCGTAGCGGTCGCTGCCGGAGCCGACGCCATCATGGATCTGTCCACCGGCGGCCCCATCGATGAAATCCGCCGCGCCATCATCGCCGAAACCCAAGCCTGTATCGGCAGCGTGCCTCTTTACCAGGCTGCCTGCGACACGGTGGTAAAGAAAGGCAAAGCCATTGTTGACATGACCGCCGACGAAATTTTCGACGGCATTAAAAAACATCTCGACGACGGCGTCGACTTCATCACCGTGCACTGTGGAGTAACCCTCAGCACCGTTGAGCGCATGGACAACGAAGGACGCATCATGGATGTCGTCTCCCGCGGCGGTTCCTTCACCGTCGCCTGGATGACCCACAACAATGCGGAAAACCCGCTGTATGAGCAATACGATCGCCTGCTGGAGTTAGTCAAGCCCTACGATGCCACCCTCTCTCTGGGCGACGGGTTCCGTCCCGGCTGCCTGGCCGATGCCACCGATCGCGCCCAGATCCACGAGCTGATCATCCTCGGCGAACTGACCCAGCGCGCCTGGGACGCCGGCATTCAGGTCATGATCGAAGGACCGGGGCATGTCCCTCTGAACCAGATCGAAGCCAACATCCAGCTGCAGAAAAGTCTCTGCCACGGAGCCCCTTTTTACGTACTCGGCCCGCTGGTCACGGACATCGCTCCTGGCTATGACCACATCACCTGTGCCATCGGCGGCGCCGTAGCTGCCGGCGCAGGCGCCGACTTCCTCTGCTATGTCACTCCCAGTGAGCACCTGTGCCTGCCCAATGTCCAGGACGTGCACGATGGGGTCATGGCAACCCGCATCGCCGCCCACGCCGCCGATATCGTCAAAGGCCTGCCCGGAGCCATGGAAAAGGACATCGCCATGAGCAAGGCGCGCAAAGGCCTCGACTGGGAGACCCAGTACTGCCTGGCCATCGACCCTGAGCTGGCCCGCAAGCGGCGGGGCGAATCCGGGGTGGACGAGGAACACGGCGCCTGCACCATGTGCGGCGAATTCTGCGCCTACAAGGTCATGGATGAGCGTAAGCCGAAACAATAAGACAACATGTCGGCATCCCCACCAGCCCCATCGAGGGACGCCGATCTATCGATAATGCGATGCAAAAAAGAGCCCCCAAGCCGATATGGCCTGGGGGCTCTTGCAGTATATAGGCGTATCCTTATGCGAATCACCCGAAGCGATAAACACTGCGTCCATCCCGATAAAGCTCGACCGGTCCATCCTCGGAGACCTTGACCACCGGGCCCAGATAAGAAGCAGCGGTGGCGGCGGTGGTACGCCCACCACCGGTGACCAGATCGCTGACTCGGGAGGTATCGATAATCACACCGGTATCGAGCAGCTCGCCCTTGCGGTTGATGACCGTCATACCGTCCGAGGAAAGGATTCGGCTAAGCTCACCGGAACGCTTCAGTGTACCGATTTTTGTGCCGCGTACATGCCGGATCAAAGCGCGGCTGAGCGGATCCCGACCGCCTACGGAGCCCTTGCGCAGCGACTCAAAACTGGTCTGGTCTTCAGCAACTAGAACCACCGTACCGTGGCGAGCTTTGGAGAGGGCGTAAATCGACCATACCAGATAGTCGATGGAACGTTTTTCCAGCTTGCCGGCTAGAAACTCATGCATGATATCCGGATCATAAATACCCCAGTAGCCTTTGCGCCAAAGAAGCAATTTGTCGCTGTCCAGAACGACTTCGACCTCCGAAGCCTTGTTGACGTAAACAGCAAAAGCGCCTGCGCCGGCCCGGGACAGAAGCGAGACGGTTTCCCGGTTCGACAGCTGCTCAATGTTATCGCTCGGGCCGGGGGCACTGGTTCGGATCGTCCCCTTGACGTTCATGCGAATATCGCAGATGAACAACGCTCGATAGCCATCAACAAAACGATACGAGAGAGGATTGCGAAAAAAATCGCCGGAGATACGTCGACGGTCACTGCCGAGATCGAGCCAGTCGTAGCGGGTTTTCTCGAGGGATTCAAGAAAATCGTCAAGCTGGGTCCGGTAGACGAGAAAACCGGTGGTGGCCGGCGACCTCTCATAACGTTGATAGGAAAGATTTTTGAGCAGCTGGATCAAACTCTGAGTCGGCCAGAAGACCCCTTTGCGATCACCGCGAATATAACGGGCCACGGCGATATCGGTAAGCGAGGTCAGCAAAGCGGTTCGAAAATGGGCATCGTAACCTTTGGCCGAAAATCCGGCAAACAAGCCTTCAAATGCCGTAAGCAATTCGATGATAAAGGCCTTCTCCGTGGAGGTAAAAGCCAGTTCCTTACGACGCGCACGAAAAAAATAAGCAACCTCGTCGATCTCCAGTCGGGAAACGATCTCTCGTTGACCTTCCGAGGACGGTGTCGATTCGCCTTCTTCGAGCTCGGCAAGCATGACTTTGGCACCGCCGAGAAAGGAACTCAAACTGTTTTCAATGGCACTGAAAGCTGATTTTGGCATATCACACAGCCTGCCCTATCGTCTGCCGGGGTTCAAGAGAAAAGTGAAGCAAAATTCAAATGCTTGAACATTCATAACATACCGCAACCATTGATCACACCCGTGATCACCCATAGAGGTATTTCGGCGAGATCTCTGCCCCTACTTCCATATACCTGAATTCGAAGAACGAAAAAAACGGGCACCGGCGTTTGCCGGTGCCCGTTTTTTTCGTAAGTCGCTCCCGGCACCCTTAACCGAGATAACGCGCAACCAACTTGCCATCCTGAGTACAGCGGGCGCCATCGGACCTCTCCAGGACCACACATTTTGTGGGAGATTTGACCATCAACCCAGCCACTTTATAGGTGAACTTTCCGCGTTTGAATTCCTTGCCGAGCCATGAGGGGTGCATGCCGAACCCTTCCGCATAGCATCGAAAATCCCGCTCCTCTTTCAGCGTAGCGACCGACTCAGGTCGTTCCGGCAGCGTGAAGCATGCCTTGATGGAAACACTGTCTGCCCCACTGGAGCAAACATCCTTGACAAAATCGAGATTCAGTCCGTACTTCTCGGCGACCGGCGTGATTAACCCGATTACCTCCTGTCTTAACTGTTCGCAATCAGCTGCGGTCAACGGTTCAAAACGCTCCATGGAAACCTCCTGAAAAAAGTTGACTCCGTAGAGACGGCACTGTCTTCAGATACGCAGGAGATCCCCCTTGACCGCCACGCCCTCAAAACCGATGAAATACCACTCCATTGGGGTTTGGTACTGCTGGATCGAACAACGGATTTTACTCAAGAGTAAACCGTATACAAGAAAAGTCAAACCGCATAATTCGTTCCGGCTGTGCGCACCACTTTTCCACCAGGGTTTATGGAGAAAACCATTTAATCCGAACGGAAAACCACCGATCGCCGCAAAAGTTGTCTTGACAACCTGTCAACCTGACCTCTAAAATATCCGGCATAAAAGGGAGGCTCAAAGACCATGCTCAATCCCGATTCCCCCATTCCGCTGTACCACCAACTGGCCGAACGGCTCGGCGAACAGATCCGCAACGGCGAACTGGCGCCGGGCCAGCGTATCCCTTCGGAGCCGCAATTGGTGGCTCAATACGGCATCGGGCGCCCTACGGTGCGTCAGGCGCTCGACTCCCTGGTGCGGCAGGGGCTGCTGTGCCGGCGGCGCGGTTCGGGGACCTACGTCAGCGAACCGGCACGGGAAATCGACCTTTTCTCCCTCGACGGCACTGCGGCGGCATTTCATAAAAAAGGCCTGGCGGCACAGACCCGCATCCGCGAAGCGATCCGCTTGCAACCGATCGAAGATACGCCTGACAACCCCTTCAGCGGCCGAACGGCTTACTATTTTTCGCGCCTGACCTGTCTCGACAACGCCCCCGTATTGCTCGAAGATCTCTATCTGCATCCGCAGATGTTCGCGGGGATCGAAGACCTGGACCTGGCCGGCCGTTCCCTGTCCGGCATCGCCGCGGAGCATTTCATGCTGCGCCCGCAGGGGGGCAAGCAGAGCTTCCGCATCGGTTACCCCGACGCGGCGCGGGCCCGCTGCCTCGACGTCACCACCACCACGCCACTATTGCAGGTCGAACGGCGCCTCGATTTCGCCGCCGGCCGTGACGGATTTTTCTCGCGGCTGTTCTGCCGCACCGATCATATCGTCTTCTCACAACACATGGGAGCATCCGACCATGGATAAACGCGGTTACTTTTCCGGATTCGGCGGCTGTTTCATCCCCGAAATCCTCAACGAAACCTTCGAGGAACTGGTCAAGGCCTATGAAGCGGCCAAGGCCGACCCGGCTTTCTGGCAGGAATACATCGACGTCATGTCGAACTACTCGTGCCGCCCCACTCCGCTGACCTTCGCCGAAAACCTCACCAACCATTTCGGCGGAGCACGCATCTACATCAAGCGCGAGGACCTCAACCACACCGGCGCCCACAAGGCCAACAACGTCATGGGCCAGGGACTGCTGGTCAAACGCATGGGCAAAAAACGCGTCATCGCCGAAACCGGCGCCGGGCAGCACGGTGTGGCCACCGCCACCATGGCGGCGCGCATGGGTTTCGAGTGCACCATCTACATGGGCGAGGAAGACGTGGAACGTCAGCGTCCCAACGTGTTCTGGATGGAGCGTCTCGGCGCCACGGTGGTACCGGTAACAGACGGCTCACGCACCCTCAAGGACGCCATCAACGAGGCCTTCCGCGACTGGGTATCGAACATGGACACCACCCATTACGTCCTCGGTACCGCCTGCGGGCCGCACCCCTTCCCGGAGATGGTGGCCTGGTTCCAGTCGATCATCGGCATCGAAGCGCGCAAACAGATCCTGGAGCACGAGGGACGCCTGCCGAAGAGCGTCTACGCCTGCGTCGGCGGCGGTTCCAACGCCATGGGGCTGTTTTCCGGTTTCATGGACGATCCGGTGGAGCTGGTCGGGGTCGAGGCCGGCGGCAAGGGACTGGACAGCGGCAAACACGCCGCCCGCCTCAGCTCCAAGGACGCCAGCGTCGGCGTGGCCCAGGGTTACAAAACCTACTTTTTACAGGATCATGATGGCCAGATGAAGGACACCCACAGCATTTCTGCGGGGCTCGACTACGTCGGCGTTTCGCCGATCCTGGCGCATTTGCAGGCCATCGGCCGTGCACGGTTCGAAGCGGCCACCGATGCCGAGGTGCTCGAAGCGGTGACCCTGACCATGCGCAAAGAGGGGCTGATCCCCGCTCTGGAATCGTCCCATGCCTTCGCGCAGGCCTTCAAGGAGGCCCCGTCCCTGTCGAAAGACGACATCGTCATCATCAATCAGTCCGGTCGCGGCGACAAGGACATCTTCACCGTCGCCGACGCCTTCAACGACCCGGCCTGGAAGGAATTCATCAAACACAAGGCGGAGCAATACGATGCTTGAGACGACCATCCGCAACAAACTGGCGCAAAAGGATATCCTGCTGATGACCCATATCGTCATCGGCTACCCGGATCTGGACACCTCTTTCGAAGTGGTCCGCACCATGGTGGAGGCCGGGGTCGACCTGATGGAATTGCAGATCCCCTTTTCCGAGCCGATGGCCGACGGACCGGTAATCCTCAAGGCCAACCAGGACGCCCTGGCCACCGGCATCACCGTCGATGAGTGCTTCGATTTCGCGGAAAAGGTCGCCGCAGCCTACGACATCCCGTTTCTGTTCATGACCTATTACAACATCCTGTTCAAATACGGGGTCGAAGCGTTTGCCGAACGCATGGCCAAATGCGGATTGTGCGGAGCTATCGTGCCCGACCTGCCGCCGGAAGAGGCCGACGACTATTTGGCGGCCATGAACAAACACGGCATGGCGCCGATCTTCATCTACGCCCCCAATACCACCGAAGCCCGCATGCAGCGCATCGCCGAACACGGCAAAGGTTTCATCTATTGCATGGCGCGCAAGGGGGTCACGGGGCTGCAGACCGATTTTTCCGGACAGCTCGGCGATCATCTGGACCATTGCCGCGCTTCGACGCAGCTGCCGCTGGCCCTCGGGTTCGGCGTCAAGGATCGCGCCGATGTGGAGTTTATCAAAGGCAAAGCCGATATCGCCGTGGTCGGCTCCCAGGCTATCCGGGTGTTGGATGAAGGAGGCGTGCCGGCGGTGGAAGCATTTATCCGCAGTCTACGTTAAATGGCGGCAACGGGGCGGTTATGGACCGCCCCGCGGTAAAAAAGCGGCCCCCTCAGGATTTTTCCGGTTTATGTTGCATTTGAACGCCGATCATGTTTATTATTGTTCAAAGCTGTTGCTTTGCTTTCAACTCGATCAGGAAAATCCCGGGCCGCCACCCTTTTCAAACCGTCCGCTATCCGCTGCGGCCCCGGGACCTGTGCATAAAAAAGGAAAAATACGCATGGTCAAGGGACTTATCTTCGATTGCGATGGCGTGCTGTTCGACAGCCTGCAGGCCAATGTGGCGTTTTACAGCGCCGCACTGGAGCAACTGGGCATGCCGCCCATCGCCCATGACGACCGGGAAAAAATCTATCTCTGCCACACGGTCACCACGCCGGAGTTGTTCGAAGCGATCCTCGGGCCGGAGCGGCTCGATGAGGCGCTGCGCGTTTCACGCAGCATCGACTACACCCGGTTCATTCCCCTGATGGTTCCCGAACCGGGCATCCTCGACGCCCTCGCGCGGCTGTCGTCATGCATGCCGCTGGCAGTCGCCACCAACCGCGGCGGCAGCATGCGCGACATCACCCGCCATTTCGAACTCGACCGCTATTTCAAGACCATCCTCACCTGCAAGGATGTGGAGCGCGGCAAACCCCACCCCGACATGCTGCTGTTGGCCTCCAGACAACTGGGCGTCGCCCCGGAGGAATTGCTGTTCGTGGGGGATATGGATGTGGACCGCGAAGCGGCGCGGCGCGCCAATATCCGTTTCGTCGGTTACCGCGGCAATTTTGCCGACGCCATCAATATCGACAGCCATGAGCAACTGTTCGATCTGGTAGAACAGCTGTAAGTACCGGCACCCCGGTTTCCATCGAGCCGGGGCTCCGATAAAAAATGCTCATTTGCGCATTGACATAACCCACCGCCTCATCCTATCTTCCTGGTCTAAGGCCGGCCGTGAACCATCCGGCGATTTACGTCCGGCAATCCATGCCATCGTTACCACGTTTTACATACCCTCTGTTCACCTCCAGCCTCCGCAGGTGCTATGAAAAAGCGTATTTTTTTTGCCATCGCCATTCTCATCCTGCTGGCCGGCGCACTGACCGGCATTAAAGTTCTGCAGATCCGCCGCCTGGTGCAGCAGGGCGCCGCATACACCCCACCGCCGACCAAGGTTACGGCGGCGACCGCGCAGAAGGCGACATGGGAGACGCTCCTCAACGCCGTCGGAACCCTCGAAGCCATGCAGGGGGTAACCGTCGCCGCGGAACTGCCGGGCAAAGTCACCCGCCTCGCCTTCCAATCCGGAGACGCCATTCAGCGGGGCGACCTTTTGGTGAGGTTGGATACCTCCTCGGAACAAGCCCAGTTGCCGGGCGCCGAAGCGGAGGTCACCCTGGCGCGACTCAATCTGCAGCGTTCTGACCGATTGCTGGCCGAACACATCATATCGCCGGCCGAACACGACCAGGCGGTAGCCGACTACCGCAGCGCCCGGGCGGCGGCCGACGCCATCCGCGCCACCATCGGCAAAAAAACCGTCCGCGCGCCCTTCGCCGGCCGTCTCGGCATCCGTCAGGTCGACCTCGGCCAAATGCTGAGCGACGGACAGGCCATCGTTACCCTGCAACAACTCGACCCCATACATGTCAATTTTCTGTTGCCCCAACAGCAACTTGCCGGCCTGCACGCCGGGCTGCCGGTACGGGTAACGGCGGATACGCTCCCCGACCAAACCCTCGAAGGGACCATCAACGCCATCAATCCCGAGGTCGACAGCGCCACCCGCAATGTACGCATCCAGGCGATTCTGAAAAACCCCGGAGAACAACTGCGCCCCGGCATGTTCGTCAATGTCGCGGTCGTCTTGCCCACAAAGGAACCGGTGCTGACCATCCCGGCGACGGCGATCCTCTACGCCCCGTACAGCGATTCGGTATTCGTCATCGAGGATCAGAAAGATGAACAAAGCGGCGAAATACAGAAAATCATCCGCCAGCAGTTGGTACGTCTCGGCACCCGCAAAGGCGATTTCGTCGCGGTAACATCCGGACTGGAAGAAGGGCAAGCCGTCGTGACTACCGGGGTATTCAAATTGCGCAACGGTCAATCGGTCATCGTGGACAACAGCCTCTCCCCGCAGTTTAAAACCGCACCCACACCGGAAAACAATTAAGAAATCCCTGTTTACCGCCGAGTTGAGGGTATCATGAAATTTACCGACATCTTTATCCGCCGTCCGGTACTGGCCCTGGTGGTCAGCCTCCTCATCACCATAGCCGGCCTGCAGGCCATCCGCACCCTCAACGTACGCCAGTATCCCCGCAGCGAAAACGCCGCCATCACGGTGACCACCGTCTATGTCGGAGCCAGCGCCGATCTGGTGCGGGGCTTTATCACCACCCCCCTGGAGCGGGCCATCGCCGCCGCCGACGGCATCGATTACATCGAGTCCCAGAGCGCCAAGGGAACCTCGACCATCAAGGTACGGCTAAAACTCAACTACGATTCGACCAAAGCCCTGGCCGAGATCAGCTCCAAGGTCGACCAGGTCCGCAACGACCTGCCGCCGGAAGCCGAGGTGCCGATCCTCAATATCGAATCGGCCGACAGCGAATTCGCCTCGGCCTACCTGAGTTTTTCCTCCGATGTGCTGCTGCAGAACGAGATCACCGACTACCTGATGCGTGTGGTGCAACCGCGGCTGTCGGCGGTCGAAGGGGTGCAACGGGCCGAAATCCTCGGCGCCCGCACCTTCGCCATGCGCATCTGGCTCAAACCCGACCGCATGGCGGCCTTTCATATCACGCCGATGCAGGTCCGCGAGGCGCTGGCCGCCAACAACTACCTGTCGGCCGTGGGGCAGACCAAGGGGGCACTGATCCAGGTCAACCTGACCGCCGATACCAATCTGCAGACCGTCGAAGAATTCCGTCATCTGGTCATACACCAGCAAGACGATGCCATCGTGCGTCTGGCCGATATCGCCGATGTGGTGCTGGGGGCCGAGGATTACGACACGGAAGTGCGGTTCTCGGGGCAAACCGCCGTTTTTATGGGGATCTGGGCCCTGCCCAACGCCAACTCTCTCGACGTCATCCGTCGCATACGCGTCGAAATGGAAAGCATCCGCAAGGATCTGCCGACGGGACTGGAGGGACGGCTCGCTTACGACGCCACCGATTACATCAACAACGCCATCCACGAAGTCATTGAAACCCTTGGCGATACCCTGATCATCGTTATCCTCGTAATTTTCCTGTTCCTGGGATCCATGAGGTCGGTGCTGGTACCGGTCGTCGCCATCCCCCTGTCGCTGATCGGCGCGGTCTTTTTGATGCAAAGCTTCGGCTTTACCGTCAACCTCCTCACCCTGCTCGCCATCGTTCTGTCGGTGGGGCTGGTGGTGGACGATGCCATCGTCGTGGTCGAAAACGTCGAACGGCACCTGCGGGAGGGGCAATCGCCGATGCAGGCGGCGATCCTCGGCGCCAGGGAACTGGTCGGACCGATCATCGCCATGACCATTACCCTGGCGGCGGTCTATGCCCCCATCGGCCTGCAGGGCGGATTGACCGGCGCCCTGTTCCGCGAATTCGCCTTTACCCTGGCCGGAGCTGTCACCATCTCCGGTGTCGTGGCCCTGACCCTGTCGCCGATGATGTCCGCCCAGCTGCTGCGCCCCGACATCGAGGAACACGGCCTCGCGGCCCGCATCGCCCGCACCTTCGAGCGCCTGCGTAACGGCTACGCCCGCCTCCTCGACGCCACCCTGGCCATGCGTCCGGCGGTCTATACGGTGTGGATCGTGGTGGGGCTGTTGAGCATCCCCATGTACATGATGTCGCCGGTGGAGTTGGCGCCGACCGAAGATCAGGGGGTCATTTTCGGCATCCTCGACGCGCCCGCCAACGCCACCCTCGACCAGACCAGCCGCTATGCGGCGGCGGCCAACGACGTCTTTTTCAGTGCGCCGGAGACCGAATTCACCTTCCAGATCACCAACCCCTCCGCCGGCTTCGGCGGCATGGTGACCAAACCGTGGCAGCAACGGCAGCGCACGGTGTTTCAGATCCTTCCGGAAATCCACCAAAAACTGCAAGATATCCCCGGCATCCGCATGTTCCCCGTCACGCCGCCGGCCCTGCCCGGAGGCGGGCAGTTCCCTGTGGAGTTCGTCATCGCCTCCACCGCCGACACCGAGCGGATCCTCGAGTTCACCCAACAGTTGCAACTCAAGGCGATACAGAGCGGCATGTTTGCCTTTCCGCCCCTCATCGACGTCAAGATCGACAAACCGGAAACCGAATTCATCATCGATCGCGACAAGGTGGCGATGCTCGGCCTCGACCTGTCCCAGGTGGGCGCCGATCTCGGCGCCATGGTCGGCGGCAATTTCGTCAACCGCTTCGATATCTCGGGACGCAGCTACAAGGTCATCCCGCAAATCGAGCGCAGCGGACGCCTTACTCCCGAGCAATTGCAGAATATCTACGTAACAGGTCCCGACGGCCAGCTGGTCCCCTTAAGCACCGTTGCGAGCCTGCGCGACAGCACGGTACCCCGCTCCCTGAACCGGTTTCAGCAACTCAACGCGGTCAAACTCAGCGGCGTCTCCGTACGCCCCCTGGACGAAGCGCTGACCTTCCTCGAAACCGAGGCGGCCAAAATCCTGCCGGACGGCTACTCGATCGATTACACAGGCGAATCGCGCCAGCTTCGAACCGAAGGCAACCGGTTTCTACCCGCATTCAGCCTGGCAGTCATCCTCATCTTCCTGGTGCTCGCGGCCCAGTTCAACAGCTTCCGCGACCCCTTCGTCATCCTGTTCGGATCGGTGCCGCTGGCCATGTTCGGCGCCATGATCTTCACCTTTTTGAAAATGCCCGATCCGAACGTCCCTTTCTGGACCAACGGCTGGACCACCACTCTCAACATCTACTCCCAGGTCGGGCTGGTTACCCTGGTCGGCCTGGTAGCCAAAAACGGCATCCTCATCGTCGAATTCGCCAATCAGCTGCAACTGCAGGGACACAGCAAACTCGAAGCGGTACGTGGAGCCTCTCTTACCCGTCTGCGGCCGATCCTGATGACGTCCGTTGCCACCATCGCCGGCCATTTCCCCCTGACCCTGGTCACCGGCGCCGGCGCCGCCGCCCGTAACTCCATCGGCCTGGTACTGGTGGGAGGCATGTTCGTCGGCACGATTTTCACCCTGTTCATCGTTCCGTCCATTTACATGCTGGTAGCCCGCGACCATGCCAGGGATATCAAGCGCCGCGAAGCGATGGCGAAAGTATAAACTTCTTTACACCTATACCGGATCTTGCCATAATTTTCGTTAAACTTTACCAACGACACTTTTCTTCCGGCCGGAGATTCTATGGATTATCGTCGGGAAATATGATACGGAGCACGCTTTGATAAAATGTCCAAAATGTGGCTTTGAACAGGAAGATTCCGATACCTGTTTGGCATGCGGGATCATTTTTAGAAAATACACCGAACACCAAAAACACCTTGAAGAAGCGCCCCTAGAACCCTTACCACAGGTTCGGCAAAGGAAAGGAGGCAGTTGGCTCATCGTCATCCTTGCCATTATCGTCGGGCTATGGGGCGGCAAGTTTTTATGGGGAGCCAAACAACCCGGACCGGAAGGAGACTCATCCCCGGCCATGGCCGACGATGGAGCGCCTCCACCCGCAGCCGATAACATAACCATTCCCGTAAACGTAGTGGATAACGACCCCCTATCTTCGCCCCCTGCCGCTACCGCTACACACCAATCCCGCGGTAATCCCATCGAAATGGCCAGAAACGCCACGGTTCTGATTCAAACCCCCTGGGGAAGCGGTGCCGGTTTTTTCGTCGATGATCGTGGACATGTCCTAACCAATCGCCACGTGGTGGAATATAACCGGGAAAACATCAACAAGCTCCGGGAACGCCTGGAACAGCTATACAACGCCCTGGTTCAAGAAAAAAAGTATTTGTCCTCGGTCGAGGACCGTATCGCTGGCCTCCCTCCGGGGGGCACCAAAGAACAGATGAAAGAGCAATTAACCTACCGCCGTTCGGAGTATGACAAATACAAAAAGTTGTACGATGATCTGGAGGCCCAAAAACGCAAAATCGAATACTATACCCCTCTGTCGGATGTACGGATCACCACCATCGATGGCCAGGTCAGGGGCATTTCCGATATCCGCATAAGCGATGATTTCGACCTGGCATTAATTTCTATCAAAGGCAGCCCAAACGGTCCATGGACCTATTTACAACCGCGATTTTCGGCATTACGTCAGGGAGACAAGGTTTATACGGTAGGAAATCCTTCCGGTTTTCAGCATACGGTCACATCTGGCATTGTTTCCGGATATCGCACATACGGATCGAGCACCATGATCCAGACCGATGCTCCTATTAACCCTGGAAACAGTGGGGGGCCCCTGATTGATAGCGACGGCAGGGTCATCGGCGTCAACACCATGATCCTAAAAAATACCCAGGGAATCGGGTTCGCTATTGCTATTCAACATGTATGGGATGAATACTCTTCAAACATTTCCGATTAAAACCGAGGCGTTTCGTTTAACCGCTACATTCTCTGACCACTTCTCGCAGGTGGCCCCAATAGGCGTTTTCGTTAACCTCGCGAATATTATTGTGATAACCCCGTTCAAAAACCACAAGCCGCTTCGCACCACCGGCCAGGGCATAAAGCGATTCGCCATGGGAAACCGATATCAACTCATCATTACGGGTATGCATGATTACGGTGCGTCCGGAGAATCCCGCAAGATTTCCCCGTTGATCAAATACCCTCTCCACAGCGTTCCGCAACGCCTCCGGAGAGATATTCATTTGTTTCGGACGCACCCGTTCCATTATCAATTCGAGGGGATCGGCGATGCCACTCTCGACCACCAATCCTGCCGCGCGGGGGTAAAGTGCGGCGGCATGAACGGCATACAGAGACCCAAGGGCACGACCGAAAAAGATCACCCGGTCGGCGGACACTCCGGTAGCCTCGACAATAGCGGGAAAGTCCTTCAACATATCAGCCAAAAGAGGCCGCCCCTCCGCCATACCGTAACCGCGATATTCCGCGAGCAGCAGGTTGATTTTTAAATCGGCCACTTGCCCGGAAAAGTCGTCGCGATATTCCCTGACTGTTTCGCCGTTGCCATGAAATCGAAACATGGTCATCCCCTCCGGGAAAAAGTTACCGTACCAGCACCCCAGGCGGCCGGCGGCTCCTTTCACGTAAAATGGATCGAGAAACGGGTCGGGCCAGGGATAAAAAAGCCGTGCGGAAATTGCATCGTGATCAAGAATAAACGGGCCGCTCATCGTCATCTTCTCTGCAGGAACAAAACGCTCGATTACGATCAAAAATCGGTATAGGCTGCAATATCCCCGGCCGATTCTCCAAAAAAAATCCGCTTGGCAAGCATGCTTAATTGCCCGGCGGATCCTCTCTCTCTTTTTTGTTCGGACACCGTCAAACCGGCGGATCATCCTTAATGGGGTATCGGCTCACGGGATTCGCAGATCTGGGGCAACCAAGAATTTTTCTGGCCATTCATATCGACATAAAACCGATCGGTGGTACAGAAAAACACACGGCCAAGTTCATGGTTAATGGCGTTTTTAAGATATACCTCAGGACACTTGTCAACGTTATGGCAACATTTTTATTAATCGGATTATCTCATAATCATCCCCTTTTTGAAATGAGGGGGGTACCATCTCTTTATGGTCACCTTTTAAAGTCAGACCCACTTTGGTTTTGAGTAGAATTTAGTGAAATCATCTCTGTACTCACCAAAAGGATTTGTTGAACAAGCTGTGATGCTAGCACGAACTCCGAAGTTACGCCACCAGCTTTCCCAAACGCAGCAGATCCCGCGTTCGCCAATGGACGAAGCTCAACACCTCGAAACAATCTTTTCGACTCTGGCAGCAGAACCTACGTTGTCGGCTTGTTAAAACGTTCCGCCCGATGCTTAACAAGCTCCCTGGTTGCGCTAGCGACATGTTGCGATCATTCTCCGCCGTTCTCCATCCTTGCCATCCCGCGTTGTAACCGGCACAACCGTCCCCCCAGCAACACCGCTGAAATACTCAGCCCGACGACCAGACTTATCCAGAATCCCTTGGCCCCCATGGGCGCTCCCCAGAAAGAGGTCAATGAAAGGCTGTACCCCAAAGGCATGGCAATGCCCCAAAATGCGACCAGTATCAGCAACAAAGGAACACGGGTGTCTTTGTAACCTCTTAAGGCGGCGATGGCGCCAACCTGAAACGCATCGGAAACCTGATAAAGGGCATTGAGGTACAACAACCCCACTACCATGCCAATAACCTGGCGATCGAAGGTATAAAGACAGGCAATCTGTTCAGCGAAAAACACCGTAAAAGCCGCGGTCATAATTGCAATCACCGTATTCATCAGTAAACCGGTCCTGGTCGTCAGACGAGCCAGGTCCCGAGCCCTCGATCCGACGGCATGGCCCACCCTGATGGTAATGGCGCTTGAAACACTCAATGGGATCATGAAGACCGTGGCCGAATAATTCAGGGTGATCTGATGGGAAGCCACTACGCTTGCCCCTAACGGCGCAAGAAAAAGCGCAATCAGGGCGAAAACACTCGACTCCACAAGCAAAGAACACCCGATAGGGAAACCGAGACGCAGGATATGCATGGCCCCTTCTTCTCCACAGGACCGGCGAAAATCAAAACAATGCGTAACGGCGTAGCCCCGCCCCCATAAAATGGTTGCACACATACATCCGCACATAAACCACAACGTGAGAGTCGAGGCCCACCCGCAACCAACCCCGCCAAGCGCTGGAAAACCGAGTTTGCCATAGATAAACACAAAGTTTGCAGCAACATTTATCGGCAGGCTCGCCAGACCGATAAGCATGCTCGGCCGGGCCAACCCCATTCCCTCGCTGAGATTTCGCAATAAAAAAAAGACCGCCGCAGCCGGCAAGCCCCAGGCTATCGCCTTGAGATAATTTGATGCAATCGAAGCGACCTGTGGAATCACCTCCATAAGAACAAAGACCCCGCCGGCATGACGTAACATAAGCATAGCCATAACCACCATCGGCAAGGCTACCCATAGCCCACGACGCACCAAAGGGCCGGTCTCTGTGGTTCGGCCTGCCCCATGCATTTGAGCGACCATCGGCGTCACGGCCAACAATACCCCATAGATGAACAACGAAACAGGGATCCACAAACTGGCCCCAACCGCCACGCCGGCCAGATCAGTGGCACCGACCCGCCCGGCCATGACCGTATCCGTAAAGGCAAGGGCCTGTTGCGCAAGGTGTGCCGTCAAAATGGGGCCCGTCAGTTTCATCAGAGCGAAACTTTCGATCTTCATTCCGCATAGTCGCGATTTCGCTACCGGAAAAATGTTCATAAACAATATCCTACGGCCTCATACCAGAGGGCAAACGGCCGTGTTAAAGGCTAAACTCCCGCTTTTCACCAAAAGGCAGAAAACCCGGGGTACCAACAATTTCATGGCTATCATTCAACCCGCATAAAGATCAAATGAAATGACTTACTGACGGGAATTTTTTTGCCGCAAAGGTTACAATTCAGCAACCATCGTTAAACAGGCCAGCCAAGCCGGTCACAGGCGAAACAGGCATATAACAGCATGAATACATATGCTGCCGTTAAAATGGAGACAAACCGGAAGTAAGGGATTCAACGCACCGCCTGAGTGGGACCATACGGCTGTTTCTCTGGGGGTCACACCCAGGGTAATTTTCAATGATGTCGACGGATATAAGAGTCTAGAAGATTCGCCGAGAAAGCCGTTCAAAAAAAGAGATAGGAGGGGGATGGTGAAAAGCCGCAGGGGAAAGCATTAAAGTTCACAACAGAGTGTCTCGACAATTTTACAATAACGGGGAAACACTTTACTTAATCTGCCCGTTATTTCATTTCGGACAAGACTTAGAACTGTGATTGCAAGATCGGGACATATGCATGCGCAATATGCACACCCCCAACAATGGCCATTATCTTTAATATCGGCAACGGGATGATTACTATTGCTATCTGTAGTTTTTAAATAAAGAAGATGCCTCGGGCAGGAAATTGTACAAAGACCGCACCCTTTGCAACGGTCTCCATCTATTTTAATGCGAGCAAACATAGTTTGTCCTCGATAAAATGACATGACATCATCTTCAGGACAAAGCTAACAGCCATCAACCTGCGAGTCAATCGTTTAAAAAAAACCAAATATCACATTGAATCTCCGCTAAAACGTCTCTCCTCGGGCGAATACCATTAATGGAAATATTTAAAACTGAACGAAAAATCCCATCCGCTAACTTTACAGTAAAACAAACCATCTAAATCAGACACAGCAACCGTGCGAATCGCTGGACCACATGCGCAACTGGTTCCGACCGCTGTTTTTTGCTTCGTATAGAGCACGGTCGGCTCGACCGATAACCTCCTCAATGGAAATTTTCGAGCCCGGCGACAATGAAACAAATCCCACACTGACCGTTAAACTGACTTCACTTCGCCCGGCCAGCAAATCAGCTGATTCAATTTTCTCCATAAGTCGCCTGCCGATTGTTTCAACAGTCTGGCTCGAAGCACCCGGCAGCAAAACGGCAAATTCTTCGCCACCATATCTGCAGGCCGTATCGCACTGACGAACGGAATCACCTATGATATGAGCGACAATAGCCAGAACCTCATCCCCGGCCATATGCCCCAATTGATCGTTGACCTCTTTGAAATAGTCGATATCTATCAACATAAGGCTCAACTCCTGACCATCACGGTGCCCAGGTTCCAAAGCTTCACGCAAAACGGAGAAAAAATGCCTGCGGTTGGGAAGTCCGGTGAGAGGGTCTTGCAGAGAAAGCCGCTCCGCTTTTTCACGTTGACCATCAACCTCTTCCAAGGCTTGATATAAACGATAGGACTGGTCTTCCATAGTACATTTATGGATAAATTCTTTCCTCTGGGTCAACTCCATAGCGTAACAGGCAAACATACCACCAATATTGAAAAAAAAGAATATAAACAGATTGTTCAATAAAATAGCGCCTGGAACCTCTGTGTAAGCCAGGCTGACCGCTATATATAGAAAAAACATTCCCCAGGACAAAGAATTTGACAACAATTGCCTTGGCTGAAACACATAATAGAAAAGACAACAAAGCATAAGACCGGCATAATATAGATGCTCAGCTGGAGACGGCGCATTTGCTATCATAAAAAGCAGGCCGCCGCCTGAGACAAATCCGGCAATAACGGATATAGCTGTGTGATGCTTTTTATAAATGGGGCTACCAATAAGGAAATAAATAGAAAGTAACAGGGGACAAACCAAAAAAAACCGTATAAAAACGCAGTATCTCAATATTTCTTTAAGAAAAAACATATCCAGCATAAAAAATATTGCATATAAAAAAGCACCGCCAAGATAAATCAATCGTGGTACAAAATGATTATTCAAGACAGCTTCTTGAATATAGGCTTCCTCAAGACCGGGATCTAAAAACTTCAATGTTGTACTCATATCGCAATTTTCAAACTGCATCACTATTGTCCCCGTAAATAAAATTAATTCGCTTCTTGGTTGGCGAAAATTGCCTAAATATGATGTCCCGGACAAAAGCGAGGCATGGCCCGAGCCTATGGGAAACAACCGATGAATTCCTCATCAGTACCTGTTGGGTCCCGGATGATTCCATTAGCAGAAAAAGCTTCCCGTTATTCTTAGCTCGGGATATGCTTTTTGATATTCTCTGCGGTGAAATCTAAAGGAGTCTGACATGACGATACGGTTACACGCTAATGCCACAACGACCCCGAAAATCCGACGATATATCCAAGAGTCGGAAAAATCGCACAAGGCTTTAGCTAAAGAACTGGGCATATCCATTGACACGGTACGTCGCTGGCGCAAACGTGACGATGTTCACGATCGGTCTCATACGGCACACCGACTGAATACAACGATGACCGAAGCCCAGGAAGCTGTTGTCATCGAGTTGCGTCGCTCTTTGTTGTTGTCTCTCGATGATCTCCTGGTCGTCACTCGGGAATTTGTCAATGCTGACGTCTCTCGTGCGGGACTTGACCGTTGTTTGCGACGACATGGGGTATCCCGATTGGCGGACCTGATCCCGAAAGAGGAAACGGCCAACAACAAGCCCAAAACATTTAAAAACTACGATCCGGGGTTCGTTCATGTCGATATCAAATATTTGCCACAGATGCCGGACGAAACCTCTCGGCGTTACCTGTTTGTAGGCATCGACCGTGCTACCCGCTGGGTTTACCTGGAAGTGTGCAAGAGCAAATCCGCCCAAGCCGCAAAGGGCTTTTTGAATCGCCTGGTAGCCAAAGCGCCATTTGTGATCAAAAAATTGCTCACCGACAACGACAAGGCATTCACGGATCGATTTTCCACTGCTGGAGAGAGAAAGCCAACAGGGAATCATGTATTCGACAAAACCTGCGTTCAGCATGGTATTGAACATCGGCTTATTCCTCCACGCCACCCTCAGACCAACGGGATGGTTGAGCGATTCAACGGTCGCATCAGCGAGGTTTTGGCAACAACCCGGTTCGATTCCGCCGAAAATTTGGAGCAGACATTGTTACGTTATGGTTATCTATACAACCAGCATATTCCTCAGCGAGCGTTGGGGCATAAAACTCCCATACAAGCTCTGAAGGATTGGCAAAAAAAGAAACCAAAACTTTTCCGTAAACAGGTCAGGAATCATGCGGGACCTGACAAGTACCACCGAAGCGGCGCACCGGCGTAAACCCTGTTTTATGAATAGCACAAACAGAACCAAACGGCAGGCACTGTATGAATCTTTATCACATATCCACCTTGCCGTCCTAGCACGATTTCCGGATGAAATATAATATGTGCGACTCCGACAGAAGTCTTTCACTATATTCGCCACCCTCTGCACGCCCAACGAAAACCGATCCCCCCGGACTTAAACATGCCTCACCAAAGCGGGAAAGCATCCCGATTCGTGAACAGGAAAAACAATCGGAGTGCATTAGCATGCGTTTTAAAAACTTACTCATCATACCAGAAAAATGTAGTATCATTCAGGCTGGCCTGAACCTGAAAATACTTTGCACATCTCTTTGGCTTTCTTACAACGTGGTCCACATCAGGCAAATCGGATGCACACCAGCTGTAAAACAAAACGAGAATCATCATGCCAAGAATTCTTATAGCTGGCGGAGCCGGCTTCCTGGGAGCCAATCTGTCAAGAAGGCTCCTCAAAGATAACAACGAGGTGGTTTGCCTCGACAACCTCTCAACCGGTCACTACCAAAACATTAGAGACCTTACCCCCAGTCCCCGGTTCGAATTCATAAAAGCCGACATCGTCGACCCCATCAACTTGAGCTTCGACAAAGTATTCAATCTTGCCTGCCCCGCTTCCCCCCCGCAATACCAACGCCTTGCCCTGCAGACCATTGATGCCTGCACTCTCGGCGTGCGCAATCTCCTCGAAGCCACCCGGCGCAACAATGCGCGCATGCTGCACGCCTCGACTTCCGAAGTTTACGGCGATCCGGAAATTCACCCGCAGATTGAAAGTTACCGGGGCAACGTCGGAACACTGACAGATCGCGCGTGCTACGATGAAGGCAAGCGCCTGGCGGAAACTTTATGTTATGAATACCACAAACGCGGGTGTGCGGTACGCATTGCCCGACTGTTCAATACTTATGGCCCCTTCATGGATCAAGACGACGGCCGGGTCGTATCCAACTTTACCATCAGCGCCCTGACTGAACAGCCCTTGACCATATATGGTGACGGATCACAAACCCGCTCATTCTGTTACGTCAGCGATACCGTAGAAGCCTTGCTGCGTTTCATGGATTTAGCGGGGGACAACCTCCCCGTATACAACCTCGGAAACCCCCGCGAAGTCCGCATCGTTGACCTTGCGCATTCCATCCTGCAACTGACAGGCAGCAACGCACCGATGCATTTCCACTCTCTGCCCGAAGCGGATCCTAAAAAACGCAAACCTTGTATTAAACGTGCGCATCAAACCATGAACTGGCTACCTCGGGTCAGCCTGGAATCAGGACTTCTTCAAACCATAGATTATTTCACGCAGTTACTTCGGCAACAAACAAACGAGACAGGCCTTGCCGGGACAGCGTAAAGCTGCATATTGCGAAAGCTCACCGTTTCATCCACTAAAAGGAAAGTCAATGCTTGCATCTGTCCTCATAAATAACTACAACTACGCCAAATTTGTGGAAGATGCCGTAGTTTCAGTACTCAATCAAACCTACTCCCAGATCGAAATCATACTGGTTGATGACGGTTCCACCGACAATTCTCGCCAATGTATCGAAAAACTTGCCGCAAACCACAGTTGCATCACCCCGATTTTCAAGCCGAACGGGGGGCAGTTGTCAGCATTTAACGCTGGCGTAAAACGAGCTCAGGGCGAAGTTCTGTTTTTTCTGGATGCGGACGACTTGTATCACGAAGATTACATTGAAAACATCATGGCGCTCTATAACCAGCACCCGGCCTGCGATTTCACGTTCTGCGCACTAGAACGATGCGATGGCGCAAACCAAAAAGTTATCCAGCCCTTTCCGGAAAGAGTAACAGACCTGGGATACACCGGACTGATCACCTATACGTGCCGACTCTGGATTGGGGAACCGACCTCGACCCTGTCTATCAGACGTTCGCTGGCCGACCGGTTTTTCCCTATCCCCTTTGAGCAGGACTGGCGCATCCGTGCCGATGATTGCCTGATCTATCTTGCATCTCTTTACAATGGACGCAAATTCTATCTCAAGGACCCCCTAGTCTACTATCGCGTCCACGGCAACAACCAGTTTTTCGGCCGGAAGAAAGACAGGACAAACGAACACTTCCACGACTTATGCCGCGCCAAATTATTTGCCCACGCATCAGAACAGGTAAAACAATACCGGTATATCCGAGGCCACCATCTATATAAAGCGCTACTGGGCGAAGCAGCCACCGGCTCAAAAAACCATAGGCTTCTCAAAAAATATCGTTTGGCGCTAAAAAACAACCGGGAAATCTCCCTATGGTCCCGCTGGAAATATCGGCGAAAAATCGCAAAGATATTAAAACCTTTGCCAGCATCAAAAAACACGCAATAAAAAAGGCCGCCCAAAAGGCGGCCTTTTTTACCGGTTATTACCAGAATCACGCAAGTCTATCGGCACTTCCGACCACATTGCGGTTTTTATGGGAGATCAAGTCGATGAGCTCCTGGCGGCCGGCGCCAAGGTACTTGCGCGGATCGAAGTCCTTGGGATTATTGGCCAGATACTCTCTGACCTTGGCCGTCATGGCCAAGCGACCATCGGAATCGATATTGATTTTACATACGGCGCTGGAAGCGGCGCGACGCAACTGTTCCTCGGAAACGCCGACGGCCCCTTCAAGATTGCCGCCGTAGCGATTGATAAGCTCCACATAAGCCGGCACCACGCTGGAGGCCCCATGAAGCACAATGGGAAAACCGGGGATCCGCTTTTCAACCTCGGAAAGAATATCGAACCGCAGCGCAGGTGGCTCCTCGCCCGGCGCAACCTTGAACTTATAGGCACCATGGCTGGTACCGATGGAAATCGCCAGAGAGTCGACGCCGGTCTTACTGACAAAATCTTCAACTTCTTCCGGTTTGGTGTACGTCGAATGTTCGGCGACCACCTCATCTTCGATACCGGCAAGAACGCCGAGTTCCCCTTCTACCGTAACATCGTGAGCATGGGCGTATTCAACGACCCTGCGGGTCAGGGCGACATTTTCATCGTAAGGCAAATGCGAACCGTCTATCATCACCGATGAAAAACCGGACTCAATGCAGGACTGACACAACTCGAAAGAATCGCCGTGATCCAGATGCAGGGAAATGGGAATTTCCGACCCCATTTCACGCGCCATGCGCACAGCCCCCATGGCCATATAACGCAACATGGTTGCATTGGCATAGTTGCGAGCACCCTTGCTGACCTGAATGATAACAGGTGAAGCCGTCTCCGCACATGCCTGGACTATAGCCTGCAGCTGCTCAAGGTTATTAAAATTGTAAGCGGGAATGGCATAGCCACCCGACATCGCCTTCTCGAACATGTCGCGGGTATTGACCAGCCCCAGTTCACGGTAAAAGGTTTCCTCCGCCATATCCTGCAACCTCCTTGTCGGTTTCATGTCTCACCAAATACTCCCCGGCCGGGCTGCTTACCTCCGCACTCTTCCAGCATCCAGATCAGGTAAAAATCACCAGAAACTACCAACAAATGATTGAAAAGGCAAGTCACTTGGTTTAGAATAAGAGGGTTTTAAGCAGCCCCTGCAAAACACTCGTCCAGGGTTGGTTTCCGGTGAGATGATTGCTGATTTCGGCACCATATCCGCTTCCGCCCGCCGAGTATTCCTAGCGCCTATTAATAACAGATATGAGAGTGAAGTCCAGCCCAAAGTAATTGCCCAGGGCAGAAAAGCATTGTATTGCCTTCTTTGTTTCTATAGGATGAGGGCCGTTTTTTTTCAACCTCCGGCTCGATGGATGCGAGCCTTAGAAGGGAGCAGATATGAGTATGCCAAAGCAGGAAAAGTATCTGAACGACTGGATCAAGCAGGATGAATCAGCCGAAGCCATGCTTCCCCTGATCGGTCATCTTTACCGTGATCGCGGAGTTAACGTCAACGTCTACGGACAATCCCTGGTCAATAAAACCGTCATCGACCTGATGAGTGCCCACAAGTTCGCCCAAAAGGTACTCGGCAGTGAACTTACAGTCGTCGACACCTATCCCGTCCTGCTGGCCATGAGCAAGCTGGACCTGTCACCCTCGCGGGTCGATATCGGCAAACTGGCCGTTCAGTACCAGGAACAGAAAGACCAATTATCCATTGATGAATTCGTCGCCCAAAAGCTGGCAACGGTCAACAATGGCCGCGGCTCCTTGTTGAACGAACCCCGCGACGTGGTGCTGTACGGCTTCGGACGTATCGGTCGCCTGCTGGCACGGGTTCTGGTGGAAAAAACCGGCGGCGGCGACAAACTGCGCCTGCGGGCCATTGTCGTTCGCAAGGGCACCGACGAGGACCTCATGAAACGCGCCAGCCTGCTCGAGCGCGACTCGGTACACGGACCCTTCAACGGCGTATTGAGCTTTGACGAAGAAGAAAACGCCATTATCGCCAACGGCAACATGATCCGCCTGATTTACGCCAACTCGCCGGACAGCATCGACTACACCGCTTACGGCATCAACGACGCCATCATCATCGACAACACCGGTCTGTGGCGCGACCGCGAGGGGCTTGGCCAACACCTCAAATCCAAAGGCGCCTCCAAAGTCATTCTCACCGCTCCCGGCAAAGGCGATATCCCCAATATCGTTTTCGGCATCAACAACGACCTCGTCAACGAAGACGAGACCATCTTCTCTGCTGCCAGCTGCACCACCAATGCCGTGGTACCTGTGCTCAAGGCCGTCAACGACAAGTTCGGCATCGTCAACGGACACCTTGAAACCTGCCACTCCTACACCAACGACCAGAATCTCATCGACAACTATCATAAGAAAAGCCGTCGTGGTCGTGCCGCAGCACTCAACATGGTCATCACCGAAACCGGAGCGGCCAAAGCTTCAGCCAAAGCCCTTCCGGAGCTTGCGGGTAAATTGACAGGCAACGCTATACGCGTACCGGTTGCCAATGTTTCCATGGCGGTCTTAAATCTGTCCCTGGGCAAAGAAACCACGGTCGATGAACTGAACAACTATCTGCGCGAATTGGCCCTGCACTCTCCGCTGCAGAATCAGATCGCCTTCGTCAACTCGCCGGAACTGGTATCGAGCGACTTTATCGGCTCCCGTCATGCCGGCGTGGTCGACTCCCTGGCAACGATTGTCAATGGCGATCGCTGCGTTCTGTATGTATGGTACGACAACGAATTCGGCTACACCTGCCAGGTCGTGCGTCTGCTGCAAAAAATCGCAGGCATCGAATTGCCGGTTATGCCCAACTAGTTTTCGCACGCCATGCAAACCCGCCTTCAACATGGAGGCGAGCACAACAACCGGTTCAAACAACCCAAAAAGCCGAAGCGACTGATCCTTTCAGCAGCTTCGGCTTTTCTTTTTTGGAATTATGCCAATAAAAAGGGCCGCTCCACAGGAAGCGACCCTTTTCATTTTATAAACGCATATCGGCGAGGCATCAGGCTTTTTTCATCATACGCATTTTTTTGCGCAGACGACGCTGTGCTTCCTTTTCTTTGCGCTTACGCTTGACACTGGGCTTTTCGTAAAACTTGCGCTGCTTCATTTCACGAAACAAGCCTTCCTGCTGCAGCTTGCGCTTGAGCACACGGATAGCCTTTTCGACATTGTTGTCGACGACTTGAATTTCCACGAGACCTTCACCTCACTTCCCTCTATCAAATTGTGCCGCACAGCTCAGCCGAACGACACGAAGGCGAATTATAATGTCTACAGTGTGATAATGCAAGAAAATTTTACCTTTTTCTCATAGCGAGACCTTATAAAGGCCAACATCGATACCGCCGTTATTGAGCAGGCCAATGCAATCGAACCCCTCTCCCAGAGATTTGGCAAGAGGCCCCACGGGACACAGCACCGCGCCTTGCCACACGCCTCCCGAGGAACGGTAAAACTCCCCCAGACGCCGATAGAGTCCGGTCAGCCTCACATCACGTCCGAGCCGCCCTCCGTAAGGCGGGTTACACATGATAAACCCAGGACGTTCGGGAAACCGGCCTTCGCCCAACTCCGCCTTCCCAAACTGGGTTACCGCTGCCACACCGGCCCGGGATGCATTGCCGGCGGCGGCGTCGATAACGTCCGGATCCCGGTCGTACCCCAACAGGGGCGGCAAACATGATTGTTCTGCACTGCGAGCCTGTGTCTGCAGTACATGCCACAAACCGGGGCGGTAACGCGGCCATTGCATAAAGGCAAACTCGCGCGCAGTCCCCGGCGCACGGCGCATCCCCATAAGGGCGCCTTCGACGACAAATGTTCCCGAACCGCACATGGGGTCGACAAGGGGCGTTCGAGCATCCCAGTCGAGCAACATCAGAATTCCCGCCGCCAGGGTTTCTCTGAGCGGAGCCGCCCCCACCATGTGACGATACCCGCGCCGATGCAGCAACGGGCCACTGCTGTCGACGGACACAACACACCGATTGTCCTCGAAACGCACCAGAATAAGTTGCCGCAAACCGGCCCCGGAATCCGTCGCTCGGCCCAGAGCACGATGCGCGGCAGACTCAACGGTTTCAACGATGCGTCCGGTATGTTGAAGGCGGGACCGGGAACTGCTTGCCTTGATCTGCAAGTCGGTGTCGGGTTTAACAAAACGCCCCCAGGGAAGTCGCAAAGCCTTCTGGTATAAGTCAGGGAAATCTTTACAGCCGAAGCTGCCTAACCGGACAAGCACACGGGAGGCCGTGCGCAACCACAAGTTGGCCTTATACAGTTGCTCCAGTCCTCCGTAAAAGGCGACGCCGCCCTTGCATACCTGCGATTTTATGCCCAGGTCTTTTAATTCTCGGGCGCACACCGATTCCAGTCCCAAAGCGGTCACGGCAAACAGTTCAAAAATATTTTTTTTCATCTCATGCTCCCAAAAAGGTTCGCCATCTTACACCACTCCCCGCGGCAACGCCAACAATCAAGCTTCCTTACAAGATCAAACGTGCATCCGGTCACTTTGACCTCCCCGCAAAATCCAGTTATCGAAAATTGGGGGTTCGATTCTGCTATGATAGTAAGAAGCAGTTCCCCGATACTTGTAAAGGATAATCCGGTATGGACTTCAATGCACTCGACATCGACTGGGAATACCTGCTTGAACGCATGGAGCACTTTCTGGACCTGGGTGAAGAATACCTGACGCGCACATTGATCGACTACCAGGCGGAACCGCAACTGTTTCAGCAAGACCTCGCCTTTCGCTGGGTAAGCTACCGGCAAACAGGCTATTTTGAAGCCGCCACCTTTTCCGACATGCCGCAGCATGCAAACCTTTTGGGCATGCAGGACATTCTGGTGCCTCTATGCCAGAACACGAAGCAGTTTGTTCGCGGCCTGCCTTGCAACAATATCCTGATCAGAGGCGACGCCGGCAACGGCAAAAGATCGGCCATCAAAGGTCTGTTGGCAAAATACGCCGGCGATGGATTGCGATTGATCGAAGTTCACAGGGAGGATCTGCAGCAACTGACCAGCATCAGCAATGAACTCAGAAACTTCCCCTTTTTCTTCATTCTGCTTTGCTGCGACCTGCTGGAGCCGACAGAATATGCTCACTTCCGCGAATTGAGGGACTTTCTTCAAGGAGGCATCGAAACCCGCCCCGGCAATATCCTGATCTATGCAACCGATACTTCAGCCCCCGACAGCATATCCGGAAAAAGCCTCGACATTGAACAGGGATTCGGCATGATTCTCGACATGGCCCCCATGCAACAGGCAATCTACCTCGATATCTGCCGACACCTGGCACAACAACATAACTTGCCGCTGTCGGCAGAAACGCTTAAACAGGCTGCTTTGAAATGGGCCGAATCTCGAAAAACCCTGTCGGGATTGATGGCCCATCAATTTATCGATGACCAGGTAGGCCGTTGGCGTATGAAACAGAAAACCACCCACACCCCACCCTCCTGAAAAAACTACGCTTTGCGCACTGTCTGCCCACTGCAGCAGGCCGAGCCGCTACCTACCCCCGGAAAAACGCACCCATTCCATGGCATGGAACATGCAAAAAATACCGGCATTTCGCCCTCTCTTCAAAACCCTCTACAATGGATCGAGCACCATGTTCAACAAACACTTCAAGCCTGGCCAAAAAGTACTCATCCACCTGACCAATCCAGACAACGGAGATGATCGCATCGAAAACCTTTCCGCCTGCTGCCGATCGGTGGAGAATGGCATTCTCTCCCTTGACCTTCCTTACGACCTGGATGCGGATATCTTTTCCCCCGACTCCAACTTGTCCATCGTATCGGAAAGCCTGGGCATGGGATTAAAGGCCCATACCTATTTTCATGCGCAACCCAAAGCCAATTCCATACAATTGCGTTTTGAAGGCGATCTCCACTTTTTCCAAAGGCGCCCTGCAGCGCGTTTGACGGTCCCTATTGGCCTGCGCTATAGCAGAGTCACGGAGAACCTGTCCCTGGCACGTCAACAGTGGCAGCAACATATCCACAAACTTACCCACACCCCGCCCGACAACCTGCCCCAACTGACCAGCGGCATGGTAAACCTGAGCAATGGCGGCATCCGACTCGGTTTTCGAAACACCGTCGACAAATCCCAGCTGTGCCTGTTATTGCTCCAAACCGAACCGGGAACAAGACCGATCTGTACCATGGCGGAAGTCGTATGGACCCACACCAAGCACAACAGCACGTCCTGCACAGCCGGCTTGCAGTTTCTGGCCATGATGGCTGAAGATCAAAAACGCCTGGAAGCATTCATTCGCGCCACGCGCCTGACCATGAAAAAACAAAAGCATGCTTCATAAAAGCGTCCGGCCATGCCGTGAAACCACCGACCCCAAGCGGCTTTTTCACGGCCCGACCGCTGCTCCCGCCATGATAAGCCCGGGGTTAAGAACATACTAACAAACCATTAGGCTTCATATCCCTGCCGATAAAGCTGGCTTGCCGGTCATTTTTTCACCCTCAAAGCACAGACCTAAATTATTGATTTACCGAACGTTTCTGCATTCATCCACAGTTTAGTGGAAAACCCTGTGGGGAACACCGGTGGATAAACTCCCGACCCCTGTTTGCAAGGGCGTTCGTGGCATTTTGCATAATTTTTAAGCAGCCTCCAAAGGTCAACGAACGAGGCCTTTGCAGATAATAAAAGCGGCCACTTTGGGCACACACAAGCAGGCCAAATACCGGCGAAGCTGCCGCCGACGGCCAATCGTTTCATATACGGGAAGAGACTCAACGGGAGGGGAATTTTCCCTTGGGAGGCAAAGTGGAGGGGTGTACACCGGCGTTTTGAAGAAGTTGAAGGAACTCGGCGCGAGGCACTTCTGTCGCTCCCATGGATAATAGATGACGGGAGGATTGTTGACAATCGATGAGATGGTAACCAAGCATCGCCAGGTGCCTTACAAGCGTTGCAAATGCTACTTTGGAGGCATTGGGCATGCAGTGAAACATCGATTCCCCAAAAAAGCAGCCGCCTAAAGCAACGCCGTACAAGCCCCCCACCAGACAGCCTTCATACCAAGCCTCCACCGAATGCGCATAACCCAAACCGTGCAAAAGTTCATAGGCCTTGAGCATATCGCCTGTAATCCAGGTGCCGGGACCTTCCTTACGCGGCGTCCGGGCACAGGCACGAATAACTTCGGAAAAGGCCTTGTCGAAAGTAACCTCATAACGCCCGCGCCGAAGTTCTTTGGACAGACTGCGATTCAGGTAAAAAGCCGAAAGTGCGAGGACACACCGCGGATCGGGGCTCCACCACAAAATCGGATCGTCGGCATTGAACCAGGGGAAGATCCCCATAGAATAAGCGAGCAAAAGACGGCGGGGAGACAGATCTCCCCCCACCGCTAGAAGGCCGCCGGGCTCAGCATGATCCAATGGAGGAAAAACCAACTCGTCGATAAGTTGATAGATGGGCATGTTACTCTGCGGAAAAACGGAAGGTCAGTTTCCCGGCACGGCACCCGATACGGACTTCGCCACCGGACTGCAAAGCACCAAACAGGATTTCCTGGGCGATAACATCGCTGACTTCAGCCTGGATCAGACGCGACAGGGGACGTGCACCAAAGCGCGGATCATAGCCACGGCGGGCCAGGTCTGCCCGGGCAGCGCTGGATACCACCAGGGTAATCTGGCGCTCGGCCAACCGCTCGCGCAATTGATCGAGAAACTTATCCACAATCTTGAGCATGGTCTGTTCACCCAAGCCATGGAAAGGGATAATGGCATCGAGACGATTGCGGAATTCCGGAGCAAAGGTTCGTTCAACGGCCTGGCGCGGAACCGTCTCCCCCTCCTTGCCGAAGCCGATGGGATTGGCACTCATCTCCCGCGCTCCGACATTGCTGGTCATGATCAGCACAACATTACGGAAATCGGCCTTTTTGCCGTTGTTATCCGTCAGGCTGCCGTGATCCATGATCTGCAACAGAATACTGAACAAGTCCGGATGCGCTTTTTCGATTTCATCGAGCAACAGTACGGCATAGGGCTGTTTGGTCACCGCATCGGTAAGCAGACCACCCTGGTCAAAACCGACGTAACCGGGAGGCGCACCGATAAGGCGCGACACCGAGTGTTTTTCCATGTATTCGCTCATATCGAAGCGAATGAATTCAACCCCGAGCTGCAACGCCAACTGGCGCGCCGCTTCGGTCTTGCCGACGCCGGTCGGCCCGGTAAACAGAAACGAACCGGTCGGCTTATCGGGATGCCCCAACCCGGCGCGTGCCCGGAGTACCGAACGGGCCAGGGCGTCAACCGCCTGATCCTGACCGAACACCTGACGCTTAAGATCCCGCCCCAGGGTTTTCAGCCGCCGGCGATCGGAGGTTGAGACACTGCGCTCCGGAATGCGGGCAATGCCCGCAACCACGCGTTCGACATCGTCCAAATGCACCACACGACCACCGGCAAGACGCATGGCGGCACCGGCTTCATCGAGGACATCGATGGCCTTGTCCGGGAGGTGACGGAAATTAATATGACGGGCGGACAGCTGAGCCGCTGCGGTTATGGCCTCGTCGGTGAAGCTCACGCCATGATGTTCCTCGTAGCGATCTTTGAGCCCCTGGAGAATATCGACAGTTTCCTCGACGCTGGGCTCGACGATATCGATTTTCTGGAAACGTCGCGACAGAGCCCGATCCTTGTCGAACAGATTTTTGTACTCCTCGTAGGTGGTCGACCCAATACAGCGGAAATCACCACTGGCAAGCACCGGTTTGAGGATATTGGATGCATCAAGCGAACCGCCGCTGGTGGCACCAGCTCCGACCACGGTATGGATCTCATCGATAAACAGGATCGAGTCCGGGTGGGTTTCCAGCGCTTTGATAACGGACTTGAGGCGTTCTTCAAAATCGCCGCGAAACTTGGTGCCGGCCAGCAATGTCCCCATATCCAAAGCAAAAATTTCGCACCGGCTGAGAATCTCCGGCACCTGGCCCTGACTGATCATCAACGCCAAACCCTCGGCCATGGCGGTTTTCCCGACGCCCGCCTCCCCAACGAACAGGGGATTGTTTTTGCGACGGCGACACAACACCTGAACGGTACGCTCAAGTTCGGCGTCCCGGCCGATAAGAGGATCGATGCGACCTTGACGAGCCCTCTCCACCAGATCGACCGTAAACAGGGTCAACGGATCCTGCTTGGTTTTCTCGCGCTCCGGATTGGCCTTGTCGTCACTGCCGCCACCGGGCTGGGACGGCGTATGCGGCTGGGAATCGTCCCCCTGGCGGGAGACCCTGGTCACACCGTGAGAAATATAGTTGAGCACATCGAGGCGGGAGACGCCCTGTTCCTCGAGAAAATGGACCGCATGGGTGTTTTTTTCGGCAAACATGGCCGCCAGCAGATCGCCGATGGTGATCTCTTTTTTCCCGGCGGAATGCAGATGCAACACCGCCCGCTGCAATACCCGCTGCAAACCGACGGTTTGTTCGGGAACATTGTCGGTATCCTCAACCAGGCTTTCGAGGCGTTCGGTGAAATAGGTTTCCAATTGACCCTTAAGCGCTTCGGTATCCCCCCCACAGGCAACAATCAATTCCTTGCCATGTTCCTCGAGCAGCATGGCATAGAGAATATGCTCAGTGGTCAGATATTCGTGGCGGCGGCGCTGCGCCTCCCGAACAGCAAGTGAAAAGGTTATCTGTACTTCCTGTGCGAACATAGGGTCTCTCCCTTCATGCTTCTTCCAAGCTGCAACGCAAGGGGAAACCTGCCTGGCGGGCGACCTGATGAACCCGGGCGACCTTGGTCTCAGCTATTTCATGGGGGAACGTTCCGCATTGGCCCGTGCCCTCATTATGGATGTTCAGCATAATACGATGCGCTTCAGCCGCAGATTTATGAAATACCCCTTGAAGAACCTCTACGACAAATTCCATGGTGGTATAATCGTCGTTGTGCATCAATACTCTAAAAAGCGGCGGCGGTGCCGTGCGCGTTGCTTTTCGCTCCTCAATATGAACGTCCGAAGACGTTTTTTTCTGACTCACCGTTGTTCTCCCTTGCATTGTTCTTTTCAAAAACTCTATCACACTTACCCCGCCACTTCCAAGCACGGCCGAACATTTGCCCTGGCGGTTTTTCTCCGAGATGCGAAAAAGTCTGTTATAATCCAGAACGCGGATTACCTCTCCATGAATAACATTCCATATTCTGCTAACATCGCATAAACAAAGGAGGATTCATGCCATCTCGATACCCGGGCGATGACCTGCAAAATCTGGCCAAACGCCTCAAACAAAACCAGCCCCTGCCGCGACTGATTGTTATCGCGGCGGCCACCCTGCTGGTATTGATCGGACTGTCCAGCAGTTTCTACAAAGTAGAGACGGAAGAAACCGGTGTCGTGCTACGGTTTGGCCGGTTCAGCGGATTTTCCGAACCGGGCCTGCACATCAAGATTCCGTTTGGAGTCGACCGGATATACAAGGCTAAAACCGGGCGCGTGCTCAAGGAGGAATTCGGCTTTCGCACCCTTCAGGCCGGAGTGCGCACCACCTATAGCAAGAGAAATCTCGAAGACGAATCCCTGACCCTGACCGGCGACCTTAACGTCAGCGACGTCGAATGGATCGTCCAGTACCAGATCTCAGATCCCTTCAAGTACCTGTTCCGCATTCACAATCCGGAAGGAACCATTCGCGATCTGTCCGAAGCGGTGGTGCGCAAGGTGGTAGGTAACTCAAATGTCTCCGAAGTACTCACCACGGAACGAGCCGTGCTGGCCAACAGCATCCAGACGGACCTGCAGGAGATCCTCAACAGCTACGACATCGGCGTACGCATCGTCACCGTCAAGTTCCAGGACGTCAACCCGCCCGATCCAGTCAAGGCAGCCTTCAACGAAGTCAACGAAGCCGAACAGCAGAAAGAAAGCCTGATCTTTCAGGCACGGGAGCAATACAACCGCGAGGTCCCCAAAGCCCGCGGGGTAGCACGTCGCACCATCCAGGAAGCGGAAGGATATGCGGTGGAGCGCATCAACAAGGCCCGCGGCGAAACGAGCCGTTTTCTGGACCTGCTCGCCGAATACCGCAAGGCGCCGGACGTCACCCGCCAGCGGCTCTATCTGGAAACCCTGGAAAAGGTACTGCCCAACCTTGAGGAGATCTATATCATGGACCGTGACGGTGCCGGAACCCTGCCCCTGCTCCCCCTGCGCGCTGACAAAAAAGGAGGCCAGTAATGAAAAAACCGATCTTCATGCTGGTTTTCATCCTGTTCGTCATCGCTTTTTTACAGTCTCCCCTGTTCGTTGTTGAAGAGGGTGAGCAAGCCCTGGTCACCCAGTTCGGCAAGCCGGTCAGCGACGTACTTGGCCCCGGCCTGCACCTGAAAATTCCTTTTATCCAGACGGTCCACCGTTTCGAAAAGCGGATTCTTAAATGGGACGGCGACCCCAACCAGATCCCGACCAAGGACAAACGCTATATTTTCCTGGACACGACCGCCCGCTGGCGTATCGCCGATCCGCTGCTGTTCTTCAAGACCGTCGCCACCGAACGCGGCGCCCATAGTCGGCTCGACGACATTATCGACTCCGTCGTCCGCGACGCGGTCTCCGGGCACCTGCTGGTTGAATTAGTCCGCGGTACGGACTACCAGGCCCCTGGCGGCGAAACGGAGCAAATTGAAATCGAAGGCCTGCCGGTTTCACCCGAAATGTTGGTCGGTCGGGAACAAATCCTGTCCAACATTCTGGAAAAAGCCCGTGCCAGTACGCCGGAATACGGCATCGACCTCATCGATGTGCAGATCAAGCGTATCAATTATGTGGAACAGGTCCGCAAACGCGTTTACGAACGCATGATCTCCGAGCGAAAAAAAGTCGCCGCCCAATTCCGCAGTGAGGGCGAAGGCGAAAAAGCCGACATCCTCGGCCAGATGGACAAGGAGCTTAAAAGCATCACCTCCGAAGCCTATCGGCAAGCCGAAGAGATCCGAGGCCGGGCTGACGCCGAAGCCGCCGGAATCTATGCCGGCGCCTACGGCAAGGACCGCAATTTCTACGCCTTTGTACGGAGTCTCGAGGCCTACCGCAAATCGGTTGGCCAAAACGGCAAGCTGGTGATTACCACCGACAGCGATTTCTATCGCTATCTGCAGAAAAGCCGGTAAAACCGCAGCCATCGTAACTAAAAACGGGACAGTGATTGCACTGTCCCGTTTTTCATTCAAGCAAACTAGAGGAAAAATCCTTGCACAACTCTGCTACCGGTCACTGACTCCTTCATGTAAACAACCCCGCCCAGTGGACAGACGAGCCCCATTAAGGGTCAGCCCTTGACAATGGACAATTTCTCTTCCAGTTCTTGGACGGCCACCTGCAATGCTTCATCCTTTCCGATCTGCCTGGCCACCCTTTGATAGGTCTTGGCCACTGCGGTATATCCCATACCGCCAAAGAGCTCACCAATTTGGCGGTTGGTTGCTGCGGTGTGCTTCTTCGCCAGATATATTCCAACCTTTCGGGCTACGCTCCGACTGTTGACTGTGGCTGCCCCGGGCGACTCTCCAAAATGCTCGGAGGTGACGTCCAAGATCTGCTCGGGGGTTGGAGAAGCCTTCAGTAGTTGGCTATAGGATACTTCCCGCGTTCCCAGATTACTGTTTTCAAGACGTTGCCGGATCTTGTTCACAAAGCTTTCGCAGCCGAGAAGCGCCCCTGCATATACTTGCTTAAGGGGGTTTTCCGGTTCTTTGCCAAGGGTATCCTCCACAAAAGTGCGATAGCGCTCACTGGCTACCCGCTCGTCACGCGCCACCATACCAAGCACCTCTTTTTGGGTGAGCATACCTTCCTCTTCACCCGAGATAAAGAACCGGTAGCTGCTGTAGGGATATTCCCCAGGCTTTCGCACCAGGTTCGCCCGCACCGGATTCAGGTGAATATAACGGCTCAGCTCCAGGAGATAGCTGTCTTTGTCCACCACAATCGCTTTATAGCGTCCCTGAAAGAGATGGCCGCTCCTTTTCCTTTTGATGTTGATGTAGGTCGTATACGAACCGTTGATATGATGCATGATCCGGCTTAAATTCTTCTCCGGTGTTTCCACCATCAAATGGTAGTGGTTGTCCATGAGCACATAGCTGTGGAGCAGAAATCCGAATTTTTTCTGCGCGCCGGCTATATACTCCTTGAATTTCTCAAAATCTCTTTTGCTGAAAAATATCTTCCGGCGCTCATTGCCGCGAGCGGTCACGTGATATAGCGCACCTTCAAATTCGATGCGTAGCGGTCGCGCCATTCTCCACCTCTCCGTTTAATATTTGACGGGGCTTACCTTTTGTCCAATATCAAGGGCTGACCCCTTTGTTTGCACTGACCCCTTTGTTTGCAATTGGCTGTTGACAACAACACGTCAGTGGCAAGTTGACCACCAGTTCCGGTTTCAATTCCGGTTTCAGTTCCAAGAGACATATCAGACATAAATCTATCCTTATTTTATATTCTCACACTGCTCATAGTGCAGGCATTTTTCATAAGAAATATCAATGTTTCCGATATTTTTTCCATGCTTATCATAATAATAAGCCTTAAAAACAGCACCTTTTAATAACACTTTTCGCCATACATCCATTTTACAAATTGTTGGCACCATATCTTTTTCTATGTCAGAAATTAAATCAATACTATTAATTTCACCAAGATCGGATTCAACCAAAGAATAGTGTAATATTAGATTATTTCCTTGTGATTCAACTTTATCTGATCTTAAGCTTTCACTCAGCATAGTCGGACAATATTGATTCATGTCCCTAGCAATTTTAGTCAGGATAGGAACAATTTGTTCAGTAGGTTTTGTTTTGCTCCTCGAAAAAACCGCAGATAGACTAGCAACAAAAAGCAACAGGACCAGAACAAAAGCGATATAATGAAAACTTTGTTTTTTCTGTGTCATTGACTTAAATTTACAAAACACCATGAAACAACCTTTCGACATCTCTGAATCAAGGAGCCCCATTAAGGGTCAGCCCTTGACAATGGACAATTTCTCTTCCAGTTCTTGGACGGCCACCTGCAATGCTTCATCCTTTCCGATCTGCCTGGCCACCCTTTGATAGGTCTTGGCCACTGCGGTATATCCCATACCGCCAAAGAGCTCACCAATTTGGCGGTTGGTTGCTGCGGTGTGCTTCTTCGCCAGATATATTCCAACCTTTCGGGCTACGCTGCGACTGTTGACTGTGGCTGCCCCGGCCGACTCTCCAAAATGCTAGGAGGTGACGTCCAAGATCTGCTCGGGGGTTGGAGAAGCCTTCAGTAGTTGGCTATAGGATACTTCCCGCGTTCCCAGATTACTGTTTTCAAGGCGTTGCCGGATCTTGTCCACAAAGCTTTCGCAGCCGAGAAGCGCCCCTGCATATACTTGCTTAAGGGGGTTTTCCGGTTCTTTGCCAAGGGTATCCTCCACAAAAGTGCGATAGCACTCTCTGGCTACCTGCTCATCTTTTGCCAGCATACCAAGCACCCCTTTTTGGGTGAGCATCTTTTCCTCTTCACCCGAGATAAATAGCCGGTAGCTGCTATAGGGATATTCCCCGGGCTTTAGCACCAGGTTCGCTCGCACCGGATTCAGGTGGATATAACGGCTCAGCTCCAGGAGATAGTTGTCTTTGTCCACCACAATCGCTTTATAGCGTCCCTGAAAGAGATGGCCGCTCCTTTTCCTTTTGATGTTGATGTAGGTCGTATACGAACCGTTGATATGATGCATGATCCGGCTTAAATTCTTCTCCGGTGTTTCCACCATCAAATGGTAGTGGTTGTCCATGAGCACATAGCTGTGGAGCAGAAATCCGATTTTTTTCTGCGCGCCGGCTATATACTCCTTGAATTTCTCAAAATCTCTTTTGCTGAAAAATATCTTCCGGCGCTCATTGCCGCGAGCGGTCACGTGATATAGCGCACCTTCAAATTCGATGCGTAGCGGTCGCGCCATTCTCCACCTCTCCGTTTAATATTTGACGGGGCTTACCTTTTGTCCAATGTCAAGGGCTGACCCCTTTATTTGCTTCTGGGCAGGACTAAAGCCCATGGCGTCCATTACCTCGTTTCGCCTATCTTTATTTTCTCTATCTATATTAAAACCGATACCAATAGTAATAAGCGGAGGATTTGCCTTATCAAAATATGGCGTTGGAGATTTTCCTTCGAACTGAGCAATCAATGCGTAACGAAGATTCTCATATTGTGCTTGTTTTAAAGTGCTTGAAATGGTGATCGACATAGCATTATTCCCTTATTTTATAGTTTTATCTTGGAAAATAAAAATTATATCGCAAACCTGCCTCCCAAGGTTGGTTGGCTTTATAGCTGGATTGTCAAACTCCAGTCTTTCAATCTGGCTTACGGAGATACCCGAGACTGTAACCAAAGCCAAATATGCCTTTTTGTGATGGAGAAACAGATGTCCGGCCGCGATAGTCGACATACCGGCCCCCTGATCCCCTGGAAAGACAAAATGTACTTGGCGTATTGTCGGTTCAAATAAAACAATGTGGTCACCGGGGCTATCCATCCGGACACAAGAGTCTTTTTGCAATTGCTCGTTACATTGGTAATACGCGCGATAGGCTTCCAGGTTGCCATTAACAGGCAGTGGGCATCCAGTAATAGACTCTCTGCATCGTTCGCCACCAAAGCGATCCCGGGTGTAGCCGAGTACCTTTTCCAGACGGCCATCGGACTCAAAGCGAACTTGGGTTTGCCGCAGTCGGGGATTGAAGCAGGCTTGCACAAGCTTACCTCCGGCCGCCCGCCTCATAGAGGTACCCTTGGCCATGTCGGCCAAATATTGTGACCGCCAGATTTCGAAAGGCGGCAGGTCGTCATGTAAAAGGTGGGATTCAATTGTGTAGATCACATCCAGATGATCTTCGACGATCATTTCCTGCCACTGAGGCCAGCTGAACTGAGGGTTTGCGGGGTTCAAAGGGATTTCGCAGGCAAACGAGGATTGAGCAGGGTTTAGCTCCTGGTAATTGGCCTGAAGATCACGGCATACGGTGCAGTCGGTGTCTTTTTCAAACCTGAACGTGTACGCAGGTGTCTCTGCCGATGAAGAGGCCGCAACACTTGGAGGCTCAAACGATCTTTTTTTCGCTAAAGCGCCGGATGGCTCTTGTCCGGTTTGGTCAGCCACCTTTAAAAACGTGTCAAGCGCGGAGAGGTACATCCGGTATCTCTGCCAGACGCAGGGTCTATCTCCCATACAGTAATATATGCGTTGAAGCCACTCCTCGTGCTGACGCTTGAATGTCGCCGAATCGTTCACCCGCTCCAAGGCCCTTGCATAGGAGCGTGCCAGGGAGCGATTCATTTCCGATAGTTCCTGGTCAGAACAGATCAGCCTAGAGGTGATGTTCTTTGTTTCGCTGCAGTAATCTTTAACAGCCTGACAACTTTTATCCGCCGGCTCTGCTGCTAACTGCGCCAGCCGAGAGGTATAGGATTCGCTCAGGCCCGCAGCATCGTCGCACGCGTTGCGTGCTTTTAACCACAGCCGCTGCTGCTGTTTTAAAGTCTCGGGGGCTTCGGTCGCCTGCAAAGCTGCAGCATAAGCCTCGTCAATCCGGACATCGAGTTTTGAAAGCTCCGCATCCGCGCAAATCATCTTCTCGATCTTCGTTCCAGCCTTCTCACAATCGAAGCTAGGCCCTTCGGCCATTGATGCGCAGGTGATCGAGAAAGAGAGAGCTATGCATAGTAATAGAACCCGTTGACCCAAACTCACAGTTGTCTCCTTTTCCGATTCCTTATTATCTATCCTGAAAAACTGAAAACCCGCCAAAAAAGGCGGGCCCAAATGATCGAATCATCCTGAGAGATGTTGCCTCTCAAGCCGGTTCGACAGCCCTCCTTTCCGGAAGATCCGGATGAGCGGCTTTGCGCCCCCCGGTTGCCCGGGGTTTACCTTTTCGTCGGCTAGTGCTTTTAATCTTTTCGCTTTCAGAAGAACGTATTATAGATTAATCGGCTTCCACAAAAGACAGTTACTTAATTACAAAAATTAGATTATAGTGTCAAAATATTTTTAATTATTTTTATGTTAGCTTGTTGTAAACGTAACAAATAAAAAGCAACATAGGATATTCTTTCATCGCGTCACCTCGACCAATCTCTCGTTTGGCGGGCAACGGACCAACCTGGATCTCAAGCCCAACCTTGAGGAAGACGCCCTTTTCCATAATCGGATTTTGTGTGAAATGGACTTTGTCGCGCAGGTATTTCTGAAAGAGGCGGAATTGAAAACCAAGCTGGAAACATTTTTATTAATTTCAGGGGTGTCGCCTCAAGGATGCCCCACACAGACCGGGCCAGATGGGACGGCCCTCTTTGGAAAGAAATAGCAAAAGGGATGGAGCATAAAGTGAAAGTAGACACACATGTTTTATTGATGCCGGACACCCATCAGGGGTGGTGGGAGGAATGCAAAGCCTCTGTGCGGGAAGAGCCCATCCATTTACATGAAATACCAGGCGTCAAAGGTCATCTTGGCAAAGCCAGGGCCAACGGTTTCCGCCAGGGCACCTCCCCTTACGTAAGCTGCATTGATCCCGACGATTTGGTGATACCCGGTGCTTTTCAGGCGTGTATTGACGCCTTGGAGGCCAACCCCGATGCCTGCGGAGCTTTTACCGACGAGTTGCTAATCGACATTAATGGACGGACCATCAAACCGGGCATATGGAGCGGCGAGACCTGGAATCCCCTTCTGCAATTGGAGCCCAAATACCTGCATCACATCTACGTCATGCGACGGTCCTGCGTAGAGCCCTATCTGACTGAACTGGAGGAAAAGTGGCCCTGGTTGGGCGATTTTGTACTGAAGGGCCTCATCTGCAAACATGGACCCTGGATTCACGTGAATCGGTTTGGTTACAAGTGGCGCATTCACCGGACCAATAACCACAAAGATTTCCCCGTTAAAGACGTTTACGCTGCCCGCTGGCAGGTCATCCCGACACTTTACGAGGCAGCGATTAAATATAAGGCCCGTCTTGCAACACCTGCCGCTGCTCAAGGGACAACCTCTTAAGATCCAGATACCCTCATTACGGAAAGATCTTTTTCCTCAACACACAAAAGCTTCACCCTTCTCGACCCGACATGGGGAGCATTTCCCAAACAGAAACCTTTGGTCCGACCCCGGCCCATATACCCCTCCACCCCGTCGACCAGATGCAGATTGACGGGCCCGTCCCGCAACGAATGCCGGCACTCACTCCACCATACCGGATTGGTGGTTGGCAGTAGGAGGACATGAACATCAATAGCATGGCTCATTGATGCCAAGCCCCGGTCACTAGGGTCATCAGCTCCCTGTTGTTACGCACATCGTCCATGGAGTTCATGAGACCCCATTAAGGGTAGGTCTTACCCAGCCCTCCCTCATCAAACCTGCATGCGGTTTTCCCGCACACGGCTTTCCGATGTCATTCACCGCGAGGCATGCGCATTTGTCCAGCCCGCTGTCGTCGGCACCTTGTACAGGGCACACTTTTGTACAATGTCCCAATGGGAAACAGGACGTACCCCGCTTTTCGCTCTCGGACCTTGTGCCGCTTGCGTAAATGGGTCCGCAACCGCTCTTCGACATGACTCTTCAGACGAGTCATTGTCTTGCTGCAATTACGGTAGTGAAAATAGCCTACCCACCCTCTTACGGTGGCGTTAACTTCGTTCACCACCCATGCTAACGGCCTTACCGTCCTCACTCGGTTGGTGAGTTTGGTTACCCGGTCTTTGATAACTTGCAGGGATTTCTTCGAGGGCTGAACATGGGGATAATAGTTCCCCGTTCTTCTGCTTTTCCCCATCCGGATTGAGAATCCGAGAAAGTCGAAGCCCCCCTTGTAACCATTGACGACCTTGGTCTTTGCTTCGTTCAGGGTAAGCCCCAGCCGCTCCAGTATCTGCCGCAGCACCGCCATGGCCTCGTCCGACTTGTTTCTTCGGCAAAGCAGGACGGTGTCGTCAGCGTACCTGACGATACGGGCGTTCAACCGTTGTTGCAGGTTGCGCCGCTCCCAGATCCTGTCCAGAATGTGCAGGTAGAGATTGGCCAACAGCGGTGAGATGACCCCGCCTTGCGGAGTTCCTCTGCGGTTCCCCTTGCCGCCGCCGACATTCCGTTTCTTGCCGTCCTTGCCGACTTCCATGACCGAGCTCTTGAGCCACATCTGGATGAGGTGCAGGATTGCTCCGTCACAGATGCGCTCCGCGACCACGGCCATGAGGTTGGTATGGGGGATGGTGTCGAAGTACTTGGAGATGTCGGCGTCGATGACTTCGGTGTAGCCGATATTCATGGCATACGCTACGTCATCGACTGCGTCGTGGGCTGACTTCTTCGGCCGGAATCCGTAGGAAGTGTCGCAGAAGTCCGCTTCGAAGATCGGCTCGACGACCAGCTTTACGGCCATTTGAGCCACCCGGTCCCGGATGGTCGGAATCCCCAAGGGACGCTGACTGCCATCGGCCTTGGGAATCATGACCCGCTTGACAGGGTCCGGTTTATACGTCTTGCTTCTCAGTGCTTCTTCCAGTTCCGCAATGAGTGCGGAGACCCCTTCCCGTTCCTCGATGGCCGCGAAGGTGACGCCGTCGATGCCGGCGCTCCCTTTGTTGGCACGGACAAGGGCATAGGCGTGACTGAGGATGTCGGCCCGGTAGACCTTGTCGTACAAGGCGTGGAAGCGGCAGGCCGGTTCCTGCTTGGCCTTGCGGTAGAGCTTCCTCTGTAGTTTCCTGATGTTTCCCGGGGTTGTTAGCATCTCTGCAATCCCCTCACCTTCCACTCTTCGGTTGCGTGAACAAAGCAGGGTCCCTTCCCTCGGACCGGGTTATGCTGTCCCGTGCCCTCAAACGGTACTATGGACCCCTCCGACTCCCGATACGGCCCAACGCGATTTCGTTGCCTTATACGCGCCGGTTGACGTTCCTCTAGCATCGCCGCATCGGGTCTCCAGCACTGGACTGCTTATCTTCCGCAACATGCCGTCCCTGCTACCCCGGAAGATCACACGGGCTGCTTCCGCTATCTGAGCCCGTGGCAGCGGCCTTCCCCATTTGACCACAGGGTCGGCATCTTCATATTGAGTTACGAGGCTACATCCAGGTTCACTTGCGTTACGGCCTGCTGCTTTGCCAATTAGGAACTTACGACCCCTTGTTACCAAGACGCCGCTCCCTTGAGCTACCGGGGTGAACGGACAACTCCCCGGACGGGACTTTAACCCGCTAGATTAAGCAGTTGTTACTGCGTACAGTCAACTCTCCAAATTTCAAATTACCAATTTGCTCTTTACCCCCTGAATTGCCCCTGCCAGCTTTGCATCCCCTTCTATCCGTTCCTGCAACCGACGACTGGCTTCCGTTATGGCGGATGACCCTACGCCGAACAACGCTCCTATCTCTCGATTCCCTTTGCCGCTGTATCGGTGGCGAAGATACATGCCTATCTGGCGGGCAAGTTTCTTGTTTGTTCCAAAATCTTTTTCGACCGCCTTGACTATCTTTTGCGGCGATAGCTTCGATAGCAGTTGCCGACGTGCCGGCGCATCTTTTTCGTGCTCGCGAGCATAAAAAATCCCCGAGCCACAAGGCCCGGGGATTTTAATATTCGGTGGATAAATCCGAAAAAATGGGGCCAGAATAATCCAGCCCGAATGGTCACAACAAAGAACCAAAAAATTTAGAATTGAAAACGAATACGGGCGTCGGTACGGAAGACATCGTCGCCGTCGGCACTCAAAGCCTCCCAAGCATCACCAGCAATCAGGTAACCAGCGTTAATATCGGCGGTCAGGCCTTTCATGATGGTATAACTGGCGCCGACCACAAACTCATGACCGAGATCGTCATCGCCAAGCAAATTGTCTTCGGCCGTGTTATGCCAGAAGTATTTGGCCCAGACTTTGGTCTTGGCGTTCAGCTTATGATCAACCCCGGCATAGATCATCTTGTAACCCTGATCGAAAACATAGGGAGCCTGGCTGAAAGAGTTGTCATCGCAGAAGTTGTCAAAGATAATCACCGAACCGAAAATCGAGGTGGAGATGTCGATGACGTCGAAGTTTTCAAGTTTATCATCAGTGGGGTCGTCGTCGCCTGAAGCATACAGCCCCCCCAGGATAAAGGTATTTTTGCCAAACGTGTAATCGATTTGACCATGGAACATAAACGCACGGCGATCCTCGGATCCCATGCCATCGTAATCGACCTCACCGGTCAGGAAGATGCCGGTAAACAGGCCGGACAGGTTGTTCCATTTGCCCTTGCCGGACAGGCCAATCCAGATTTCTTCATCCTGAATGGTGAAAGGGGCTTCCACAAAAAAAGTGGAACCGCCCGGGATAGGGAATTCGTCCGGGAGAATAAGTGTTACGCCGTAGGGTTCCTGACCTTGATCCATGTAGATGACAAAAGCGTTGAGGCTGTTACCATTGTCAAAAACGTAAGTCAAGTCGGCGGCGTAAGCGTCATCATACGTGCTTTTATCATCGGCCACCTTGTCGCTATTATCGTCGCTCCAGTCGTTGCGGAACCAACCGAGGGAGTAACCCCAGTGGCCATCTTTGCGGGTCCACTTGACGCCACCGGCGTTGTCGGACCACAGTAAATAGTTGTAGCCAACCGGCTGCAAGCCAACGGTCAGACGCGACGCGGGATCGAAAGGCAGTTCGATGTCGGTATAAGCCCAACGCAACTCAAACACGTTATCGTCACCGCCAAAATCGGCACCGCTGCCACCGAACTTGGCGGAGCCGAATTCGAAACCGACCACGCCTTTGACCTTTTTGTCGTCATCGGAAACGACCATATGCATGCGGTACTTGATTTCACCGAAAAAATCACTGTCGTTTTTCTGTTTCTTGGTGTTCGGTAACGAAACAGCCTTTTGGGCAGCGACTTCTTTGATAGGGGCAAAGCCAGGAATCAGTGAGACAGAGAGAGAGCCAAGGTATTTCTCGTTGTCCTTGCTGATGCGAACCGAGGTATCGGCCTGGGTGCTGTAAGAAAAACGGTTGTTGAGGTCGCCGTGCCATTCGACATTGATGGCCATGGCAGGCAAAGCCATAGCCACGGCGACCAGGGTCGCCAGGGCAATACGCATCTGTTTCACGGTTTTAGTTTCCTTCCATCTGGGAAAATAAAATTCAATGTTTTTGCGCGATGCAGGTTATCCCTCGCCACGCAAAAAGCCACAAGTTGTTCAATCCCCGCTACAATATTGCCATGCAGTCCCTTGCCGCAAAGGTCTCAGACAAACAAGACCGCTAAGACAGCTGACACATAAACATAATCGAGACAATTGGTTACAAATACCATCATCATAATGAGATTACAATATTTAATTAGAGTGAATGCGAATATTGATATGGGGCGTCGTCACAGCCCGAACCGAAAACATCGTGGTCCGTACCGACAAATGTGCGTATGGTTTTCTTTGCAGACAACCAAAAGCGGGGCAGTGAAACCACTGCCCCGCTTTTGATTTTCAATTAAGCAATAGCTCCCCTGAGGGTCGCATCCCCCTTGAGCGCTAAGTCATGAAGCCTGCAACAGCGACCAGGCCACCTCGCACTCCCCTGCTCCAGCGGCAACATAGGCAGAATCATCCGTAATGGTAACGGAAATATCCATGGTCCGCTGCACCAGCTTCGCCAACGCCTGAATGCATCCCCACTGAAACTGAAAAATAGATACCTTCAACGCGTTAAAATCCTGTCGTCCTTTTTCCCACCAGACATCCGCTTTGGAATTGAAACTGTAAACTTTAACTGCCGACGCAATGCGCGTCGCTTTTTTGATGCGATCGACGGCGGGTTCTCCGATATCGATCCACAATGCGATTTTATCATCCAGAGTTCGCGTCCAGATGTCAGGCTCTTCCACGACACTAATACCTCTAGTAAAAGCCAGATGCTCTTGGGCGTTAATACAAAACGCCAGCATACGCGCCATCATGCGCTCCAGGGTTTCGGAGGGGTGTTTGGCAAGTGTCAAATTGAGCGTGTCATAATAGTTACGATCCAGGTCTGACAAATGAATACGGAATTTATATATGGTCGGTTTTAATGCCACAAAAAGCCCCTTCTAATCGTTAAAAAAACGGTGGCGCTGTTTGGCTGCGCCACGAAACAAACGCCTGGAGTCAAAGTATCGAATCAACCCCATCAGCAACAGGTTTTCCACCGAACCTCTTTTCGCAAAGCGCTTCTGGAAGCTCTATCCACCAGCGTAAAAAGCCTATCGAGAGCATCTTTTTCGCGTGACAGCTGATGGCCGCACACTTTAACAAAAGAACAGTTAAATTGATCAGCTTTTCGGAAAAGCCCCTCATACAGATCGGCATTATTAAGAAGCCTTTTGTTCCGGGAGCGATAATTATTTTTCTCAATACGCTCACGTCTTCCATGTAAGCCGATAATGTTTTGGGAATCGGTATACACAGTCACATGCCGCGCCGATGAAGGCAGCTCCCCCAATGCCCATAAAAAAGTCTGCAATTCCAATCTTGTGGAGGATGTGGGATAAAACCGCAACACCTTTACGCGCGCGCTCAACGCATCCAACGAAAGGTCGCTTTCTTTCACAGCGAGGTATGCCCCGTATCCGATCCCGGATTGCGGATGCACGCTTCCATCGATGAATAGAATCCATTTGTTCAAAATAAGCATCTCTCTCCACTAAAACAACAACGAGGGAATCTGTCCACCATATTAAAAGCGGGGCAGTAAGACCTCTGCCCCGCTTTGACCTTGCATACCAATATACTTGGGTCAGAGCCCCGCCAGAACCTGGTCAAGGCGATCGCTGAGCTGGCGCAAATGCTGCCGTTCCTGATCGGCCAGGCGTAAAAACACCTCTCGGCTTTTCGGATCGGACATATGGGCATACAGCAGCATATAGCGATCCAGGGCATTGGACTCGAAACTGATGGCCAGTTCCAGAACCTCCTGAACGGGCTTGCCCTGTACAAACTTCAACGCCTGGTCCAGAGTCACGCCGCCCTCCAGCACCGTCTGTTCTCCGCGTTCCTTCAACACCGCTGCGGGCAAATCCTCATGACTGCCGCGAATCCCGGAAAAGAGATTCATCAGACTTTGTTTGTGCTGTTCCTCGACCGCCGCCATACGACCGAAAAATTCGCTTTCGCCGGCCTGGTGGCGCGTATCGGCCAGGGTTGCGTAAAACTGTCGGGTGCCGTCCTCCAGCAGCCAGGCCATGGCGATGTGGTCTTCGGGGGTATGCGCAGGGTCAAACCATACGGCCCCCAGCTCCGGCTCGTTCACCGCCACCAGCCCCTCCCAGGCATTGATGCCGCCGGACATGCTGTAGACCTCCTTGAAGCCCACGTTCTTCAGGGCCGCCGCAGCGGCGCGGCTACGCACCCCGGCCGCACAATAGGTGATGGTCGGCTTCTCCGGGTCGAGTTCCTTGAAACGTTCCTCGATCTGGCGCACGGGAATCAGAATGGCCCCCGGCAGGTGGCCGGCTTCGTATTCTCCCGGCTGACGAACATCCACCAGATTGTAATCCTTGGCCGATTTCCTCTGCAGAAAATCGCGTACCTGCTGCACCGACCAGGTTGAAACCGGTTTGAAATAGTTCAGAATGCTCATACCTTTTCCTCCTGTCGCCATCATGCGTCGAATAGGTTAGCCTTATCGTCCAATTCCCCCGACAACTGGAAACGGTTCATGAAGCGGCGGTCGATCCAATCCTTGAAACGAAACGCCCAGCGCCCATCCAAAGCCAGCGAACCTTTGGCGAAAATGCCGCGCCCATCCCCCATGTTGAGAATCAGAAGATAACTCTTCTGCGGCGAAAAACGCATCAGGGGCTGGTCTTCCAACGCCGCCATCAGGTTGCGGTAGAGTATCGGATTTTCTCGTACCGCATAGACGCCGACCTTGTCCAAAGGCCGTTCCTGAAAGCTGATACAGTCGCCACCGCCAAACAATTCGGGATAGGCGACGGACTGGAGGGATTCATTCACCAGCAGACCGCCATCCGGGCCGACAGGCAATTGCGAAGCTTGGAAGATCCCTGATGGCTGCACCCCCGATGCGCTCAAAGCCAGATCGAAGGTCACTTCGCTATGATCGTCCAGCACGGCACGGCCGTCCCCGGCTGAAAGGACGTGCGTCCCCTCCCGCACGTCGATGCCCCGCCGGGTCAGGGAAGCCAGGGCCAGAGATCGCACTTTATCGGAAAACCGCCCCAATAACCGTTTACCAGCGATCAGGGATATATCGAGCCGTCCCCCCGCTTGATCGGCCAGACGCCATAAATTACCGGCGACTTCAACACCCGCTGCGCCTCCGCCGACCACCAGCACCTTGAGAGCCTGCCGGGGCAACCGCTCAAGCAGCTCCTGGCGAACCGCCAGCAGATTGTGGATAGGCTTGACCGGCAGCACATCGGTACGGGTCGCACCGATCCGCTCCAGCGGCACACCGCTGCCGGTATTGAATGAGGCCACGGAATAGGAAACCTGTTGTCCGGTATCGAGCGACAGCACACGCCGGTCGGCTTCGATCCTCACGACTTCAGCCTCGATGAACTCGCCACCGCGATCCTCGACCATGCGACGCACATGAAATCTGATCTGCCGGGGATGATAGGTGCCACCCAGCATCCCCGGCCCCATGCCCGAATAATAGTGATAAGCGCCGGGACTGATCAGCGTGACGCGGTGTCCGCGACTGACATAATCGGATAGGCGTTGCATAATGGTCATGTGGGCATGGCCGCCTCCCACCAGAACCAGATGTTGTTTCATGAGCACACCTCCTGATATTCAGCATAGAAACAATTGCCGGCATGTCAAATTCCACGCAAAGACCTCTTGGAAGACCGAGTATGCCTTTACAAAAACCTGTCCCTTATTTACCATTGATGAGTCATGCATTTATAAGCGTTCACAAAACTTTTTTCATTTTACAGGAGAACACGTAATGAAGCATCTGATTTTCTTCCTGGTTTTACTGCCCATGGCCCTTAATCTGTCCGGCTGCGGTTACAACCGGATGCAGGAAAATGAAGAAGCGGTAATCGCCGCCTGGGCGGACGTGGAAGCGACCTATCAGCGCCGCGCCGACCTGATTCCCAATCTGGTATCCACGGTCAAGGCCTATGCGGCTCACGAAAAAGAGACCTTGCAGGCTGTAACCGAAGCACGCGCACAGGTCGGCCAGGTTAAAATAAGTGCGGACAAATTGGATGATCCCCAAGCTCTGGCCGGTTTTCAGCAAGCCCAGTCACAGATGAGCGGTGCTCTGTCGCGGCTGCTGGTGGTAGCCGAACGCTACCCGGACCTTAAAGCCAATCAAAACTTCATCGACCTGCAACATCAACTCGAAGGAACGGAGAACCGTATCAACGTTGCCCGGCAGCGCTACAACCGGGCGGTACAGATTTTCAACAGTTCCATCCGTACCTTTCCCAACAACCTGACCAACAAGTACATGCTGCACCTGGAGCGCAAGACCCCCTTCCAGGCCGAGACCGGTGCCAGCCAGGCGCCCAGGGTGAATTTCTGATATGGGCAAACGGATCTTTCTCCTTTTAGGACTGTTGCTGGCAACTGCCATGCCCCTGCAAGCTCTGGAGGTGCCGCCACCATCGGGCTATGTCAACGACCGGGCCGGGTTGCTGTCATCTACCACCAAGCGGCAACTGGACCAGAGCCTACGCGATTTCGAGCGTAGCGACTCGACACAACTGGTGGTACTGACCATCCCTTCCTTGGAGGGAGAGGTATTGGAGGATTACAGCCTCAGAGTCGCCGAAAGTTGGGGCATCGGCCAGCGGGGCAAAGACAATGGCGCGTTGCTGCTCATCGCCCGCGATGATCGCAAAATCCGCATCGAGGTCGGGTACGGTCTGGAAGATCGTCTCACCGATTTGCTGACCGGACGCATCATCGATCAGGAGATCACGCCGCGCTTCCGTAAAGGGGACTATGATGCCGGTATCGTCGCCGGTATGAACGCCATGGCCCAGGCGGTGCGCGGTGCTTACCAGGGCAAACCGGCCAAGAAACGGCGACCCAGCGGGTTCTGGACCTTGCTGCTGTTTTTGGGCCCATGGCTGCTGTTGGCCGGTCCGCGGCGCCGCTCGCACCGCCGCAGCGGCATCTGGTACGGCGGAGGCGGTTTCGGAGGCGGCGGTGGCTTCAGTGGTGGCGGAGGCGGTTTTTCCGGCGGAGGCGGCGGCTTTGGCGGCGGTGGCTCCTCGGGCAGCTGGTAGGAGGAATCCGATGAAATATACAACCGACAATTTTTTCTCAGCGGAGCAGCAGCAACGCATCGAGCAGGCCGTGCAGGCCGCTGAAAAACACACCAGCGGTGAAATCGTGCCGATGCTCGCGCCCTGCGCCTACGACTACCCCCGCGCTGAAATCATCGGCGGCGGTTTTTTCGCCCTGGCAGCGGCCACCACCCTCAGTTGGGGTTTTTTCGGCGAGTCGCTGTGGGTTTTTCTGGCCGCATTTTTATTGCTTTACCTGCCCTGCAAATGGCTGATCCGGTTTTGCCCGCCCCTCAAACGATCCCTCATCACCTCGCAGGAAATGACTGACGAGGTCGCGGAAAAGGCCCTGGTTTCCTTTGTCGAACGGCAACTGCATCACACCCGCGACAATACCGGTATCCTGATCCTCATCTGCCTGTTCGAGCATCGCGTACAGATTCTCGCCGATCGCGGCATCAACGACGCCGTACCGCCCCACACCTGGGACGGCCTGATTGCGGAGATCACCGCCGGCATCCACGAAGGACGCGCCTGCGATGCCTTATGCCAGGCTATCGGCAAATGCGGTGAAATGTTGGCGGAACATTTCCCGGTGAAGGACGATGACACGGACGAATTGCCCAACCTGATTCTGGAATAATACCCCACGCCTCCCCCGGTCAAACGGGGGAGGCTGTTTCCCGCTCGCCTACCGCATCGCCCGCTCCCCCAGCAACCGCTTGCGCACATAATCGAGACCGAAAATAAGCGGAATCCCCAACCAGGCCAGCGCAAACATCCGCCAGGACACCGGACCGGTGCCGAGCACCTTCTGTAACGGAGCGGTGTACAGCAGCGCCCAGCTGAACAGGATTTGAACAAGGATACCGGCCAGCAGCAGACGGTTAACCCACAGCCCCCGATCCAGGCCGGATCGCCTCGCAAAACGCCTGCCGATGAGGTTACCGATCTGCATCAGCAAAATGGTCGACAGGGCGATTCCCGTCGCCGAGCGATAGAGGGGATCGGCTGCCCCCAGATCCTGCCCGTAGTGCCAACCGCCCTGTACCAGCACCAGAAAAAACAGCCCCAACGACCACAACGCCTCGAGCAACCCGAGGAACATATAACTGTGACAGATCAGAGCCGGAGTCAAAAGGCCCTGATCGCGGCGACGCGGCCCATGCTGCATCTCTTCCGGATCGGGCGCCTCCTGGCCCAACGCCATGGAAGGGATGATGTCGGTGCCAAGATCGATGGACAGGATCTGGATAACGGTCAACGCCAGGGGTACCGGCAGCAGGATATAGATAAGATAGGGCAGAATCTCCGGACCGTTGCTGACCAGCACATAGTTGGTGAATTTCTTGATGTTGGCGAACACCGTACGGCCTTCCGCCACCCCGGCGACAATGGAGGCGAAATTGTCGTCCAGCAGAATGATCTGGGCCGAGGCCCGGGCCACGTCGGTGCCGCTGCGCCCCATGGCGATACCGACATCGGCGGCCTTGAGGGCCGGCGCATCGTTGACGCCGTCGCCAGTCATGGCCACCAGCTTGTCCATGGCCTGCAGCGCGGCAACGATTTTCATCTTCTGCTCCGGGGTAGTGCGGGCGAAAATGCGTACGCCGTCCGTCAGCCGGATCATCAGCTCACGCTCTGTGAGTTGCTCCAGCACATCGCCGGTGAGGATCCGGGCACCATCGTTATGTTCGGATACAATGGCGCTTTTACGGGCTACGGCCAGAGCGGTATCGGGATGATCGCCGGTAATCATCAGCACCTCGATACCGGCCTCGTGACAGGTACGCACCGCCGCAGGAACTTCCGGGCGCACCGGGTCTTCGATGCCGAGAAAACCGCCCAGAATCAGCCCCTGTTCCAACTGACCCTGGCTGACTGTCGTCAGATCCGTATCCTCGGGCAGTTCCCGCCAGGCCACGGCGATGACCCGCAAACCGGCTCCGGCCAGCCGCCGCATATGGTCTTCGGCCTGGTTCAGAGCGGCTTCGTCGGCAATCACGGGCTGGCCTCCATCCCCCGACTCCATATGGGTCAGCAGGGGCCGCAGGGCCTCCCAGGCACCTTTGACCGAAAACACCTGGCGTCCGCGCCAGGTAAAAACCCCGCCCGAGCGACGTTTCCCGGCATCGAAAGCAAACCCCTTGTGCAGCGTCTCGCGCACCTCGGACAGGTCCCCTTGGCGTGTTTGATAGGCCAGGGCGATCGCCACATCGAGGGGATCGCCGCTGAGCCCCTTTTCGCTGCGACGCACCGAGGATGCGCCAAGAGCCAGTTCCAGCAACCGTTGCTGGGCCTGCGGATCCTCCGACAGGGTGGCGTCCAAAGGCGAAGACAGGCTGGTGATGCGCAGCTGATTACACGTCAGGGTGCCTGTCTTGTCGGTACAGATCACATGCACCGCCCCAAGTGCCTCCACGGCATTAAGGCCCTTGACCAGCACGTTTTTGTGCGCCATGCGCAGACTGCCCATGGCCAGAGACAGCGTAAAGGTGGGCAACAGGCCCTCGGGTACGTTGGCGGCGATGATGCCCATCATAAACACCAAGTTGACCCACAACGATCGACCGCTGACCACCCCATAGGTAAAAAAGGCCAGCCCCATGGCCACGGCAATGACGGTAAGAACCCTGACCATGTGCGCCGTTTCCCGCTCCAGAGAGGATGGGTTGCGGCGGATGACCTGGGACAAATGCGCCAGTTTGCCGAACTCGGTGCGGATGCCGGTGGCGAACACGACCCCCACGGCCTGTCCCTTGAACACCGAACAACCGGCGAAGGCGATATTGCGACTTTCGATGAGTCGGGCATCCTCAACCACCGCCGTCAGGGCCACCGGCTTGGCCTCTCCCGTCAGCGGAGCATTATTGACCACCAGGTCCTGGCACTCCACCAGTCGGGCGTCGGCCGGGATGCGATCCCCCTCGCCGATGACCAGGACATCGCCGGGCACCAGTTCCTCGGCCAGGATCTCCCGTGTCGCGCCATCTCGAACCACCTGCACACGTTGCGGCAGGAACTGCTGAAGGGCCTGCATGGCCCGTTCGGCCCGGTATTCCTGGATAAAACTGAACAGAGCATTGAGCAACGCCACGCCGGCCAGGGCCCAACCCAGCACGTTCATGCCTTCGCCCGGTTGAATCCGGTCGGCCACGAAACAGATACAGGCGGAAACAAACAACAGGATGGTGAAGAAATTACTGAATTGCCGGGCCAGGGTACGGGGCCATTTCCAACGATCGCGCACCTCGACGGTATTGCGCCCGACCTCCCGCACGCGCTCCTCGACCTCGCCCGGACTAAGGCCTTCTTGCCGACTGCCCAAAAATCCGAAGACTTCCTCAGGGGATAATTGCTGTATCTGCCGCGTATCGCTCATAGGCTTCGATAAATCCCCACATCGCAGGGGGTCCCACGCAGAATCCGCTCCAGGGCATTGCCATGAAGCAACCGATGCCCCAAGGGGCGTTCGGTAGCCCCCAACAACAGCATGCGTACCTTAAGCCGGCTGGCGTGAATCAGAACATGACGCACCCAGTCGTCGCAGATCGAAATCCGCCAGTCGAGGCGGAACGAGCTGTCCCCGCGCCGATGCAGAATCTCCTCGGCAACCCCGGACAGGTAACGTTCTCCGGCCTGACGCATGGCCTCCCGACGCACCATACTCAGATTTGACAGGCGCAAAGGACTGACCTGCATACAGCGCAGCAGAAAGAGTTGATCGACCTCCGGCAGCAACAATCGGAAAAACGGCCAGGCCGCCGCGAATCCGCGCGGATGACCGGCCAGCGGCAGCAACAAGTCCCGCGGCGTGCCGAGCAGACCGGGCTGCACCACCCGCAGGGCCAACACGGGGAAGTGCCCGGTGCGCAACAGCTTCTCCGCGATCGTCCCCGACAGAAAACGACGCTGACGGGAGCGTACGCGGGTGCCGCATACCACAATATTCCCGGGGCCGGTGGGCAGGTGTTTCAATAACGTAAAGTAAACACTTTTTTCCTCAGGCAGGATTTCGGTGAACACTTCGACCCCAAGGGCCTGACTTTCGCGCTCCAGACGTTGCAGTTTGACGAACAGCTGGTCGGGGTTCTGACTCCCATCGCTGACGTGCAACACGGACAAGGAGGTGCCGACATGCGCCGCAAAACGCATGGCGTACCGCGAAACCCAGTCGCCGTTCAATGAACCGTCATAGGCCAGAATAATCATCCCCACTCCCCCTTTGCAGACATCGCCGACGGGACAAACACCGGCTGTAAGTATAACAAGGTTCAAGCAGGGAGCTGGATCGATGCGCTTCGTTCCTCAGCACATCCGGCAGAGTGGGAAAGCGGGGTTGGAAATCGGCAGTGTTTAAGATCGATGCGCTTCGTTCCTCAGCACATCCTACAGGGGGGGGGAAAGCGGGGTTGGAAAGCGGCAGAATTTCAGATGGCGGAATGGATATCGAGGGGGGCTTCAAAAAAATCGCGCTCACGGCTGACGCCGGACCAGCCGGGCAGCAGCAGGGAGTAGTTGCGGGTGGCGCGCAGGTCGAGTTCGAGCATGGCCAAAGCCAGGCGGTAGTCTTCGGACCGGGGGCCGTAGGTGCGTTTGAGCTGGGAGTAGATCCGTGACAGGTTGGTGACCATGGGCAGGCGACGACGCTTGCGGGCCGCGCCAAGAAACGCCCGCCCGCGCGGGCTGCTGCCGAGCAGTCGCAGGTAAAGCGGACCGGCAGCCAGCAGGCTGGCCATCAGGTCGCCACGTACATCGTTAAGAATGTACATCAGGGTCCGCTGAATGCGGGTGCGGGTGAACTGACGTACCTTCACCGCATCCACCAATGCCTGCCAGTCGCGGCTGGTGGCGGCAGCATCGGTCAGACGCGCATCGATGCCGCTTTCGACCTGGTAAAGGCTCTGCAGATAGTCGCGGCCGCGAAAGATCTGCGCCAGCAACAATCGGTGCAGCAAATCCTCATCGGGGAAAAGCCGGTCGGCACGGGCCCCCGCCACCACATCTACAGCCGGTGCCGGCAGCAGCTCATCCACGGTCTCGCCCATAGCCAGTCGTTTTCGGATACCGCTGGCGCTGGCGATGTTGCCGGGCCCCACCGCATCGTCGTGATAACCGGCACCCAGACGCGAAATGGTGAAAGGTTGCATGGCGCTGCCGGTAGCTCGAAGGGCACGCAGATACTCGATACCGAGGATATTGTTGGGTTGGTGCAAAGGCAGAGTGGCGGCGTCGCAACCGGACAGTTCGGCGCAGACCTGACTGCGGGCCGCGGCATAATGCATCCCCCGGCGCAGCAGTGTCGCGGTTCGTTCAGCTACTTGTTCCCCGCATTCTTCAAGCAACTGGGCGCAACGTTGCAAAGCCCCCAGGTCGCCTGATTCGCTGCCGAAACAAAGACTGTCGACACCGAGGGCATCGAGACACTGGACAGCTCCACGGGCAAAATGAGGTGCGCTGGCACACGCGAAAGGAAATGGCAGTTCGACAACCACATCGACGCCACAGCGCAACGCCATTTCAGCGCGCCGCCATTTGTCGAGCAAGGCCGGCTCACCGCGCTGCAGGAAGTGCCCGCTCATGACCGCCACTGCCACCTCGGCCCCAGCAGCCTCGCGGCTGGCGCGCAGATGATGCAGATGACCGTTGTGAAAGGGATTGTATTCGGTGATCAGGCCGACCGCGCGCATGGCGGGGCTCCTTAAGATTCTGAAGGGTGAGTACTAAAAAGAACCAGGTGCTAACTTACCCTTGTTGCAAGGTTTCTTTGGGATGCAGTTGAAGCAGAAGACAACTCATGGAGAGCCAATAAAGCATGAACAGCGGAGCACGCAGAGACCGCAGAGAAAATCAAATTGTTTAATGCAAAACTTTATGAATATCTCCGCGTTCTCTGTGGGCTCTGCGGTAAAAACTCTCTACCCGCACTTAAACCTCAATCGAGCCATACCGGCAGGCGGCGGTCGATGAAGGTTTGCGTCGGTGAGATACGGGTGCGATAGGCCAAAGCTTCTACCCCCTCGGATACCGCCTGGCGCAGCAAGCGTCCGTATTCGGGATCGATCGTGTCGGCAGGCCTGAAGGCGGTCGCCTCGCCGCGCTGCACAACGAAAAGTATCGCCGCGCGCATCCCCGCCCGACGAGCGTCCATCAAAGTGCGGAGATGCTTCTGACCGCGCGTGGTGACCGCATCTGGAAAACAAGCGCATTGTCCATCGCACAACAGGGTAACGTTTTTGACCTCCACCAGGGCCTGACGATCGTTTTGCTGCAGCAAAAAATCGATCCGACTGTCACCGTAAGTATGCTCCGGCGTCACCTGCCAGCCGGTGAATTCCAGGACCGCTCCGCCGCGCAGCGCCTCCTCGGCTACCCGGTTGGTGCGATGGGTATGGGTGTCGACCCAGAACCCCGCCACTTCAATGAGTTCCAGGGTGTAGGCCAGCTTGCGTTTGGGGTTGTCGCTGCGCGAGATCAACACCCGATGCCCGGGCACGGCACACTGCAACATACTGCCGGTATTGGGTGTATGCGCCGTCACCAGCGATCCATCGGCCAGTTCCACATCGGCCAGAAAGCGCTTGTAGCGGCGCACCAGTCGCCCCTCGATCAGCGGCGCGGGGAGCTTCACGCCTCCAGCTCCGCCATTTCCCACTCGGCGATACCGAGCAGATAGAGAATCGAATCGAGACTCGGCTGATTGATCCGATACTGGGCCTGCTCCCGCACCCGGGCCTTGGCATTGAAAGCCACGCCCAAACCGGCCTTGCCGATCATGGGCAGGTCGTTGGCGCCATCGCCGATGGCGATGACCTGACTCAGGGCAATCCCCTCGCGCCGGGCGATCTCCTCCAGCAGTTCGGCCTTGCGTTGTCCATCGACGATGGTTCCACGCACCTCACCGGTCACCTGACCGTTTTCGATGGCAAGGTCGTTGGCGTAGGCATAGTCGAGACCGAGTTCCTCTTTGAGGCGGTCGGTAAAGAAGCTGAAACCGCCGGAAATCACCGCGGTCTTAAAACCGAGCTGGCGCAAAACGCGGATCAGATTTTTGGCTCCGGGGGTAAAGGGCAAGGCGCGATAGACTTCCTCCAGGGCCTCACTCGAAAGCCCTTTGAGCAGCCCCACCCGTTCGCGCAGAGCCTGCTGAAAATCGAGTTCGCCATTCATGGCCCGATGGGTGATATCCGCCACCTGCTCACCGATGCCGGCCAGCCGCGCCAACTCGTCGATTACTTCGACCTGAATCAGGGTCGAATCCATATCGAGCACCACCAGCCGCTTGGCACGGCGGTGCAGGTTTTCCTTCTGCAGGGCGATATCGATGCCGAGACCGACGCCGGCGTTGAGCAACTCGCTCGTCAGCTCCTTGATGTCGAGGCTCGGGGGCACATTGATGACAAGTTCGACACAGCGCAATTGTCCACGGGTCAACTTGTTGATACGCTGGATGTTGACCTGCGCAGCGGCCAGGGTGGCACCGATGCGGGTCAGCACTTCGGCGTTGACCTCCGAGCCGAGCATGGTCAGGACATACATGCAACCGGGCTCGCGCAAACGATAGGATTCCGGGTCGACCGGTTCGAAGTCGAGATCGAGCCCGAGTTCCTTGGCGCGAAACAGCAACTCCTTGAGCAACGGCTTCTGGTCGCGCATGCCGTCGGGCAAATCGATAAGCACCGACAGAGAAACCATGGTATGCGCCACACTCTGCTCGATATCGCGAATGCGCGCACCCGCTTCGGCAATACATCCGGCCACGGCTGAAATGATACCGGCCTGATCCGGACCGGTCATGGTGACCAGCACCATTTTATCTTCCATGAGAGAACCTCGTTTATGGGTAAAAAGGGGGTTATTCTAACCCCAAACGTCGAAGGCGACAACCCCCTGCATGCCCCAACGTCATGGATTCATCAGCAAAAATGCCACGCCGTCGTCCCTGTGACGCTCTGACAAAACCGGACGCCGCCCAGAGCCACATCCGTAAACGATTCGACATCCCCCGTTGCCCACGCCCTCAGGATCGGGGATCAGACATCCGCCAAGGCGGTTTCCCGAACCTGTCTCGCCAGTTCTCCACCGCGTTGACGAATGAGCTTCAGATCCTCTGCACCGGGTGCCCCCCGAAACTCCACCGGTTCCAGAAAATTCCAGCCCATCTTCTGACGCGCAACGATTTCGTCCAGCTCCCGCTGCGCACCTCCGGACCAGCCGAAACTACCCGTTCGCAATGCCAGTTTGCCTTTGACCTGTTTACGGCCGAGTTCGTCCAAAATGGCGGCCATGGGAGGGAACATCTGGAATTCGTAGGTAGGCATGGCCAAAGCGATGCCCGTCGACTCCCACGCCGAGGCCAGGATATCGCCGATGTGACTCTGCGGTACCTGATAAACCACCGACTCGACGCCTTCGTCGGCGATCCCTTCGAGCAGCGGCGTCACGATCTTTTCCGTATTGCCGTACATACTGCCCCAAAGCACCGTCACCAAAGGCTTGGCCGGTCCCTTGGCATAGGCTGCAAGACGCTCGTAAAGGCGGATAACCCGCTCCGGATCCTGTCGCCAGACCGGCCCGTGACCTGGAGCGATGATGCGCACATCCAGGTTTCGGACCTTGGCAATCGCCTTGTTCACCGCCATGGAAAAACGCCCCACGATATTGGCGTAATAACGCAACGCCTCCCGCTCGTAGAACGCCAACTGCGACGCATCGAGCTGATCGTCGTAAGACGATTCATCCACCGCGCCGAAAGTGCCGAAAGCATCGCAGCAGAAAAGGCAGCCGGTGGTCGGCTCTAAAGTGACCATCGTATCCGGCCAGTGAACGTTGGGGGTCTCTTCGAATACCAGTTGCTTGCCATCGCCAAGATCGACGCTATCGCCTGACTTGACCACCCGGTAAGGCACATCCAGAGGGTAGAAAGCTTTGGCCAATTCCAGCCCCTTGGCCGTGATGAGCACCTCGAAATCGCGGGTCATGGCCGCGAAGGACCGAAGCCAACCGGTGTGGTCCGGCTCTGTATGATTGATGACGACGTAGCGGATATCCTCCACCTTGACCCCGACCTGAGCAAACTGGGCATACAGAGTTTCGGGCACCCCGTCCCAGGCACCAACGCCGTCGATAATGGCCACATCCCGCCCCTTGACCAGATAGGAATTCATCGAGGCGCCGTGCGGCAACGGCCAGATCCCCTCGAAAAGCATATCGGAACCGATATTGGCGGAAAGACGGAAAATACCGTCGGCAACTTCGCTTGCTTTCATGCCATCCTCCTTGTTGAGCGGAATATTAAAAAACAAACGTGCAGAGAGTAAAACGGATCGGGAAAGCCCAGCCATGCTGCTTTACCGAGCAAACGATCACGCCAGCGGGCCGGGAAAACGCAAGTCAGCTGGGGTTTCCAGTAAAAAATCCGGACACGCAGCGATGAGTTCTTCACGCGAACCGTAACCCCAGAGAACAGCCACCGACAGCAAACCGTTAGCCCGAGCGGCATGGACATCGACAGCACGATCTCCGATCATCGCAGCGGAGCGCGGTATCGTACCTGCGGCAAGCAGCTCGGCTAGTTGTTGCTCCTTTTTCACGCCGACATCGCCGCCACTGATGAAGCCAAAATATCGACGGATACCGAAATTCTCAAGAATCTTCTGCGCAAAATCGGCGCGTTTCGAGGTACAGAGACCGATACCGAATCCCCGGTTCGACAGTTCGACCAGCGCCTCCAGTATGCCGGAGTAGAGGCGGTTCTCCCCGTATCCGGCTCCGGCATAGCGTTCACGGTACCTGGCCACCAGGGCGGCGATGTGTGCCCGGTTTGACGTGCCGACGATAGTCCTGAACACTTCATCGAGAGGCGGCCCGATATATTGACCTACCTGTTCATGGGAAACAGGGGGATATCCAAAGCTTTGAAGGGCATGGTTCAGGGAGCGCAAGATACCGAAAGCCGGGTCACTGATCGTGCCGTCGAGATCAAAGACGAGAACGTTATCGGTCAACATGGATTTAACCTGACAAGTCACCTCACATCCCCCTTGCAGACAGTACGAGTTACCACCATATACGCAGAGACAAAGCCCGGGCTCATTTTCGAGCGGAGGCTCGCATCGGTAAAATCTACCTCTTTTGAAAGAACAGGGCAATGGCTTAGACACGACTCGTTGACATATCTTCATCTTGCAGGTTGTGTATCCAACATGGTTTTCTATAGTTGAACTATCACCGTTCGCGAATCCAGAAACCAAAGGAGCCAAGCATGGAACGATTATCGGAACAAACCTGCGAGATCTGTCGCGTTGGCGCGCCGTTGGCAACGGCGGAGGAAATCGCAGGTTTCCGCTCGCAGATTCCCGACTGGCAGATCCTGACCATCGATGGCGTCCAGCGCCTAAGCCGAACCTACCGCTTCCGCAATTTTGCCGAGGCCCTGGAGTTTACCAACCGGGTCGGCGCGCTGGCGGAAACTGAGGGACATCACCCGGCGATTGTCACCGCATGGGGTGAGGTAACGGTGCAGTGGTGGACGCACAAGATCAAGGGACTGCACCGCAACGATTTGATCATGGCGGCCAAGACCGACGCCCTGCTGGAATAATCCCTTTGCGCCATCCCATCGGTTTCCGTACCGTTCCTGCCATAAACGAAAAGGCAGCCCGCGGGCTGCCTTTTCGTATAATCCATTGTCTTGCCGGTAGCCCCGCGTCAATCTCGGCAGGCCTCTCCATCCGCAGTCGATAGCCTCGGGCATTAACGTCTGATCCGCCCCAGGAAATCGGCCACCGTGGCCATGCCCCGGTCAAACTGGGCCAGACTGAATTTTTCATTCGGCGCATGCAGGGCATCGTCCGGCAGACCGAAACCCATCAACACCACCGGTACGTTGAGCACCTGATCCAGCAACGCAGCCACCGGAATCGATCCACCCTCCCGCATGAATACGGGCGTAACCCCATAGGTGGCTTGCAGCGCCGAGGTAGCCGCCCTAATAAAAAGATTATCCGGCGCCACCACCATGCCCTCTCCACCGCCCAGGTGACGGACCTCGACGCGATGCCCGTCCGGAGTATTACGGTGCACGGCTCGTTCCAACCAATCAAATACCTGATCCGGCTTCAAACCCGCCGGCAGCCGCAGGCTGACTTTGGCCACCGCCTCGGCTGGGATGACAGTCTTGGCCCCCTCGCCGGTAAAACCGCCGCGGATGCCATGCACCTCCAGGGTCGGTCGCGCGCCGAGCCGCTCCAGCGGCGGGAAGGCCGCTTCTCCGACCAGCGCATCCACCCCCATTTCATGGCGCAACAGCCCGGCCAGATTCAGCGGATCTGTATCCCAGAAGCGTTTTTCAACGGCAGGGGGCGACGGCGTTGCCGCCTCAAGTTCGGGGATGCGGATCACCCCGTCCTCGCCTTTGAGACGGCTGAGCAAAAGGCACAGAGCGTGGATAGGATTGGGGGCGACGCCGCCAAAGCTGCCGGAGTGCAGATCCCGCCGCGCACCGTACATGGCAATCTCGGCGTACACAAGCCCGCGCAGACCGGTGATCAGCGACGGCTGCGTTTCGCTGATCATAGAGGTATCGCAGATCAGCGCGGCGTCGGCCTCGAGGCGCTCCGGGTTGGCTCGCACATAGGCATCGATGGACTCACCGCTGGCTTCTTCCTCACCCTCCAGAAGGAGTTTTACATTGACCGGCAGGCCGCCGCCCGCCCGCGCCCAGGCCTCCAGCGCAGCCAGCACCAACATGACCTGCCCCTTGTCATCCACAACCCCGCGGGCATAGAGATTGCCGTTGCGGACGGTGGGCTCAAAAGGCGGGCTTTGCCATTCTTCCAGCGGCTCGGCCGGTTGCACATCATAGTGCCCATAGACCAGCAGGGTCGGTTGATCGGGGTGGGCAAGCCATTCGGCATAAACCAGAGGATGGCCGTCGGTCGAAATCGTCTCGACCTTGGGAAAACCGATGTCCGCCAGTTTCTGGTGCGCCCACACCGCGGCCCGCCGCACATCCTCGGCCCGTTCGGCATAGCTGCTGACACTCGGAATCCGCAACCAGCTTGTCAATTCCTCCACCAAGCGGTCATGGTTATCTTTTAGATAGGCCTGAACTGTACCGAGCATTGCATCCCCTCCCGTCTCGTGACCTACTGGGGTCGTCATATCGCAGAAACTTCCGTGCTTATGGTCCGGAACGGCAGGCTTTTCAAGCGGCCCATCCCACGCGCCGGCCGGTTTTACAAAGGCATCATCTGGACTTTTTCATTCGGGATCCAAGCGCTGCAAAGGGGGAATGTGCCAGGGATGGACGGCTCGCAGCAGCGGACGGGGCTTCTTCGCAGCGGGTTTCCTGCACGCCCCGGGTATGCTCGTGATCGTGGCAGTAAATACAGAGCAACTCCCAGTTGCTGCCGTCGGGCGGGTTATTGTCGTGGTTGTGATCTTTGTGGTGAACCGTAAGCTCGCGCAGCTTTTTGCCCTCGAATTCACGACCGCAGCGACCACATACCGGCGGAAAAAGTTTCAGCGCCTGTTCTCTGTACCCCGCTTGGCGCTCCTGCTGTTCCCGGCGCATTTCGGCCACCATGCGATCCTGCTGTTCGGCATTCGTTTTCTTAATTGAATCCTTCATAAGACCTCTTTAAACGGTAAATCATGCATGATGGGGGCGACAAGCCTGGCGTATCCTACGGGTTAATGCCTGCGCAATGCCACCCGGCTTTTTGCAATCTGCTCCCTGGCCAAAGGCCCACACCCGGACACCGGACAAAAAAAACGAGCCCAGGCAAAGCGGCCGGATCAGCTTAACGTATCGGAGTTCAGCACTCCGGTCTGATGACGGGAGAACAATGCCTTCACCGATTCCCTCGACAGAACCACCAGGGTAAAAACTCCGAGCACGGTGCCAAACGGCATAACGATACACTCGATACCGGCCACCACAAGACAAAAGGTGTAGGAGGTGCGTTTTTTCAGTTTGCGCCCCGTGGCGACAATGAAACCGGCAAGGGTCCATCCGGCAAGAACCACAATGGACGGCAGCAGGATAAACATCCAGGCCATAAATCGTGGCGGCGCATCGTCACCGTCGAAGGCACCGCAAAGCATGGCAACCCCCATGGCGACATGCATCAGAAACACGCATGAAAAAAGCGCTGTCAAGCCACCGACCACATAGTGAAAAACTGAAAGTAAATCCAGATGCTGTTCATCCTGATTCATCATGGTCTCCATTCGCTCAAGGCCGTCAAGTCATACACCGACCATACAATAATCTGTCACAAAGGACACAAGATCCCGAATCCCCCTGACAGGGCCTTCGGTTCGCGCCCCTCGCAGAATCGTTCAGATCACCCCCCGCGCCGTTCCAAATCGATCAGGAGCTGCTTGAGTTTTTGACGATCGGCTTCCAGCGAGTCTATTTTTCGATGCAGGACTTTATTCTCGCGGCGATAGAAATTTTTGGCCCGCTTCAATCGGTCGATGCTCTTCTGCTGCTTGTGAGTGGTCTCCAGCAGTTCGCTGACAGTCCGGGCCTGGTTGGTCCAGGGACTCTCGGGATGGCTTTGCTGCAGGCTGGCGAAAGCGGCAGGCGGATCCCCCTGGAGGTCCAGGTCGGTCATCCCCTGAACAAAGAGTTGTTGGTCGTCAGGAGTTAAAAAAGCGGGCAAGGGCCGGGATGCGCACCCGCAGAGGAAAAAGATGAGAAAAAGATAGAATAAAAAGCGCATGTTCAACGTTTCTCTCGGCGGTCGATGAGGTAATTGCTGCCCGGCAGCTTTTTGAGATACTCTTTCATCTTGGCGCATTCGCGGCCGATGGCCTCGGCGGAAGGATTGCGCAGATTATCCGAGCAGACAATGGCCACGGACATGGACAGCAGGGGAAACTCCCGTTCCACCCCGTAGCGATCCTGTCCTTTGAAATAACCGACTTTACGGTCCTCCTCGGTATAGAACCCGGGCACCATCATGTCAAATTGCTTGATCATCTCCGCGGCGAGCGGTTCAGCCCGGTCGGGGGTACTCAAAATCACGTAATCATCGCCGCCGACATGGCCGATCAAGTCCTGATCGTTACCGAGACGGGCTGCCACGGCTTTGACCATGATGCCGACCTTGGCGATAATATCGCTGCCCGCGTGGTAACCATAGCGGTCATTATAGGCTTTGAAATAATCGAGATCCACGTAGATGTGGGCAAACGGACGGCCACTGGCAATCCGGCCCTCCAACTCCCGTTCGATGGTGAGATTGCCGGGAAGACGGGTAAGCGGATTGGCATCCAGGTTAAACGTCTGCAGTTCGTTGAGTTTCTTCTCCATTTCGGCGAAATCCAGAGCCAACCGCCCGAATTCGTCCTCGTCGTTCAACCCCACGGGATGGTTGAAACTCCCGGATGCGACAGCCCGGGTCGCCTCGGTCAATCTGGCGATGGAGCGATGAAACTTGACAATAATAGCTGCTGCCACCGAAGCGGCCAAGCCGATCCCGGCGAAGGCCAGAGCCAGAGTAAGACGGAAAGCGTTGCTGCTCTTCTCGGAGAAGGTATGCAGGGTTTGATCCATGAGATCTTCCTGCCGCAACCGAAACTGCTGAAGCTTTTGGAACAATTGCTCGCGCAACGGCGAGATAATCTTGGAGGAAAGCTGCTCGGCCTTATCCCAGGCATGCTCCTCCAGCAAAGCCCGCTCTTCAACCCGGGGCCCCGTCAAGGCAGTATACACATGCTCGACCTCATCGAAACGCCCCTGCAACGGAATAGCCGCCAAGCGTCTGAAGATTGAATCAAGCTCCTCCTGCCGTGCATCCAACAGCGGCAGCATGGCTGCATCCCGCAGGATGAGGGTTTGCTTTTCCAGGCGCTCATCATCCAGCAGACTTCGGGCAAAATCCCGCGCCAGGACCACCGCCCGGAATTCATGGACAACCAGACTCTCGGAACGTTGCGTCAGACTATTAAGCGCTGTAAGTGCATAAACAATAGCCGCCAGGCAGAAAACCACAACCAGCAGATATCCAGCTGCAATTTTTTGGGCTACGGAAAAACGTATCAACGGCATGGCCACCCTTATCTGAATAAAATCTCCAACTCAGTAGAACCGCATTCAAGGTTCAGGCCAAGAACCTTTATTCACATGGAACCCCCATGCAGGCAGGCGGTCACGGATCCCCGGCGACATCCTGGTATGTCTCTGGTCAGGATTCTGAAAGCGCCGCCCCCCCGTGTCTCACCGTGCGCAAAATCGCAACGATCCGCTCCACTCTCAGCCCCGGTCTACAGCCATAGAGGACAGGCAGGCAAATCGAAACAGCTTTGGCAACATGGCCGGGCAACCCGCCAAACCACCAAGGCAGATCCGCCAGAACGCCAGCTTCGATGTTTTGTGTTGACGGCATTCAGAAAGCAGCCGGCATTCCGACTTTGTTTAAATATAGTTTTTTCTCGGCAACCCCGCAACGGACAAGCTAAATTTCAGCCTGTCTCCCCTCCCCGTTACGACAAAACACATAGACAACGCCGGCGCCGATTCCCCTAGGAGTCTGCCGGACTATGCTGGTGGCCATAAAAAACGGCCAACCAGATCGTTACCCCTTCCTTCTCGGTCCACAATACCTTGTGTTTGCAATGTGCAGGGATATCGAGGTAATCGCCTTTGTTCAGGACGACCTGCCTGCCGTCCTCAAACAGGATCGAACCGGCCCCCTCAAGCACCACCACCCATTCATTTTCATCCTGATCGTACCAGCCGACCTCGGGGGAAGAATGACCTTGGGAAATGATCCTTTCGATCCGCACATGGGAGGTGCGCACGATGTCCTCGAATATTTCGTTTGAAACCTCTGCCGGTAATGCATCAAATATATTACCTGTCATGTTCCGACCTTCAGCCCCCTTTCGAGGAAAGCTTTAAAATAGGATAACGTCATGTACTTTTCGCTTTTTCGAAACTGAAAAGAACCAGTGCTCCGAAACTCGAGAAGACTCTCGAAACAGCCATTGGCGATCGCTATCGATGTCATATCCTCTGTCGAAACATCGCTGAGTGAACCGTACCTGGCCGGAGTTTCGGTGCACCGCATCAGAGGTGTGACCGAAAAGCCTCGGCGCTGAACCTTTTCAGTTGAACGTTACGGTTCATCGTCAACCGACACAATAGAAAACAAGTTCATCACCTCATCATGAATCGTGCAGGGTCGTCCCGTTTTGGCGCTCACGTACACCCATTTCGTTTCCGCCTGGGCTAAAACCTTCTGATCGCGCGTGCGCAACCACTTGTATTTGCGCAATGAACTGGACCGTTTGAGGTCAGAAACCCAGGTGAGCAAATCGATCCGATCGCCGGCGAAGGCCGGACTGCGATACTCGATATAGTGAGAGCGGGCGACCCAGAGGGTGCCGAGTTTCCGGTACAGGTCGCTGTTGCATCCCAGAGCGTTGGAATGCTCAAGCGCGACGTCTTGCATCCACTGGACATAGACCACGTTGTTGACGTGGCCATTTTCGTCAAGAGCCTCTTCGGGCACGGTGAATTGATGATGAAAGATTTTCAGCATTCTCTGAGCTTTCTTTGTATGTGGCCACGACAAGAAAGGTACAACCTCCCCAACCCACTCGGTCAAAAAACTCGAGCTCCAAATTTGGGGAAAAGCATGGATGCGGACATTTACACTCAGCTGCTGTCCGCTGGTCGTTTGACGGGATGGTACAGTTTATTCCATCTCCAGCCCGGTCTGGTGAAGGATGGCCGGAATCGCATGGTTCCTTTTTTCAACCGACCTCGACGACTCTCCGGGCTATCGATATAAAACCTGTTCCTATCGCCTTTTTTCACAAAAGAGCCCGTTCCCCCGATATCCTGCAACTGGTAACCGTTATGAAAAAGCAGGGTGGGCACCAGCTCTTCATAATGTCCGGTCCACTGCTCCCGATGCATGCGATCGATAAAATCCAAAGCGTTAGCTGAGATGCGATAGATAGGATTGAAGCTCCGATACCTCTGCTGCAAAGGGATCTCTTTGTCCGGATGCCGCAGTTTCCACCAACACCAGTCCGGCTCTTCATGATAGTTACGGATATGGCAGGTCAAAAGGTCGGCCTGGCTCGCTTGATAGTATGTGAAAAACTTTTCCCAGTTGCCGCGAAAACGCACATCGTATTCAATGACCCAATAGAAAGCGTACTCGGGATATTGGCGTCTGAAAGCCATGACCGGAAAATGGCCACTGCCGGGAACGATGGTTTCGCTGAGCATCGGAAAACCGATTTCTTCAAGATCCCGGTCCGTAAACTTGTGAATATTGCCGGTGAACGATGGCTGCTTGTGCCCATGACAATGAAACAGCATGAACACCTCGCTACCTTCGGGGACCGCTTTCTTTATTCTGGAAAGCTCGGCATTACTTTGCCTATCCGTCAAATGCGTTAAAAACAAGAAGACCTGTTTCGGCATACCTATATCTCTGATTCATTTGGTGAGCGGCGCTTTGAAGTCATCGCCCAAGTGGGTAATATCATAATTTCAGCAACCGTGCGGGGCCTGACAACGATCCAAGATTCAACTAATAAGTACAAGCAAACAAAGGCTTTTGTCAAACCTTCCCATATCGGATTCGACCTTCACCGGGCGGGGACGCCCCCGCAGTCTTGAACGAAAGCAAAGGCCTTAACTTCGCCGACCCGGCCGGCAGACGAAACAAGCGGAATACTGAGCGCAGCGCATCTCGTAGGCCCCCAAAGTACGGAGGAGGGGCGATTCAACGCCTGTGTGTAGACTTGCCCGGCGATTCTGTGGAATACTGGTGGTTCGTCCTGCAAACGAAAACGACGTGAAACCATGGCGGGGGCACCATCCCCCTGTGCCCTGTTCATCACCCGTGGAGCCGCAAAGGCTGCCATATGTTGGGAGTACGTCAGTATGGGAAAGCATATCATCGAAGAGGCAAGGCGCTGTCTGCAATGTAAAAAGCCTCTTTGTACAAAAGGGTGCCCAAACCAAACCGCCATTAGCGACATGGTCCGCCTGTTTCTCGACGGAAAGATGAAAGAAGCCGGCAAGATGCTGTTTGAGAACAACCCGCTGTCGGTCATCTGTTCCAGCATCTGTCCGCACGAGAATTTTTGCGAAGGGCATTGTGTGCTTGGCCGTAATGGCGCCCCCGTGCAAATCAGTGACATCGAGCACTACATCTCCAGCTACTACCTGGACCAGTATGTGCCGGAGAAACCGGCCCTTCGCCGTGACGGACGCATAGCCATTATCGGTTCCGGCCCATCCGGTCTCACCGTCGCCTTTATCCTTGCAGCCAACGGCTACGAGGTGACGATTTTTGAATCCAAGGACAAAATCGGCGGTGTCCTCCGATACGGCATCCCCGATTTTCGTCTGCCCAAGGATCTGCTGGATAAATTGAAGAAACGGTTGCTGGCCCTGGGCGTCAAGTTTCGCCCCAATATGCTTGTCGGCCCCATCATCACCCTTGACGACCTGCTCAATGATGCCTACGCCGCCGTATTTATCGGCACCGGAGTGTGGAACCCTCGCCCGTTGCGCATTAAAGGCGAAACCCTCGGCCATGTGCACTACGCCATCAACTACCTCAAAAGCCCCGAAGCCTATGAACTCGGAAAAAAGGTCGCCGTCATCGGCGCAGGCAACGTCGCCATGGATGCCGCCCGAACCGCCCTGCGCAACGGAGCGACCGAGGTGAGCATACTTTATCGTCGCGGAGAGGAAGCCATGTCCGCCACGCGGCATGATTACGACTACGCCCGCATTGAAGGCGTTGCGTTTTCCTTTTTCCATGCCCCCGTGGAGATTACCGACAACGGCGTGCGGTGCGTGCGAACCGAGCTTGTGGAAACCGAAGATGGCAAAACGAGCCTTCGTACCATCGAAGGGTCGGAACTGTTTGTTCAAGCCGATTCCGTCATTATTGCGGTGAGTCAGGCCCCCAGAAGTAATCTCAAGGGCATCGAAATCGGCAAAAGCGGGCTGGTGATTACCGACGAGGTGGGCCGTACCACGCGCGAAGGCATTTTCGCGTCCGGCGATGTGGTAACCGGCGCAAAAACCGTTGCCGAGGCGGTGAGCTTCTCGAAACAGTCTGCGGCGGCGATTATGGAATATTTAGAGAACCGTCGAACTCAGGCATGAATCTACTGCGAGAACGGTAACGAGGCCCATATTAACGAAAATCCTTGCCCCGTTCTGCCTTCCCTGCCATTCATCAGGGGCCTCTTTTTTTGCCGATAGAGAAGTAAAGCCAAACCCAAAAATAAAAAGAAAGCTCATTGACTGCAAAAATTTAAAGTTTAACTTGGCCCGACTACGCTCCCTTCGAAAACAGCCATCCCGTAAAACACATCCATTCCATTCCTCTACATAAGTCAAGCCAAGACTTGCCCCTTTCCCTATTCCTTCTGTTGCGAAAAATAGCCGACATGTGGCATGCCCCACAAGCGGGACATGATTTTCATCTGATGCCACAGTTTGTGTACGAGTCCTAACGAGGCCTTTTATCAGAAGTTACCATCCGGATTCTTTTCACGCCAACGCCCCTAAATAAGCAGGCTTGCTATCTAGCATTATTTTTTGGGAATTTTCACACACCTATCATTCTGCTCAGGAAATAAACATAAACAGGCTGCTAAAACATCACTTAACAGGTGAATTGGAACAACTGACATAATGTTTTCGGCATAACTGTTGCGTTATTCAAATCCGAGATCTTTTGCATGTTGTATTTTGTCTTGCTGACGCGCCAAAGCTGTCCTTTCGCTTAAATTACCGAGGAATTAACCATGTATCATCGGTTACTCAATATCTTTATTGTTTCACAGGATTCTCAAATTGAAACGCTTCTCCAAGGGGTGCAACCCGAGGAAAGGTTTTCCCATCGGTTTCTTTGCTCACCCAATATTGATGAAACCGACTTGAACGACTATGCGATCATTGTCCTCGATTTTCAAACCGTTGCAGCAGAATCCCTGGAGCCTATTAAGTCAATCAAAGCAGACCGGGTTGTCGTGATAGGTTGCTTTACTTCCGATAGCTTTCCTGTTCTGGCAGAGAATTACCACCTCTTTGACCAGGTCTGGGTCAAGCCTTTTGCCGAAGATAAAGTCCAGGCCTCCTTCGCCGGGATTTTAAGGCATCTCAAAGAACGGGACGAGACCATCCTTGGCCAAAAATATCTGGATACCCTGATAGACAGTCTGCCCGATCTGATTTGGTTCAAAGATGCACGGGGGGCCCACCTGAAAGTCAACGACAGTTTCTGCCGTACCGTCAATAAGACCAAGGCTCAGATAGAAGGCCGCGGGCATTATTACATCTGGGATCTTGAACCTGATGAATACGCCCAGGGGGAATATATTTGCCTGGAGTCTGAAGAGATTGTCCTCAACAAGAAGGAAACCTGCCTGTTTGATGAAACGGTGAAATGCGGCGATGAACTTCGAAAGTTCAAAACCTATAAATCACCGATCTTTGACACCGATGGCGAGGTTATCGGCACGGTTGGGTTCGCCCACGATGTGACCGACCTGCAGAACTTGCTGATCGAGTTGAATATTTTGATTGAGGGGCTGCCTTTTGCCGTCATGGTGACCGACAAAGACAGGAATATTACGAGTGTCAACCAAAAATGTATCGACATCTTCTCTCTTGATCGCACCGAGTTTGTCGGCGAAAAAGTCGATTTTTTGATCGATGAATCCAAATCATTCACTCGCAGTAAAAAATGGATTATCGAAAAAGAAAAAGAAGGGACGTTGCTCCTTTCAAAGAATAAAGTTCTGAAAATCCATGATGAAAAGCTACTGGATACTTTTGGCGTACTGGCCGGTCATGTGTACCTTTTTGTGGATATTACTCTTGAGCACCAATACAAAAACAAACTGCTAATCGATGCCCACACCGATTATTTGACCAAATTGAATAACAGGCGCAGTCTTCAGGATTTTATGCGGAAAACCCCTTGTCAACCGGGTACGGCACTGTTGCTCGTGGATCTCGATAACTTCAAGGAAGTCAATGATGAGCATGGTCACGACGAAGGAGACAGAGTGCTGATCGCCTTTTCCGACTTGCTGCAGCAGCTGTTTCCCGCTGAAAATCTCTTTCGGCTTGGCGGCGATGAGTTTGCCATCATTATTCCTCAGGTGAAAGGTGCGGACAGGCCGGAACAGTGCGCCGAGCAACTGCTGACAGGATTTGGAGATAAAGTTGCCCGGAAGTTCCCGCATACCAAAATTTCTGTCAGTATCGGGATTGCCATGGATGTCGATGATGGGGACTTCGGAGAATTGTTCAAAAAAGCGGATATGGCGCTGTATGACTCAAAAAAAGCGGGAAAAAGTGCCTTCACCCTTGGAGCAAATAGCCTGTGATTCGCTGTCTGCCTTTTTGCTGAGACTTCCTCGATGAGCAAAAAATTCCGAGAAACGGCCCCAGGGCCATACGTTCCTTGCCACAAGGCAAGGTTCAGCCTAACGCCTTAAGAATTAAGCATAAATTTACCTGACAATGAAACAATCGAAACGCGGGAAAACTATAAAAGCGGGCAGAATAGGCAAACGGCTACTCATTGCCATTATCCTATTCAGTTCCGTAATCACGCTCTTCACTTCGGCGATTCAACTTTATATCGACTTCAATGACGACCTCGAACACATCCATATTCAGTTCGATCAAATCGAAAAACTGCATCTCAAGCCGTTAGCTGAAAACGTCTGGAGTTTTTACGATGAGATGATTATGGTCCAACTCCAGGCGTGGGTGGAACTTCCTGCAATCGAATACCTGGAAGTTAGCGTTGAAAATCACCGGGGCTGGAAGGCCGGCACCATTCCCCATGGTAAAACCATAGAGAAAAGCTTTAAACTGATCCATTCATCCCCCCACAGGCAAATCGATGTCGGCACCCTCCGGGTTATCGCCAGTCTGGATGAAACCTACCATTCCCTGATTAGGAAATGGGGAGTTATTCTGTCCACCAACATAATCAAAATATTCCTGGTGGCGTCGTTTATATTTTTCCTGTTTCATTTCCAGGTCACCCGGCATTTGCTCCACATTGCCAGTTTCACCAACGATTTGGACGTCAACAAATCCTTCATCCCGTTAAAACTGTCCAGAAAAGACCATCCAAACCGTGAGGACGAACTGGATAAGATTGTCCGGGCCATCAACAATCGGACCCAAACCCTGAAAAGCAATCAGGATTATCTTGAAGACAGAATCGCCGAACGCACCAAAGAACTGGAAACGCAGAAGAAAATCGCTGAAAACCTGGCACGCCTTGACCCGCTCACAGGCTTGAGTAACCGCCGGGCCTTTTTCGAATACGGGCTGCTGTTGGAAAATCAAATTGCACGCCACCATCACCATTTTTCGATCATCATGTTGGACATCGACCATTTCAAAAAAATAAACGACTGCTATGGCCATGAGATGGGGGACGAGGCCCTGAAAACCCTGGCCGAACACCTGAATGCCATTGTGCGCTCATCGGACATACTGGGGCGTCTGGGCGGGGAGGAGTTCGCGATCATCATGCCCCATGCCAGCTCAGAAGAGGCCGCCATAATGTCCGAAAGGCTTAAAACGGCCATTTCCAAGATTGTTCTGTCCGATAATGAACAAAGAATTCGGTTTACGGTCAGTTTTGGCATTGCCGAATGCAATGAAAAGATCACCTCTTTTCAGCAAGTCCTGAACAATGCCGACAAGGCCTTGTATCAAGCCAAAAATGAAGGCCGCAACACTTTTCGGATATATCAGGGCGAATGTTAGCCATGAGCCATACGAAAGTTATGAAGATGGCAGATACGACAATTGCCGGGAGTATGATGAATGCAGCCAATAAAAGACTCCTGGCGTGGATAAGGATCATGCTTTGCGTATGGTTGTTATTGCCTACAGTTTCTTTAGCATCGACCGTTGAAATCAAACTTCCCATTACATCCCGGAATAATCAAAGGGATGATTTTCAGATCGGCATGCTGAAACTGCTTCTCGAAAAAGCAGCCGTCGACTACAACATTACCCTGGCACCGGAAGTCTACAGTCAGGCACGCATCATCCATGAGTTGAAAACCGGAAGTGGCAGAATCAACCTTTACTGGATGGGAACCTCCGATGAACTGGAAAAAGATCTGCGACCCATTCGTTTTCCGGTTTACCGGGGGCTTTTGGGGTACCGGATTTTTATCATCAACAAGCGGGACCAGATCCGATTCGATGCGGTAAAAAGCCTGGAGGACCTTCAAAATTTCATCGGTATCCAGGGAATCGGATGGACCGACATTGCCCTCTTGGAACATGCCGGCTTACGACAGCTCACCAGTCGATACGCAAATATTTTCAAAATGATCGACGCCGGTGACCGCGTGGACTACTTCTCGAGAGGGATTAGCGAAGGCTATGTGGAGGTCAAGTCCCGCCAAAACAACTACCCCGACCTTGCCGTTGAAAAAAAACTCTTGCTTGTTTACCCGTTTGCCATGTTTTTTTTCACCAACAGAGAAAATACGGTCCTGGCCGAAATTCTGGAAAAGGGTTTTCACAAAGCCTACCGGGATGGAAGCTTTCATCAATTCTTCTATAACCACCCCCATATCAAGGAGATGTTCGAGCAAACCGATGTACCGAATCGTATTCGCATAGACATCCCCAATCCTTTCCTTCCCCCTAAAACAATGGCCATTCCCAAGCCATACTGGCACGGGTCATGATCTACACACCAATGGCTTGCCCCCTTTTCCCCTCCCTTTCCACAAAGAATCAAGGAACCGCCTCCGGCAACAGCCGATGCACCAGACGATACGCTCCCCACATCAGCAGCGGCGCCACAACCAGCCACACCGCCATTCCGCGCAGGTTAACCTGCCAGAACAGTCGGGCGCACAGCAACGGATCGGCCGCAAGGGTTTGCCGCAACCGGGCCAGCACATCGGGCTGTCCCGGCGCCAGCAGATACTGCCCAGCCGTGAGAAACGGAAATAACAGGGCCATCTGCAAGGGATAGACGGCATAGTTGCCCGCTTGCACCGCGGCTACAGGCAACCGCAGCGCAACGGCCAGCAGCAGGCAAATCAGGGTGGTACCCCACACCAGCGGCGCCAACCCCAGCGTGATCCCCAGCGCCAGCGCCCAGGCCAGACGACGGCGGGAATGCCCCTGCACCAACAGTCGCGCAAGGGTATTGCGCAAGGCCATCATTTTATGACGGAAATACAGGGCGTTAAATCCGATCATGGTGAACGAAAAAGCTCATGCGCGCGCCGGTCACCTGACTGCGGCCCATGCAGATAAAAACAAGCAGCCACAAGCCCTGCAAGGCCAGCAACACGCCCGGATGCCATAAACTATCCAATCCGGCGGCAATATCGGGCAGCGGAGCGGCGGAGCGGAACCATGCGGCCAGACCGATGGCGTAAGGCAGGATCAGCAAGCTGAGGATCTGGTAGACGGAAAGTCGCCCGCTGCCGCGCCAATCGGCGCGCAGGGTTTCCGACCAGGCGCGCCAGCCCTGGGTCACCAAGGCAGCGACCAGAAATGCTGCAGCGAAATGACCCGCCAGAAACAGGCCGCTGGTCAGCAGTCCGGTGCCGCAATAGACCATGGCGGTCAGAGCCTGCACCGGTAGCACCGGCTGGTTCTCCAGCCCGTCGGCATAGGCGATCTTTTTGGTATCGCCGCTAAACCGAAAATGCCAGCGACTGAACAGGCGTTGCACCCACGGCCGGCATTGAGCCAGCGGCTTGCCGTAGCAGCAGCCGAAACTGATGCAGGCCAGACGCCCCAGCCCTTCCCCGAAAGCATATCCCGTAGCCAGGGCCGCCAGAGTGGGCAGCATCGGTAACGGCGCCCCCGCCCCTGCGGGCAATAGCCGGTTGACCGTAGCGATGATCCAGGGCGCCAGCATGAAACCTACACATGCCGCCGCGCCGACGGAAAAGGTGTGGGCTTTGCCTTCGATCAGGGCGGCGAGGCCCTTGGCCGCCGCCAGGCACACGATCAGCAGGGTGACCGCCAGCAACAGGCTCGCCTGATGGGAAACGCCGATGCCGCCGAGCAGACTGAGAACCAGCATCACCGAGGCCAGGCACGCGGTTGCGGTCAGCAAGCCGTACCAGGTCAGATTGTGCCCCCGCCACTCGCCACTGACCACATCAAACCGCGGCACAGTGGCGGCAAACTGCCAGTGCCGGCCCGGCAGATAACGAAAACCCCAGAACAAAACCGCGCCGGTAGCCAGCGCCAGCATCGAAAGAAAAGACAGATTCGTCATCGACTCCCCCACTCGTAAGTTAAACGTCCGCCGGCATGGCGATGCGAGAGCGCACCTGCACTTCGGTTTCCACCAGCGAACGCCCGAATCCCTGAGAAAAACGACTCGATACCTGGCAACGGCCTTGATTGCGCAGCAGGTCTTCGTCAAACCGCACCCGACCGGTTTCGAAGATCAGCACGTCGGTGCTGCTGCCGGGCCTGAACAGGCTTTTGGGCCGTCCGCGCGTCACGCTCAGGCCGGAGCGCACCGGTATCGGATCGTTGTAGGCATGATCGCTGTAGCACTGCACCACTTCGCCGATCATCAGAGCCACCACCTCGATCATGGCAACCAGGCCGACACCGGTGCCACCGGGCACATCGGTATCGAACACCGTCACCACACGGCGATTTTTGGAATAGGGCGTCACCGCCTGCACCACCGCCTGCGGATTGCAGCTATGGAAAACGCCGTCCAGTTCGTAAAAATCGATGACGCGACCACATACCGGCGTGTGGTTATAGTGGTACTTGTCGGGCGTCAGGCGAAAAATGGCGTAATCGCCGCCGGCAAATACCTTTTGCCAGCGTATCCGGTCGCGTCCCAGCAGTTCCTCGAAATCGAAAAACTTGTCTTTGAGAAACAGCTGACCATTCTCGCGAAATGAACCGACCAACATGCGCGCATCGGCGGGGGAAAGGACCGCACGCGGCTCATCCGATACAGGTCGGCACTCCCAGTAGCGGATCTTGCGCTCGAAGACTTTGCGGGCCGTATCCAGCTGTTCGACCGGGTCGAGACACTCCCTCAGATCGAGCCCGGACTCCTGCAGAAAACCGCGATTGCCCAGTACCCGGCAGCCGAGGGCTAAATCGTAGTTGAACAGGGCCAGCGCCGCCGAACAACGCCCTCCGGTAAAGGCGCGGAACAGCCAGTGAGCGTGCTCTCGCAGCGGATGATAGAGAAATCGCACCAGGCGATCGCCGAACAGCTGTTCGGTGCGCACATTCCCGGTTTCCCGTTCAACGTATTGATGAGTAACCGCCATCGCGTTTTTATCCTTTGGAAAGCAGCTGCCCGGCGCGAGCAGCATCGTAGTGAGTGGATAGAACCAGCAGATGAATAAGCCGGCGCAATCCGTCGGCAGGCAGCTTGTCGGCCAGGCAGTCGCTCTTCACCGAGCGCAAAACTCCGCTGGCGGAATCATCGCCCAGCAATCCCCGCAAGGCTTGTCGCAAAGTCGCATCCCGGGCAGCCACACATTCAAGCTGGGCAAGATCCGCTTCCAGAGCGTGCAGTCCTTCCTTCAACTGATGAAGCCGCAAAGGACCACGATAGTAGTCTTCGGCGGCACGGTTGAAATCCTGCGCCGACACCGCCATGGGATCCAGCGCCCCCAGTTCCGACAAAATACCGTTGGTCAAACGACCGGCAGCGGAAAAAACACCGGGCAACTCCAGGCGCAGGCGTAAATCGCGCACCACCTCCCCGACGCCCAGAGCTTCGACCAACCCGGCACCATCCTCGGTGACAACGGTCAACAGAGCCCGCCGATAAGCATCCACCGATACGCTCAGGTAACCGGGATAACGGCGACTGGCCCGCAGGCCGTCGGTGTATCGCAAAATACGACGCAGCAATCGATTGCGGGTATGCTTGCGCACGTAGAAGCTCGGTATGCCCAAGGCCGTGCCGAAAAACATCTGGCGCCGCTCACTTTCGGTCACCGGGTCGTCCGGGATATGCCGATGATCGTAACAGCCCTGGGCCAGGTATTTGTAGGCCAAAGCCACAACCAGCGTCTGTAGACTTGCGGCCTTGCCCATATCCCGGGAGAACTCGGGGAACAGGCTATGCTGCCGGCCTTCGAACCCGCAGAACCCCATGGCATCGAACTGGCGCTGTTTGCAGGCCAGATACAGGGACATGCGCTCATCAAACACCCCCTGGGCTGCCAGATCGCGCTTCAGTTGCAACTGGCTTGCAGGAGAACCATCCAAAGCCGGATAACGATAGGTACTCAGCAACCAGACAGGGTAATCGATCAGGCGCAAGTCGGGTACATAATCACCCTTGAGCCGGAAGGCCCCGGCCACCATGCCATCGAGCCAGGGCGGTCCGAAGGGGGTTACCGAACGACCGAAAACCGACAGGTCGGCCTTTTTGCGCCACTGCTGCCATAACATGCGCAGGTGGGTATAATCGAGTTCATGCGCCAGGAAACCGAGGGCATTTTCGGGATGAAAATCGGCAAACCCCAGACGAGACGGCGCGGCACTGTAGCTGCCAACAAACAGCGGCATGAAATGCTCGACGATCTTGATGACCAGATCACCGAGTCGCTTCTCCTCGGCGGCGCCAAAATTATCCAGACCGGCGGCACGCAAAGCCGTCAAACGACGGCTGCCGAGAGTGATATGCACACCGTTGTTGGCGAGGCTGGTGTTGGACAAATTGGGCAGCACCACCAGGTTATTGAGGATAACCCCGGCGTCACGCAACTTGGCCACGGCATTAAGCCGGCTGCGACCAAGCACCTCGTGGCACAGATGCATGTAGCGATGCTTATCCTCGCCCCGGTCCCAGCCCGACAGGCAGGGGCTCATGAACAGGTCACGATACATGGCATCGGGGATCATATCGTTGAGTTGGCGTTGTCGCAGCGGAGGCTGTGGAGCGGCGTAGATCATGGCGCGCTGACCGTTGCTGCCAAGCTCGAATTGCCGATTGGCGTACTGCACCAGCAAATGGGTCAACGCAAAACGCTTGGCCGCTTCACGACCCAGCGCCTGCCCAAGGCCGCGTTTGGCGGGCAGCGGCACCACGAAAAAGGAAAAGGTTTCCGGAGAGGTGTTGTCATTGAGGAAATGATCCAGCAAGCGCATACCCATCTCACGCACCAGGGCGGGCAAAGGCTCCAACCCGCCGATGGCATCGGCCAAAGCCAGTTTCACCAGGTAACTGATGGGAACGCGGACATCTTCGCCCTGGCATCCGGCTACCCTGAAACGTGTATGGTCGCTGCGCAGACCGCTTCCGGGGCGACGCTTGTCGACCAGCAGGTCCCGCTTAAAAACGGCATCGGCCAGACTGTTGAGACTACTGCGGGGAAACTTTACCCAACTGTTCTCCCAAACTCCTTTATCATTATTCTCCAGCCATGCTGTCAATTCATCGCCCCGCTGCCGGGGGACATCACCGGACTGGGCCCGCCGCGCCATCTGAGCGAAAAAACCGGATTCCCTCACACTGCGAGGCAGATCGACCTGCTCCCCCGAACCGAACACGGCAGCCTGCAGCTCCGCTTCCGCACCGGCGGTAACATCGTCCCCGACAAACGGCAGGGTGGCCAGCAGGCTCTCGGCACTGGAACTGTCGATTCCCAACCGGGCCAACAGTTGATCGGGTGGCGTAACAGCCTTGTCTGAATTCAATCCGACCAAAGACTGTCCATCGATAACCCTCAGATTCGGTAACGGTTGCGCTACGGACATCGGCACCCCTTCCAGGAGCATATGATCAGGTAACTAAATCGCGTACGCTTTGACTTGCCGGGGACTCTACCCTGCGGAAATTAGCGAGGGGTTACAGGCGAGTTAATTCTTCATGGATGAATCGGTTCGGAACTTCGGAGGATGAAATACGTAGACTTTTGTAAGCTGTTGCATAAACCGTCGCTACTGAATTGGACAAGCGAATGCCGCTTTAGTGATGGCGTTATCCCCTTGTGACGCCGCCGGAACGGAGCAGCTGACGGGCGAAACAGGCGAACGACTGAGCGTAGCGAATCTTGTCCGCCCGCCCGTCGGTTGCGCAGTGCAGGGAACCCGCCGCAGGCGGGCCAGTAACGGGGTGTTTCTGCTTAAGAGTAAGGTGCCGGGCGGGGGCGCCACCCCGCGGTCCTGATGTCAGATCTCAGGGTAAAAAGCGGCAACGGCATTGCCATACACAAAGCCGGCCGCGAAAAATATTTTCGGAGCCGGCTTAGTGTTTTGCATAAAATCCTTGGTGAACACCCCGGACCGCTTACCCCGCGAGGGTGTGTCCATGCTCTGAGCCGGATAGCAGCAAGCGAATGTTGCCAGGCTTTTCAAAATTTTTGGTTAGCAGCCCAGCACCCTCCAGTTTAAAATTCTTGAGCATGCTGTGCAGTTCATCGGCCCAGCCTGCCAGCTGTTCGGCTGTAGCGGCAGCCTCGGTGGAGCTGGCGGCATTATTCTGGATGATACGGTCAATGCAACCGACCTCCTTATTAACATGGGCCAGTCGCTCGGCCTGAGCATCGGAGGCATCCGCAATATCGTCGGCAAGCTCCTTAACCTGAGCTACGCCCTGACCGATCTCCTGCAAAGCCTGATCGGTACCGGCCACAACCCTGGATCCGAGCTCCACCTTCTGCAGGGTATCCTGAATCATGCTGCCTGTCTCCGCTGCAGCCTTGGCGCTGCGCGCCGCCAGGTTGCGCACCTCTTCCGCCACCACGGCAAAACCTTTGCCGTGGCTGCCGGCCCGAGCCGCTTCAACCGAAGCATTGAGCGCCAGCAGATTGGTCTGGAAAGCGATTTCATCGATCATTTTAATGACCCTGGCGATATCCTGAGTCGCCTGACGGATCTGTTCCATGGCCGTGACCATGTCGTGCATCTGCTGCTGCCCGCTGCCGGCCGCCTGTGCCAAACGATCGGTCAGGTCGGTGGAGCGAACCGCCCGTTCGGCATTTTCCCTGGCCTGCCGGGCCGTGTCGCCCAGGTTACCGGTGATATCCTCGAGGGAAGAGGCCTGCTGGGTGCTGCCATGGGATAAGTCCTGACTGGCACGGGCTATTTCCGCGGCTCCGGCCGCGACCTGATCGCCGGCCTGCCGCATGCGGAGGACCAGACCGCTTAAGGCGGCATTGGCCTGATGCAGCGGCTCGCGAATGGGTCCTTGCGCCTTGAAGGTGAAATCGCCAACCGCCAGGAGGTCGAACGCCGTCATCACCTCATTGCGCATGTGGTCGGCAAAAGTATCGAGGGCTCGGGCCATCTGCCCCAGTTCGTCCTGGCGCGTCAAACCCAGACGACGATCAAGTCGACCGTTTTCAAGGTCGAGGATCATCTCCACCGTTTGATGTAAAGGACGGGTAATGCTGCGGGTAATACTCCAACCGGCCAGGGCGGCCAACACCATGACGATCACGGTTATGAGCAGATTACCACGCTGCAGGCTGACCAGTTTACGGGAAACGCTCTCCTCCCGGGAAAGCAGCACAGAAGCCGAATCGGTCAGAGCCTTGGCCTTGGCAGTGCTCAGACCGTCAAGCTGTTCCTGCAAGCGGGAAAGTGCATCCAAAGCCTGCCTGGAGGCCTGTTTGACCTCATGGTTGAGCAAACCGACAACGGTTTGCTGAGATTGCAGAATCTGCCCTTCGACGGCAAGCACCCGGTCGAGGTCGACGGACATGGACTTGACGGTCGTAGGAAAGACGTCGCGATACAGCAGCCGCGCTTTTTCCCATTGACTTTCCATGGTCAAACCGGCCAGCTCATAGGATGCATCCCACAATCGGGCATTGCTCGGCGCCGCTTTATCGACTGCTTCGGCCAGCACCGGAAATTCGCCGGCAAAGCGCTGATAAACCGGCCCGGCACGAAATTCTTCCAGTGGCGTATCGGTCAGTTCCTCGTACAGTAGTTCGCTGACGCCGCTTTTGATGAACAGCATGTTGGCAACCTTGAGGACCCAGTATAACTGGGTGCGTTTGATCCCTTCGAGGGCCTCGGCGAGGCCTTCATGACGCGGTTGCCAATGCGCACGGATCTGCCCGTCAACCGCCTTCAAGGTGTCATGGGCCTGTTGCAGTTCCAGAACCGCCGCTTCCGCCTCGGGCAGATACGCCCCCATGTCCGCCAGCATATCCCCGGCAAGCAACTGCTCCAACGCATCAGGCTGCTCTTCAGGAAACAGCGTGGCATGCTCGGCATTGTTCAGAACGGCACCGCGCAGCCCGTTCAAGCGGGCGGTAACATCGGCCCGCGTTTCCTTAAGCGCCGTTGCCCAGGCATCAAGGGCTGCGGCCTCGACCTGCGCCTGGGATGCGTTGCGTAAAGCGTCGCCGAGTTGGCGATGCGCCTCGTTCAGGTCGCGCGTTCCCCACCAGGTCATGGCGAACATCAATCCCACCAGAGCCATCACGGCAACAAATCCGCAGGCCAGACGTTTTCCAATCGTTAACTGCATTTGACTCTCCTGTTTTCCAACCGTAAATACACAGGTGTCTCTTCGGAAAATCCGAACAAGCACCGACAAAAAAATGAAATATGAGCGCCTGCCTTACAAGGTTTGCGGGTTCGATGCTCGCAGGCAAAGCACCGTAAAAGAGGCTCAGAACACCGCAGCTGCGCTGGTAAACCAGCCGAGCCAGGCCCAGGCAACCAAACGACCCAACAGCGTACCGAGCAGGCCGCCGACCAGCACGTCCGTCGGATAGTGAGCCCCCAGATAAACCCGGGACAGTCCGATCAGAACGGCCGAAGTCAACAGCAGCGGCACCAAAGCCGGCAGCAGCCCCCCCAGGCTGCCGTACATGGCAAAGGCGGTCAGTGTGTGGCCGGACGGAAAGGAAAACCGATCCGGTGGCAGGACCAGACAGGACAGGTCGGTCCAGCTTTCAAACGGACGTGGCCGCCGGATAAGACGTTTCAAGAGACTGAAAACACCGATGGCCAACAAAGCGGCAAAAGCGGCAGCGGCCACGGCAGAGCGCTCCGCAGGGCCACCGAGAAGCAACAGACTGACGCCGACGCCCCCCCACAAAGGCCCATCGCCCAGCCGACTGACAAGCTTGAAAGCCGCAGTGACCCAGCGAAGATCCCGCAGCCAATACAGCCGACGCATCAGGGCGGCTTCCAGTGGCGTAACGTAATGGGCGTAACCGGCAACCAACCTCTTGTGAACGACGGGACCGGACATAAGCACTCCTCTCTGACCTGAAAGTAGGGATATCCAGAGGCGGACCACGTATTTGGTGTAAACGCTAGGCAGGTAGGATTCTTTAATTATGAGATGTTTGTTAGGATTGTGTTTTGAAGCGAAAAGCAGGGACAAATCGTCGGGTAGATATAAACCGTAGCTGCAAAGCCGGGCATATCAGGAAACGTACACACCACTGCAGGAATGGACCACACTGGCTTAAAGCCGAACATGGATTGTAGCAGGGAAATTAAACGGCGTTTTTCCACTAATCAGTGTTCAGGATTTTGGCCTTCATATCCGGAACGCCCTTTCCCGCTATGGACTCGGGGCACAACATCCCGATACTGCTCACGAACCTGCTCCAGAATATGAGGCCAGCTCTGCGTTTCGGCATAGCTGCGGGCCATGCGGCTCATATGCTGCCGCTGTTGCGTCATGATTGTCATACGGGCCATGGCTGCTGCCAAAGCGCCGGCGGTCTGATCCTGAATAACCAGCCCGGTCTCCCCGTGACGGATGACGTCACGCGGCCCCGCAACATCGAAACCGATCACGGGTAACCCGGAGGCCATGGCTTCCAACATGACGTTACCGAAGGTATCGGTTATCGATGGAAAGACAAATAGATCACCGGCGGCGTAGCAACGCGCGAGATCCTCGCCCCAGCGATAGCCGGCAAACACCACGCCGGCCGGCGCCTTTGCCTCCAGATTGCTCCGCAAAGGCCCGTCACCAATCAACAGCAACCGGTCGGGACCATCGGCTGGCCGGTGCCGCCAGGCTTCCATAAGCAAGGGGAGGTTCTTTTCCGCGGCCAGACGGCCGGTATAAACGGCCACCACTTCGTTGTCGCCGATCCCCAGTTCGCGGCGCACGGAAACACTGCGCCGGGCCGTATCGAACAAGCGGGGATCGACTCCCCGTCCCCATACCCCGACACGTTCAAAACCGCGCTGAACAAGCATGTCGCGGGTCGTCGACGTAGGACACAAGGTGGCGGAAGTGGCGTTATGAAACCAGCGCAGATAACGCCAGGCCACGGCTTCAAGCCAGCCGAGCCGATAAGAGTCCAGATACTGCGGAAAGTTGGTGTGGTAGGAACTCACCACCGGCAATCCGAGTTGCCTGCAGACTCGTAACGCCGTCCAGCCCAGAGGACCTTCAGTGGCGATGTGTACAACATGGGGAGCAAAGTCCTGCAACGCACGCCGCAAGCGACGGGCCGCCACCAGCGGCAGACAAATCTCCTTGTAAAAAGGCAGTCGCAGCCCGCGCCACGAGCGACGCTCCACGCCTTGAGGATCCTCACTCTCGACGTTATAATCCGGGACCATAAGCTGCAGCTGGTCGCCGCGCTGCAGACAATGAGCGACCAACCTCTCCAGGGTACGCGATACCCCATTGATTTGCGGCATGTAGGTTTCGGAGATCAGGGTCACGCGTAAAGACATGCAAACATCCGTTAAACCAGAAAGGGAAAGCTGCAAACAAGGGTCACTTTGCCATAGCGGGCGGCAACAAGTAACCCCACGGACCACTAGTTAGTGTGCATCCGGAAACTCAGGATGCACACTGCGTAGTTTTCATAAGGGAAACGAGTGATTTTTCCCAAGGTCAAGAAAATCGAGCTCTTGCGCGGAGGCGTAGTTTTTACGCCGCACAAGCAAGTGGGAAGATTGACGCAGAGATTGGGGAAAAGGATCGTTTCCGGATGAAAACCAGTTATCCCCATAGAGCTGCTGCAATCGCCGAGCGGTTTTAAGCGCCGAACGATAATTGACATAGCCAATCGCGCATAAACCCGCCAACAACAAAAAACCGTAGAGAAATGCCATAACACCACCTTTCTGCACTCTACCGAACGCATTAGTATCTCAAACATAAACGGGCCGTATTAGGGCAGGGTTCAGATCGGATGTGATCTCAATAAAACAAAGAAGACCAATGCGAGTTGCCTGGTTCCGCCAAAGGTGGTAACTACGCCGTTTCGCCCCCCTCAAATCCTGGGGCCTGAAGCGGATTGGCATTCATTTCTGCAAAGATAAACACCTCTGTTCAAGCCGTCGCACCTGACGCTGCAGCCGCTGCAGACGTCCCTCTGTGCGTCTGGCATGCCAGTGTCTCTCGAGCATACGCCAGCCGTCCTGTAGCCTCTGCTTTACATGCAGGTTCACCACCATGGCAAGGATATCCATCAGGCACACAACGCCTCCCGTTGACTGCTTAGCAGCCGCTGATAGGTGAAGAAGGCCTCGGCCTCTTCACGTCCCATGTAACGCTGGATGGTTTTCCGATCGGTCTGCAACAGATCGACCAGGATTAATCCGTCCAGCACATCGCTGAATTGCGGGTCGCGATTGAAAGTAAGCAGTTTGCCCCCCAGATTCAGGTAATGCCGCAGCAAAACCGGTATGCCTTTTTGCTGCACTTCGATATCGGCCACCAGCGGTGCCACCTGATCCATGCTGCCGCAAAAGGTGCGGGCCAGTTCCCCGCTGCAGCCGCGAATACGCGCCTTGGCGTGAAACGGTAGCCGAGGTTTTACCAGGCGTGAGAGTTGCGGCAACGGCAACTCGGCCTGCAGGGTGCCGGCAATCAGGCGCCGGGACAAATCGCTATAATCGCGGGAGATACTGACCGGGCCGAACAACACCCGGTATTGAGGGTTCTTGACCACAAAGCGGCCGATGCCTTTCCACAGCAGCAACAAGGGGGAGTAGCTTTTCTGGTACTCGGGCCGCACAAAGGAACGTCCCAGCTCCAATGCCGGACCTATGGCATCGAACAGGCGACGCCGAAATTTGAACAGGGTATGGGTATAGAGCCCCTGCTTGCCGAAACGTTTCAGCAGCGTATCGCAGCAGCCGACACGGTAGGCGCCGACCAACTCCTGTCGTTCGCTATGCCACAGGAACAGATGCAGGTAATCCTGATCGAAACGGTCCAGATCAAAGGAGCGCCCCGTACCCTCCCCTACGGCCCGGAAGGTCAGTTCTCGCAAACGACCGATCTCCAGCAACAGATAAGGAATCTGGCCGGCTTCAGCCTGCCACACCTGCATGGGACCGTTCCGAACCAGCAGCTGCCCTTGAGGTAAGCGGGATACTTCAGCGGCCACCAGCTCTGTTGGCTGAGGCGAAATAACGGTCATCGGCTCGATATCGGTGGAGGGATTCAAAGGCCCCCCGACAGAATCGGCGGCGCCCAGAAGGTAGCTTCGCAGACGCAGGTAATCGATCCGTTCCCGATCGTCGGCGCACTGTTCCAATCGCGACCAGGGGATGAGACGACCGCCGCGGAAACGGACGGGACGCCCTTTATGCGCCAACAGCATGCGCCCCAGCAGCAATGTGCGTAGCCGCGGATGCATCAGCCCCGCCAGCTGGAATACCATGCCGTTGCGACCCGGAATATATACAGGGAGCACAGGAGCCCGGCAGTGACGAATCAAAGCCCCCACCGAAACCTGCCAGGGAGGATCGGCCACTTCGCGGCGCTGCAGCTGCAAGTGGGATACTTCGCCGGCCGGAAAGATCAGCAGCAAACCGCCATCGCGCACATGACGGATGGCCTGGCGCAGAGGACCGATATTGACACCGGTGCCTTGCGCGCCGCCCAAAATGCCGACCCCGATGAGGGCTTCGCGCAATTGGGGAATACGCTCCAGCAGACTGTTGGCCAGCACCTTGGTATCCGGACGCATTCGGCGCAGCGCCTCGAGCATGACCAACCCCTCGACCGCGCCGAAAGGATGATTGGCCACGACAATGGCCGGACCCTGGCATGGGACCGGTTCCAGCCCCTCCCCCTCCGGCTCTCCCGTTACCTGCAGTTGCTCGAGCGCCGCCCGGCAAAAATCCTCGGGAGAGTCCCCGGCAGGCAACTGCCGATAAATATCCCGGCATTGCCGCACGCCGAGCAAACGTTCCAGCGGAGACATCACAACCTTTTTGACCAGAGGGTTTTGAGCCAGGGGCCAGGGAATATCGAAAGGATCGTACTGATTTTGCTGCGTCATCGCGTTTGCCTCCTGCCGTGGAAAATCGAAATCATGGGGAGACTAGCGCAGTGAAATTAGGGACAGGTTACAGAGGGGTTAATTTTTCATGGACATGCAGCGTCATGTGTCGTTCATACTTTGTTTCTGAAGAGAACCGAGCCGGTATGCTGTTTTCACATGGGTTGATTTGGTAAGATAAGATATCCCGCAGGGGATAGAAAAGAAGCCTCGATCTCGCGCCATAAATCTCGACCGCATGATGACCGAAAGGCCCTCTCCATGTGCCAATTACTCGGAATGAACTGCAATGTACCGACCGATATCTGTTTTTCCTTTACCGGTTTCCGACAACGCGGCGGCTCCACCGATGTGCATTCCGATGGTTGGGGTATCGCATTTTTCGAGGGCAAGGGCGTACGGCTATTTGTCGATCCGCAAGCCTCGGCCGAATCGACCATCGCTGAACTGGTGCGCAGCTATCCCATCCATTCCCTGAATGTGGTGGCCCATATCCGTAAAGCCACTCAAGGGGTGACCAGCCTGGAAAACACCCATCCGTTCATGCGTGAATTGTGGGGGCGCTACTGGCTGTTCGCTCACAACGGCAATCTGCCTCACTTCCAACCGCAGCTGGACGGCAGTTATGTCCCGGTCGGCAACACCGACAGCGAACAAACCTTCTGCTGGATGCTGCAAAGCCTGCGACAACGCTTCGGCACAGATGCACCATCACGGCAGGAACTGTTTGACGCCCTGGGCGAACTGAGCCTGCCACTGGCCGGCATGGGAATATTCAACTTTCTGCTATCCAACGGCGATTGTCTGGTGGCTCATTGCTCGACCGAGTTAAGCTACATCATTCGGCGAGCACCTTTTGCCGAGGCGCATCTCAAAGATCAGGATATCAGCATCGATTTCAGGCAGGTCACAACTCCCGAGGATCGGGTTGCGATCATCGCAACGCAACCTCTGACCGACAACGAACCGTGGGTCAACATGCGGCCGGGCACCCTGTGGATGTTCCATGATGGCGAGGTGGTCGGCCAGCAAAACACGGTCCCCAGCCCGTTCAAGTCATTGGCTGAAATGCTCGATACAGAGAGGACATGAATGTTGATTTTAGTAAAGATGCGGGATGCGCGGAGGGCATTTTCGCCAGGGGTGCCAGCCGGGGCCGGTGGTGTTGATGTTAAAATTGAAGATTCCAAGCTAGCAACTTCAAGACCGCGGGGTTGCGCCCCCGCCCGGCGCCTTACTCTTTTGATACGCGTCTAAAGAGTAAGCAGAAAAACGCGCCCCGACTCCTGGCCCGCCTGCGGCGGGTACCCTACGCTGCACAACCGTCGGGCGGACGGAAGGGTTCGCTGCGCTCAGTCTTCCGTCTGTTTCGCCCGTCGGCCGCTCCACTCCGGCGGCGTCACAGGGGAATACTAATGCAGAGATAAAGTCTTTAAAACAACCGAACAGCACCGGTTCAGGCAACATTAAGGTTAAAGTTTCGAGACTTCAGAAAACCCAAATCTTTTACAAAATATTGAAGCACCCAACAAATCTGTTGCAAATCTGATGTACTTGCTTCATATACAGGTATTTTTCTTTGACTCCGTCCCGACCTGCGGCCCAACCGCATGAGGCAACTTTATGAAAATGGAAATCGGCTGGCGCGAATGGCTGGCCCTACCCGAATTGGGCGTGCCCGCCATCAAAGCCAAGGTCGACACGGGAGCGCGCACCTCGGCGCTGCATGCGTGGTTTATCGAGCCTTTTGACAAGGACGGCGGGAAATATGTGCGTTTCGGCCTGCATCCCCTGCAACGCCGCACCGACATCTCGATGACATGCGAAGCTCCCGTCAAGGACCGGCGGCTTGTTTCCGACAGCGGCGGACATAGGGAAATGCGCTATATTATCGAAACCATGGTCTGCTTCGGAACGCAGCAATGGTCCATCGAAATCACCCTTACCAACCGCGAGAGTATGCTGTTTCGCATGCTGCTGGGCCGAACTGCGATGACCGGCCGGCTGATCGTCGATCCGGCTGCATCCTATCTGGGAGGCCGTGGTTTGGGCAAGATTTACGAGCAGGAGGACTGGCAATGAAAATCGGCATCTTATCGCGGAACCCCGAACTCTATTCCACCCGCAAGTTGTATGAAGCCGCCATCATCCGCGGGCACCAGGCCAGGATTATCGATCCGCTGCTTTGCTATATGACCATCGCCTCGCAACGCCCCACCATTCACTACAAGGGCGAGGAGTTGACCGGCTTCGACGCCATCATACCGCGCATCGGTGCCTCCATAACCTTTTATGGCACAGCCGTGGTGCGCCAATTCGAAATGATGAACATCTACAGCGTCAACGAATCGGTAGCCATCAGCCGCTCGCGGGACAAACTGCGCAGCCTGCAGTTGTTGTCCCGCAAAGGCATCGGCCTGCCGCACACCTGCTTCGCCCATTCGACCAGATATACCAAGGACTTGATCAACCAGGTCGGCGGGGCTCCGCTGGTCGTTAAGCTGCTGGAAGGCACGCAAGGGATCGGTGTCGTTCTGGCCGAAACGCAAAAAGCCGCCGAAAGCGTCATCGAAGCCTTCAAAGGCCTCAAAGAACAGATCCTGGTCCAGGAGTTTATCGAGGAATCCGGCGGCGCCGACATCCGCTGTCTGGTGGTGGGAGGCAAAGTCGTCGCCGCCATGAAACGTCAGGGCGCCGAAGGCGAGTTCCGCTCCAACATCCATCGCGGCGGCAAGGCCACAGTGGTCCGCCTGACCCCGGAAGAACGAGCCACCGCCGTACGCTCGGCCCATATCATGGGGCTGAACGTGGCGGGGGTCGACATCCTGCAATCCAACCGCGGTCCCATTGTCATGGAAGTCAACTCTTCGCCAGGTCTCGAAGGCATCGAAACCGCCACCGGCAAAGATGTCGCTGATGAAATTATCCGCTTCATCGAAAAACATACCAAACCCGGCAGGACCAAAACCCGTGGCAAGGGTTGAAACATTTTGCCTCGATCCTGCTCGGAAGAAAGGATTTCAGCATGATTAAAGGATACGTGATACTGCTTGCGATCTCCGCCGGCGGTGCCGCGGGATGGGGGCTGGGTATCAAAATCGGCTTCATGGCAGCCTATTTTCTTTCCGTGGCTGGCTCGGCCACCGGTTTGTATGTGGGCCGTCAGTTCGGACGAAACTATATGGATTGAATCTCCGTTATCTCCCCATGGCAAAGGAGAGACTCCGAGTGAAAGACAAAATCCCGCCGATACCTGCCGAGAGGGGTGCTACCCTGCGCCGGCAGATCATGGAACTGCTGACACGACAGCCTATGACGGCCAAAGAGATTTCCATGGCCATCGGCATCGGGGAAAAACAGGTATACCCGCACCTGGAACATCTGCAGCAGAGTTTGCGCCGACAAAACCGGTCCCTGCAGATCACGCCGCCATTTTGCAAAAAGTGCGGTTTCACTTTCGCCAAACGCACGCGTCTGAAAAAACCGGGTAAATGCCCAGTATGTCGAAGCCAGACGATCGAAGAACCGGTTTTTGCCCTGCCCGAAGTTGATTCCTAGGACACAACATATCGCCGGTTTTGCGGAGTGCGTCCCCACCCGAAAAGGCTGAGACAACTCTCACAAAGTGTTTGACTTGCCTGTGGCAACAATGGCACACTTTGGCCATCGTCAGCTATCCTTTACGTGACCTAAGTTCCCTCCGTTTCGATCGGAATCATCGATGGGCCATATCCAGACCGATACCCAGCGCTGCCGCAGATGCTATGCCTGCGTTCGCCATTGTCCCGTCAAAGCCATCCGCGTCACTCGGCAGGGCACCGATCTGAGTCCCGGTCGCTGCATCGGTTGCGGACGCTGTCTGCAAATCTGCACCCAGCAAGCCCGCCATGCTGTCAAAGATCTGGAACGTTGCCGCCGGCTGCTTAAACGCAGAGAGCCGATGGCGGCGCTTCTGGCGCCATCCTTTCCGGCCTACCTTGGCGACATGCGCCCGGGGCAGATGATCGCCGGATTGCGCCAGCTTGGTTTCGGCATGGTGATCGAGGGCGCCTGGGGGGTGGAACTGCTGGCCGGGAGATTAAAAATCGAACCGTCCACCCGCCCCCAAACACCGACCATCCTCAGCCACTGCCCGGCAGTCATCGCGCTGGTGGAGCGCCACTTTCCCCAATTGTTGCGCAACATGGCACCGCAGGTTTCGCCCCTGCCGGCAGCAGCCCGGGCCTTACGCGCTGCCCACGCAGGACCGCTGCGTGTTGTCACCATAAGTTCCTGTTTTGCGGCAAAACTGGAAGCCGTGGACGATCAATTTCAGGATACCGTCGATGCGGCCTTGACCTTCTCAGAGCTTTCCGAGCTATTCGAGGAATCGGGCATTACCCCGACTTTGTTAAGCGATGCCCCCTTCGATGGTACCGGCGCTGCTGACAAACGGCTGTTTCCAGTAACGGGAGGCGCCCTGGCCACACTGCTGCCGGATTTTTCCGGCGACACTGGAGTCGTCCTTTCCGCGGAAGGCCCCCACAACGCTTTGGACATATTACGCGATCTGGCTGCAGGTCGTATCAGACCGTCCGTGGTCGACTTGCGATTATGTCGAGGCGGCTGCACAGGCCCTTGCGATTCTGCCAGCCGGCTATCGCCCTTCGCCAGGAGCAACCTGGTGCAGGAATTTGCCCGTCAGCCCCAAAAGCATCTATCCGACGGCGCTTATCTGGGAACGGCTTCGGGCCTGTCTTTGGAACGAACCTTCAGTAATCGACAACCTCTTCAGGAACATCCCAGCGGTGAAAATATCCGCCGGGTTCTTCATTCCACGGATAAATTCGCCCAGCGTGACGAACTGAACTGCGGTGCGTGCGGTTACGACACCTGTCGGGAACACGCAACCGCCGTCTGCCGTAACCTGGCACTGGAAGATATGTGCCTGCCTTATTTCGTCAAACGCCTCGAGGCTGAAAAACTACGCCTTGAACGCGCGCTGCAACTGGCACGTCACGTGCCGGACGATACCCTGATCGGTTCGGATGCTCCCATGCGCCAGATCCTGGAACTGGCGCAGGAGTTGGCCCCCGGTGATAAACCCATCCTGCTGCGCGGCGAGGCAGGCACGGGCAAGGAAACCCTGGCGCGCATCATCCACCGTCGCAGCCATCGAAGCGAACAGCCACTGGCGACCGTTAATTGTACCGCGCTTGGCAACCGCCAACTGAAGGAAGAATTGTTCGGAGGCCGGCCGGATGCAAAAAAGCCCCAAGGCCTGCTGGAACTCGCCGCCGGTAGCAGCTTGCTACTGGATGAAATCGGCGATGCGAGTTTGGAGGTGCAACAAGCGCTGCTCGATTGGTTGAACCGGGAAAAAGCCCCTTGGGCCGATGTGCGTCTGATCGTCACCAGCCACCGGGACCTGGAACAGGGCATCAGGGAGGGTTGGTTCAACAGCGAACTGTTTTTTCGTCTCAGCCTCTGCACTCTGACCTTACCGCCATTGCGCAACCGTCTGGATGCCCTACCCGAATTGGCACGGCAACAGTTGCAACGTGCGAGTCGACGCTACAACAAAAAAATGGTGTCCATCGACCCGTTGGCCCAGGAAACCTTAAACCGTTACCACTGGCCGGGCAACCTCCGGGAACTGGCATCGGTGATCGAACGGGCCGTCGCATTGAGTGAAGAAGACGTTTTGCACCAGGAACATCTGAATCTGTCCTTGACGCCTGCGGCAACGGAGCCACCCTCGTCAAGCACCGAGACAACCAGTGGATTTCGGGCCCGTCGTGGCCATCAAATGGAAATGATCGAGCGGGACCTGCTGGAACGTTATCTGCGAGAAGCATGCGGCAATGTATCCGCCGCGGCGCGTCGCGCTAACTTGCCGCGACGCAGCTTTTACCGCTTAATGGAACGTTACGGCATCAAACGCCGGCAATTTGTAAACCGTAGGCGCTCCGAACCAAAGCCCTGACCGCCTCCCAATGGCCCAGAAAGGCCTCACGCCATGACGCCGAAAACCAAAAACCACATAGGACTACGCACCCTTGAAGATATCAGTACCCTGATTCTCAAGTCCCATGACCTGCACGAAACCCTGCAAAATATCGTATCGGTCGTTGCCCGCCGCACTTTGTCGGACGTCTGTTCCATCTACCTGCTGGATGACGATCGCCAAACCTTGCGCCTGCTCGCTACCAAGGGTTTGTCCCGGCGCGCCGTCGGTCGCGTCACCATGAAGGTCAGCGAAGGCTTGACCGGCCTGGTGGTGGAAAAGCGCCAGGTCGTCGCCCTGCAGGAACCGCAGAATCATCCACGTTATCGCTATTTCAAGGAAACCGGCGAAGAGAGGTATCACAGTTTTCTGGGGATTCCGCTGTTCGACCGCAACATCCCGATCGGAGTGCTCGTCATTCAAAGTCGCGCACCGCGACGGTTCAGCGACGAAGACATCAGCGGATTGTCGACCATCGCCTTTCAGGTGGCCTCCATCGTGGTGAACGCCCGCCTGCTTGACTCCATCCAGCATAAGGAGGCCCAGGCGAACCGCTACGTCGAAGCCTTACGGCAGGCCGCCGGTGCACCGCGTCCTTCGCAGCCGGAGGAGACCGCCGAAACCACCAGGGAAAGCGCACTACGAGGGGTGGTGGCCTATCCCGGCCTGGCATCCGGCCCCGCCCATGTGATGTCTGCAGAACACGGACTGACCGACATTCTTGACGAGGAGGTGCTCGCACCGGAACAGGAAAAAGCGCTGCTTGAAGAGGCCCTCGAAAAAACCTGCATCCAGACCATCTACCTGGAAAAACGCATGGCCGAAAGACTGTCCCAGGCCGATGCCAGCATTTTTCACACCCACCTGATGATTCTCGAGGACCGGGCCATGCAGCAACGTCTCCAGGAGGAGATCGAAGAGGGACACGGTGCGCGCTACGCAATTGAAAAGGTCATCGGTAATTACGTGGAAGCCTTCGAGCGGATGGAGGATCCCTACCTGCGAGAGCGCGCAGCCGATATGCGCGATATCGGCCGCCGCCTACTGGCCAACCTGGCCGGGCAATCTCCGCACACGCTGCACTTAAAACACCCGGGCATTCTCATCGCCCGGGAAATCCTGCCTTCGGACATGGCCGCCCTCGATCATGAACAGATTCGCGGTATTGTCACGGAGGCCGGGGAGCGCAATTCCCACGCTGTCATCATGGCAAAGTCGCTGGGGATCCCGGCGCTGGTCGGCGTGCGCGGCATCCTGAAAAAAGTGGCCCCCGAGGAACATGTGATTCTCGATGCCAACTCGGGCCTGCTGCACATCAGCCCCGGTTCCCAGGTTGCGGATGAATATCACAGACTTGAGGAAGATGCCGGCCGGCAACTGCATCAGATCGAAAAATTCCGCGACCTACCCGCCCAGACCCGGGACGGGGTCAAGGTGGTGCTTCGCGCCAATGTCGGCCTTGTCAGCGACATCGACATCGCCCGCCGCAACGGTGCCGAGGGCGTTGGACTTTATCGTACCGAATTCCCCTATATGATCCGCCCCGACTTTCCCAGCCGAGACGAACAATACCAGCTCTATTCAAGGGTGGTAAAGGAATTCAACGGTCTGCCGGTGACCATCCGCACCCTCGATATCGGCGGCGACAAGGCGTTGCCCTATTTCAAGCCTCCTCACGAAGACAATCCGTTTATGGGCTGGCGCTCCGTCAGAGTGTCCCTGGACAACCGGGATATTTTCCGCACCCAGATCGAAGCCATACTCATGGCCGCCTGCCATGGTCCGGTCAAGATGCTGTTTCCGATGATTTCGGGGATTGAAGAAATCCGGGCCTGCAAAGCCGTTGTGGAGGAAGCCCGCCAGAATCTGAGCAGCCAGGGAATAGCTTTTCAGGCCGATGTACCGCTGGGCATGATGGTGGAAGTTCCGGCGGCCGTTCAATTGGCGGAGCGACTGGCCCGGGAAGTCGACTTTTTCGCCCTGGGAACCAACGATCTGATCCAGTACCTGCTGGCAGCCGATCGGAATAACGCCCTGGTCAATCGTTATTACGATCCTCTGCATCCGGCAGTGTTGCAGGTTCTGCATAATATCGCGAGCATTGCCAAACGGCAGAACAAGGGCCTGTGCCTGTGCGGTGAAATGGCCAACGACCCTCTTAATCTGCTGGCGCTGATCGGCATGGGGATCAGGGAATTTTCCATGGCGGCGCCTTTTATCCCCCGCATGAAAATGATGCTCAGCCGCATATCGAGCCTCGAAGCCGAGGATGTCGCAAAGCAGGTGCTGGAGATGACAGAAAGCAGTGAAATTCGCGCCAGCTTGACAAAACTGCTTAAAACCACCGACAGCTCTTTCTGACTGGCGGCGTTATTTACGAAAGGCCCTCAGCACCGCCGGGCTATCGCCCGTGACGCGTTGCAGAAATTCCGCCATCTTGGGGCCTTCCATGGGCAAGGCCAGATAATAGCCCTGCCCGCAGGGGCAACCGAGTGTGCGCAGGGTATCGAGTTGTTCGCGGGTTTCGATCCCCTCGGCAACCACCTCCTGTCCCAGCGAATCCCCCATGGCGATAATGGCTGCGGCGATCGCTTCGTCATGGGGATCGTTCACCACGTTTTTCACAAAAGCGCGATCCATCTTTAACTTGGTGAAGGGAAACTTTCTCAGGTAACTTAAGGAAGAATAGCCCTGCCCGAAATCGTCCACAGCCAGGCTGATCCCGGACTGCCGCAAGACCTTGAACATATTAAGTGCATGCTCGGCGCTCTGAATTACGAAACTTTCGGTAATCTCCAACTCGAGCCACTCGGCAGCCAGACCATACTGCTTAAGGACCCGGAAAACCATTTCGATAAATCCTGATTGCCGGAACTGGCGTGCGGATATATTGACCGCCACGCGTATCGATGGCAGGCCCTGTTCTCTCCAGGCTATGACCTGCCTGCAAGCCTCCTGCAATACCCACTCACCGATAGGTACAATCAGCCCCGTATCCTCGGCCAGGGGGATAAATTCACCGGGTCCCACGATCCCCCGCTTCGGATGCTGCCAGCGCAACAGGGTTTCAAGGCATTCCACCTTGCCAGTGTGCAAATTGAATTCCGGTTGATAGAACAGCATGAACTGTTCCAGGTTGAGCGCCTGGCGCAGGTCCGTCTCCAGATAGAGCCGTTCCTCCACCTCGACATTAATCGAAGGGATAAAAAACCGGTAGGTATTACGGCCCTGCTCTTTCGCAAAATACATGGCACTGTCCGCCGCCTTCAGAATGGTCTGCGCATTTTCGCCATGCTTGGGGTACAAGCTTATGCCGATGCTACCGGTGAGATAGAATTGCTGTTCGCCGATCCGCAGTGGCTGGGCAATGGCTTCCAACAGTTTTTCGGCCACATGTTTAACGCCGGTGCTATCCGCCACATGCTCCAGCAAAACCAGAAACTCATCCCCGCCGAACCGCGCCACCACATCCGTGTCACGCAGCATTTCCTGAATTCGCCGGGCCACCTCCATGAGAATTTCGTCACCCGTCTCATGCCCCAGGGACTCGTTGAGATTCTTGAACCGATCCAGATCGAAAATCAACACCGCAACCATGGTATCGCGCTGGTTGGCCCGCCCGATATAGGTTTGCAAAAGCTCTATGGCCTTGAGTCGATTGGGCAAACCGGTTAATACGTCATGATAAGCGAGGTAATTCAGTCGCGCCTTTTGTTTTCGCAGCATGGTATCGGCTGCCTTGCGTTCGGTGATATCCCGCACCAGAACGAAAAACAATACCTGGTCTTGGATTTCCAGATGCGTAACGCTGACATCGCCCACAAAGGTGCGCCCACGATTACCTGTAAACGTGGCCTCCATGGGGACGGGGGCCGCCGTACTCAGTCGCTGGGTGCGTGACAGAAGGTTGCCGATGGCGGCATCGGTAATATCCGACCAGCTCAGGGATAAAAGTTTTTGACGGTCAAAACCAAGAACTGCACAGGACTGGTGATTGACATCGACAAACCGGCCCTGCTCTTCACATAGGAAAAAGGCATCGGCCGAGAATTGAAACAAATGCTGAAAGAGATGTTCGCTATCGCGCTGTCTCTGCCGGGACCCTGCCAGTCTGTCCCAGATAACCAGGATACAGACTCCAGCCATAAGACTGACCACGAGCAACCAGATATGAAAGTAAATAATGGATTGCAGCCCCTGCGCATAGATATCCCTGGAAAGATTGGTGCCAATCACGGCCGCGGGTACGCCGAATATATCCCGGAACAATACCCGTGCTCGTATGCGTGTTGCATCGACAACCCGCAATAGGATCTCAGGGGCGGCGGTGCTTTGCTCCGACCAGGAAGGCCACGATGGACCGGAATGAAGCCGGCCGAACTCCAGAGACTGTTCTGCCTTGGCACCGAGCCTGTCCAATTCCCTGCTATCCAGTAAACGCCCCATGAGCAACGCTCCCCGCGATGGCCCCTGGCCTTCGCCGGTCAGTATCGGCTGCCAGGACAGCATCAGAAGTCCCTGAGGCAAACGCAGCAAACCCGTTACTCCCCGTCGTTGATGTTCGACAAGGGTTGCGAAACTCTCCGTGGTAAAATGATCTTGCAGCCCCACATACATGGGGACAGCCCCATGCCTGATTAAGTCATAAGCCTTGCCGGCAACCGGCAGCCCTTGTTCATCCAGAAAAAGAATGACATTGACGTTCAGCGTTGAAAAAGTGCTGTCCACCACATTGCTTGTTATAAATGATGGATCGCGGGTCTGCATAAACGCATAAGCATCATCCCAGTTGGCCCAATCCTTGGTCATGCGTTCAAGAAATGCCAGGTTTTCCTGATAAACGCCAACCACACGATGCAGGGTTTCATAGGCACGATCATTTTCCAAACGCGTAAAGCTTTTGAGAAAGACACCACGATTAAGCATCAGCAGGGTGCCATTCAAAAAAAGAATCACCAGCCCCATACCTAAAAATCGTTTCCAAGACCACTTCACGGTTGCTATCTCCTCGATACAGGGCATCTTGCCTAAGGCTCTCGCGACCAAGCCATGTAAAGATTAATGTTTTTCATTTGTCCTTAGCTAAAGATTATGAGACACGGCTAAATTGTCAAGGCTTTTGCACTCCCGAAAAAATCGACATCAACGGGAAAAGCCCGTCAACCTGATGGCTGACGGGCTTTTCCCTGATAAATCCGTTGAAAATCACAACGGCCGATATTTGGAAATGATGTAGCTCTAAAACGTACTGCTATTGCAACGCTGCGAGTTTCTCCAGACCCTGCTTCAAAATGGACAGTTTCTCCTCGGCATCGGCCAATTTCTGGCGATCTTTCTCGAGGACTGCGGCCGGAGCTTTGGCCAGGAACGATTCGTTGGAGAGTTTTTTACTGAACATGAGTACGTCCTTCTCCACCTTGGCGATCTCTTTGTTGAGACGCTTCTGCTCCTCGTCCAGATCGATCAAACCGGCAAGGGGCAACAGAATCTCGATATCCCCGGCAACCTGCGTGGCTGCCTGGGCGGGACGCTCGACGGCCACCCCGAAAGCAAGGTCGTCGATCCGTGCCAGACTTTTAATATAGCCTTCGCCGGCGGCCATCACCTCGGCAGCCTTGCTTGTTTTGCAATCGAGCACGGCGGCAATACGCTTGCCGGGCGGAACGTTCATCTCGCCGCGAATATTGCGCACCCCCTTGATGACGTCCATGATCCGTTCCATGTGGGACGCTCCCTGTCGATCTTCGGGCAACTCCGATACAGTGGAAAAGGCGGCCGACATAATCGATACGGCCGGACGTTCGCCGGGCAGAGCCTGCCAGATTTCTTCCGTGACAAACGGCATAAGAGGATGCAGCAGGCGCAGCAGCTGTTCGAGCACGGTGTACAATACGGCCTGCGAGGTCGCCTTGCGAGCCGCATCTTCGCCGTACAAATCGTCCTTGCTCAGTTCGATATACCAGTCGCAGAACTCATGCCAGGTAAAGGCATACAAAACGCTGGCGGCTTCATTGAACTTGTATTCTTCCAGTGCCTTCCCGGTTTCGGCGGCGACATCGATCAAGCGTGTCAATATCCAGCGCTCGGCAAGGGTCAACTGGCAGTCGTCCAGATCGATTCCGGAAGGATCGAAATCCTCCAGATTCATGAGAGCGAAACGGCTGGCATTCCAGAGTTTATTGACAAAGTTGCGATACCCCGCAATGCGATCGACGGACAGTTTTACGTCTCTGCCCTGTGCGGCAAAAGCCGCGAGAGTAAAACGGAACGCATCGGTACCGTATTCGTCGATGACGGTCAGGGGATCGATGACGTTGCCCTTGCTCTTACTCATCTTCTGCCCCTGGGCATCCCGCACCAAGGCATGAATATAGACATCCTTGAAAGGCACCTGCCCCATGAACTTGAGGCCCATCATCATCATCCTGGCCACCCAGAAAAACAGAATATCGAAGCCGGTGACCAGGCAGGAGGTCGGATAGAATTTCTCCAGGGCCACAGTCTTATCCGGCCACCCCATGGTGGAGAACGGCCATAAAGCGGAACTGAACCAGGTATCGAGGACATCGGTTTCCTGCCGCAGTTCTGTCGCGCCGCAATGGCTGCAGGCGGTGGGATCCTCACGGGAAACGGTCACTTCGTTGCATGCTGCGCAGAACCATGCGGGGATACGGTGTCCCCACCAGATCTGACGGCTGATACACCAGTCGCGGATATTGAACATCCACTCGAAATAGGTTTTTTCCCATTGCTGGGGAATGATCCGGGTCTGCCCGGTCTGTACCGCTTCAATGGCTTTTTCCGCCAAAGGCTGCACATTGACATACCATTGCAGACTCATATAAGGCTCGATAACGGTTTTACAGCGGTAACATTCGCCGACGGCATTGAGATGCTCTTCGGTCTGTTCAAGCAAACCGGCGGCATCCAGATCGGCAAGGACCCGGGTGCGTGCTTCAAACCGTTCGAGTCCCTGGTAGCGACCGCCGTTGCCGTTGACGACACCGGACTCGTCGAAGATGTTGATAAATTCAAGATCGTGCCGTTTACCGATTTCAAAATCGTTGAAATCGTGGGCCGGCGTAATCTTGACCGCGCCGCTGCCGAATTCCTTATCGACATATTCGTCAGCGATGATGGGAATCTGGCGATCCATCAACGGCAGCATGATGAACTTCCCGATCAGGTCGGCATACCGTTCGTCTTCCGGATGCACGGCAACGGCGGTATCGCCGAGCATGGTCTCCGGACGCGTGGTGGCAACCACCAGGTGGCGATCGGTGCCCACCACGGGGTAACGCAGGTGCCAGAGGTTACCCTTCTGATCCTGATGCTCCACTTCGAGATCGGAGAGGGCCGTATGGCAGCGCGGACACCAGTTGATCAACCGGTTGTCGCGATAGATCAGCCCCTCTTCGTAGAGGGTGACAAACACTTCCCGCACGGCTCGGGACAGTCCCTCATCCATCGTAAACCGTTCGCGCTCCCAATCACAGGAAGCCCCCAACCGCTTGAGCTGATTGATGATCTGCCCGCCGGACTCGGTGCGCCATTGCCATACCCGGTCGACGAACCCTTCCCGGCCTAAGTCATGCCGGCTGCTGCCTTCCGCCGCCAATTGTTTTTCCACCACATTCTGTGTGGCGATGCCGGCATGATCCGTTCCGGGTTGCCACAACACTTCGTGACCATCCATACGCTTCCAGCGCGCCAGAATATCCTGCAGGGTATTGTTAAGAGCATGCCCCATATGCAGCACGCCGGTAACATTGGGAGGAGGGATTACAATGGAAAAAGGGTTCTTGGGAGAATTCTCATCCGCATGAAACAAGCCATTTTCAGTCCAGAATTCATACCATTTGGCCTCGACATCGTGAGGCTCATATCCTTTGGGAAGTTTCGGTTCCATGGGCAGTTCATCCTTTGGGCAAAACATGCATGACTGGGACATCTATGCATGCCGATAAAAAACAAACGGGGATTTTAGCAATCCCCGTTCGGTACGTCAACTATTCACCCTGCCTGTGCAGGTTTACAGCGGGCCTTTGATCCCCTTGCCGAAACCTGTGCCTGGTAATTTCATCGAACTCCGCCAAACCCAGGCCAGGTCCAAAATGCGTGGGCCATTATCACCCCGGCAAGACAGCAACCGCTAACGGCATCAAACTTTTTCGGTTATACGCCGTATTTCGTCGCGGATCATAGCTTCGGCCATATCCGGTACAACCTCCCAGGCGATACGCTCAAGTATGGTGTCGGCCAAACGCTCGACCACGCCGGTGGCGACCTTCTCGACAATGCGGGTCAGATCCTCTTCGGAAATCCCCTGAACGCGCTGTTCAAGCTGTGCCGGGGAGACTTCGGCAACTTCCTCGACAGAGGGTGCAACCTCGGATGGCTCAGGCAAAACAGGCTCATCTGCCTCGACCGGCTCAACCGCAGGTTTTGCCAAACGCGCAACCAAACCGGAGTTTTGAAAAAATCCCAAGCCATCACGTTTAGGCAGCTCGGCTACCGGTTCGGCTACCGGTTCGGCTACCGGTTCGGCTACCGGTTCGGCTACCGGTTCGGCTACCGGTTCGGCTACCGGTTCGGCTACCGGTTCGGCTACCGGTTCGGCTACCGGTTCGGCTACCGGTTCGACTACCGGTTCGACTACCGGTTCGGCTACCGGTTCAGCGACCGGTTCAGCGACCGGTTCAGCGACCGGTTCAGCGACCGGTTCAGCGACCGGTTCAGCGACCGGTTCGGCGACCGGTTCGGCTACCGGTTCGGCGACCGGTTCAGCGACCGGTTCAGCGACCGGCTCGGCTACCGGCTCAGCGACCGGTTCGGCTACCGGCTCAGCGGGTTCGGGTTGATCCATAAAGGCCGACGGTTGAAGATCGGCATCGGAAGCAAGAAGATCATCGGTCGATTCGAAAGACAGATCAGCAACCTGTTCACCGGAAAGTTCCTCGGCCGTAAGATCTTCATCCAGGATATCGTCTTCGTCAAGAAAAAGAAGCTCATCCTCCTCCGAAGCATCGAGCCAGAGATCTTCATCCGCACTATCCTCTGTACTCGGAAGTTCGGACGACGGCTCCAGAAGGTTATCCGCATCACCGCTGCCAAAGTCCATATCGCCAACTTCGGCAACATCAAAAGCACTGTCGTCCCGAACATCGCCCTCATCGAAGGAAAATGCTTCAACCGGATCGGTTGCCCCGATATCGGGGACAGACAGATCCTCGAATTCCGCCGGCGCCTCATCGGCAGTAGAGGCGTCCAGTTCCTGCCACATATCGGCGGCAGCGGAAACCGGCTCAGGAAAGGCATCCTCGATATCGAGGGCCTCCTCCGGCTGAGCAACAGCCTGCTCCGCAACAGGCTCCGGGACCCGGGCAAGAAGTTCCTCTACCTTGTCGACCAGTGCCTGGGACTCGAAGGGCTTGATAATCCAGTCATCAACACCGACCTTCTCCGCCCGTGCTTCGTCGAAAGGCTCGAAAGTGCCGGACAACAACAACACCGGGATGTCACGCAAGGCGGGATCCTGTTTAACCGCGGCACAGAGTTCGTAACCGTCTTTACCGGGCATGATGGCATCGGCCATAATCAGGTCAGGCCGCTCGGCCCGAACAGCGGCCAGCGCTGAATCGCCATCACCCACAACGGCCAGGCTGCAATCTTCATTGGCAAAGATGATTCCAACCACTTTCTGGATGGTGATACTATCGTCGGCCAGCAACAGCTTCTTGCCCATTCAAGCCTCCCTGTAACAAACAGAATACTCAACGCCCATCAGAATGCGGAGTATCGATTTAAGATTTGCACTGCGATACCGGAGCAGATAAGAAAAATCACAACCTGTCCACGCGTCTTACGCCACATTTCACGATGTATAAAAGGCGTTTGACAGCCATCAAATAAAACGCTTAAAAAGCTAGCATAGCACCTATATAGTGTCAAGCTTTTTGGCTGGATATTTCAATAGCTTATACCATTTACGCGGCCTCCCCGCATCATCAAAACGTTACCCTCAAAGTTTAATTAAGCACCGTATCCTGCCATAGCCAAGTACTATATTTTCACAAGACATCACATACACCCGACAAGTAACATCTATTATGCGATCGAGAACATAGAAAAGCGGATAGAGGGATAAGCCGAGGCGGCTGAACTTCATACAGTCACGCTCCGCATTGCTCCTTATGTTGACACACACTCGCCCGGCACGTGCAACCCCTTATTTCGCCCCCCTCTTTATTTCTTGAACAGTCTTGAAAACCAATGATCCGCCTGTCTTCAGAGGGGTATTTTTAGCGCCCGCACTGTTCGAACAAGCTTTCAAACCTTTCGTTTTATCGCCATCTGAATAGAATTTTTTTGTCTTGCGAGTCGCGAGCTAGATTGACCTCTTAAATCAAGCCGGAGTTCTTAAAAAATCCACCGCAAATAGCATTCGTCCTTTTTATACTAGTCGCAAAGCCCCTATTAACTACTAAAAATATCTTTTTTCTTGATTTTAATGGGATATATTGTATTACTTACTGTACTTGTACAAAAGAAGCACAATTTATCCTTAAGGAGGACGCCTCTATGGCAAATTTACTTGAAATGGCCGCGGAAATCGTTGCTTCTCACGCATCGACCACACCGATGTCCAAAGAGGAACTTATTGCAGAACTCAACGATTTACATCAAGCATTGAGCGCAATCGAAAGCGGAACAGCGCTGGAAGGTGGTGCCGAACAAGAAGAAACATCCCAGGCACCGGTTGTTTCCCGTAAAAAGGCGTTTGGAAAAGACAAAGTGGTTTGCATGATTTGTGGCAAGCCGATGAAAACGCTGGCTCGCCACCTGAAAACCGCCCACGGCATGACCGCCTCCGAATATCGGAAGCAGTTTGACATCCCCCGTACCCAGCCTCTGGCCGCACGCGCTTACTCCGAAAGCCGTCGTCAAATGGCCATCGATCGGGGCCTGGGAGAGAATCTGGCCAAAGCCCGTGCTCAAAAAGCCAAAAGCAAAGCTAAAAAATAATCCGAGAAACAAGCGATTACCCGGGAAGAAGCACTCCGCTTCTTCCCGCGCTTGAGCGCTCCCGTTCGACTTAAAGCAGATGAAATTTTTGCGAACCGAGTATCTGCCCCCGGCCGTCCATCACATCCACCCGCCAAACACCTTGCGATGCCTTAAAAAAGGTCTTTTTTGACCAGGTTCTCCAGTTCGACGACCTCACAGGCAACCCGATCTTTGCCACCTCGCGCCCCTCGTGATACCAGACGTGCCATACCGTTTCATCCACCCGGGCTCCGGTGATGCGCGAAAAACAAAAAAGATTCTTTACCGTGGCGGCATAGGACTCTACCGCGTCAACCGGCATACGATCGCGGATTCCGGTTGTCACAACAACATCCGCGGCCTCCATACCTAAAGGCTCCGCACATAATGTCTGGCAGAAAATCACCAGCAACAACATTCCCAGCATAGAGCATTTCACCATTTGTCCCCTTTTCAAATTCTACGATTCCATCACATTATTTAATTTTCCCTTGACCCGAACCCATCGTTGACATATACCCGTAGTCGACTTGTAACAAACTACAATGGTGTTTTATGACGCCGGGTAACTTGAATGGATTTTGTTTATGAAACGCCTGCTCCTTGGAGAACATAGAGAAAACCTTCTTACCGACCTGGATCTTATCCTTAAACACTGGGGATATCGGGTACTGGCTGCCTACCGCCAGGACCGCCTCAACAAGTTATGCCGGGACACAAACCCCGACCTGCTTATCGTTAATGCCAATTGGCTCTCCGTTGGAGCGGATCCGGAAATACTGCAAACCGTCACCCAATGCCTGGAAAACGGCGCCTCCCTGATTGCCCTGAAATGCCCCGATCAACCATGCCCCATCGACCTGCCCCACGAACTGCTGGATGTGCCGATTGATGTATTCCAGCTATTCTCCGCCATCCAGAACCATCTCGAAAAACATCCCAGACAAAACATGCGCCTGGCATTAAATCTGCCGGGAATGGTGTGCCGTCACCATAAGTGCCACTTGAGCGAGATCCTCAGTCTCAGTACCCGAGGACTCTTCATGAAAACCGGGTTCCGCATGGACCAAGGTGAAAAGTTTCGGATCGTCTTGCCCTTGCTGGGCATGAAACAGGAGCTTGAACTGACAGGGCGTGTATTGTATTGCGTCCATCCGGACCCGAAAAACAATTATCAACAGGGACTAGGTGTCGAGTTCATCGACCTGCAGCCAGATAACTATCGGCTGCTTGAACGCTATATCGAAAACTGCTTCATGGAAGAGTTATCGGTCCAGAAGGTTCGCTGTGATTGGCAGACGAACACGCAGGCCGGCGCCGTACCAAACATGACTTTGCACCTCCCCGCCTTGACCTGAAATAAATCCTCAGAGTAACCGATCCATAAAACTTTGGCCCGTACGGATTTCAAGGTCAAACAGGTCGGCGATAGTCGCCGCCGCATCGGAAAAACTTTCACGGACTCCAAGATCCTGCCCGCAAACAAGCGCCGGACTCCAGACCAGAAGCGGCACACTCTCCCTGGTATGATCCGTCCCTGGCGTGGTCGGATCGCAGCCATGATCTGCAGTGATAATCAACAGGTCGCTATCACGAAAATCCGCCAAAAAACCTCCCAACCAGGCGTCAAACTCCTCCAAGGCCCGGCCGAATCCAAGCGCATCGAGACGATGACCGTAGAGCATATCGAAATCCACAAGATTGGTGAACACCAGCCCTCGCTCGATTTGTGCCAGGGCTTCACGGGTCTTGCGCATGCCATCGGCGTTATCGGTACTTTTCAACGCACGGCTGATCCCTTGGCCGGCAAAGATATCACTGATTTTCCCCACGCCCAAAACCGTCATGCCGGCGTTTTGCATATCGTTCAGCAAGGTATCGCCCTGAGGCGGCATGGCGAAATCCCGGCGCCCCGAGGTTCTCTCAAAATTCTCGGCGCTGGTTCCGACAAAAGGTCGAGCAATGACCCTCCCCACACGATAGCGATCAAGCACTTTCCGCATGCCTTCGCATAAAGCATAGAGAGCTTCACACGACATAACCTCCTCATGTGCGGCAATTTGAAAAACCGAATCAACACTGGTATAGACGATAGGTCGCCCGGTCTGCAAATGTTCCATGCCGAGTTGTTTGAGAATCTCGGTGCCGCTGGCTGCGATATTACCCAGGGGACGCACACCGGCCAGCCCGGCAAAGGCGTCGATAATCTCATCGGGAAACCCTTTGGGGTAAGATGCAAAAGGTTCACCTTGAACCAATCCGGCCAACTCCCAGTGCCCCGTAGTCGTGTCTTTCCCCTTGGATCGCTCCAGCATGCGTCCATACAGAGCGCTGGGCTCCGCCACGGCGTCAACACCGGCAATGGGCACAATCCTGCCCAGACCGAGTTTCTCCAGGGTCGGTAGTTTCAAGCCTCCGCAACGTTCGGCCACGTGAGGCAAGGTACTGGCCCCCTGGTCTCCATATGCAGAGGCATCCGGCTGGCCGCCGACGCCGACACCATCCAGGACGATCAGAACAACGCGCTGCCATTTTCGTAAGGTCATAATTCCGGCGCCTCCTGCCATTGCTGTATAATCTGCACGCCATTACTGGTTCCGACGCGATGCGCACCTGCCTTGAGCATTATCCGACAGGTCTCCCAATCCCTGACCCCGCCGGCAGCCTTGACTTTTATGCGCCCCCCGGCCGCCTGGTGCAGAAGCCGGATATCGGCCTCGGCAGCACCCGACACGGCAAATCCCGTGGAGGTTTTCACATAGTCTGCTCCCGCTTCAGCCAGCAACTCCACCAGTTCGACCTTCCTTGCGTTCTCGAGGTAACAGCATTCGATAATAACCTTTACAAGGCGACCGGCAGCGGCATCCAACACACCAATCACATCCTCCCGAACCATATCCAGACGGCCCTCGAGCGCCGCTCCCAAGGGGATGACCATGTCGATCTCGTCAACCCCTTCGGCAACCGCCTGTGCGGTGGCGGCACGTTTGACTGCAGCGGTGTCGTATCCCAAAGGAAAACCGACAACGGTTCCAACGGCGACCTGACTATCGGCCAGACATGCTACCGCCTCGGACACAAAGCGTGGCGGAATACAGACCGAAGCGAACTGCCAGTGAGCCGCCTCGAGACACAATTGCCTGATCTGCGCGGAAGTCGCATCGGCTTTCAACAGAGTATGATCGATATATGGGGCAGGAGATTTCACAACGAAACCTTTCGCCTGAAGGTGGGTGATCCAGTCGTACAAATTCCCAGCATAAAAGCAGAACCACCCCGGAGTGAATAGAAGCGCCCGAGGTGGCCCAGTCAATCAATCACAGCATAAAACCATCCGATCTCAGGTGCGATAATCGGCGTTTATCTTGACATATTCATAAGTAAGATCAGAGGTATAGTATTCGCCTCGCCCATCGCCAAGACCGAGATCAATGGTGACGGAAAATTCGGCCTGTTTAAGTACGTCCGTCGCCTGCGCCTCAAGCTCGGGTCCCGTGCCGAGTCCCTTTTGAACCACCGGAACTCCATCGAAAAAGATGGCGATGCGACTGGGATCCACCTGCGCTTCCGAATACCCGACCGCGGCGATAATCCGACCCCAGTTGGCATCTTCGCCAAAAAATGCTGTTTTCACCAGATTGGAGGTTGCAACGTTGTAGGCCACCTTACGGGCATCGCCGTCATCGGCAGCTCCGTTGACGCACACGTGCACCAACTTGGTGGCCCCCTCGCCATCGCGAACAATCATTTTGGCCAGGTCGAGCAAGACCCCCCGCAACAACTCCGCAAATTCCTGTCCCTCAGCGGAGTCGGCAACGATCTCAGGGGTTTTGGATTCACCATTGGCCAGAACCAGCACCATGTCGTTGGTCGAGGTATCGCGATCCACCGTAATGATATTGAAAGAGCCCTCCACCGCCTGGCGCAGCGCCTGCTGAAGAAAATGCTGATCAACGCAGGCGTCGGTCATAACGAAAGACAGCATGGTGGCCATGTTGGGATGAATCATTCCGGCGCCTTTGGCGACCCCCAGGATCGTATAGGGAGCGCTGTCGCCAGCCTGTCGGCTGGCAACCTTGGCAAAGGAATCGGTGGTCATCATCGCGTTGGCGACGTCGTCCACGGCGGTTTCCGACAACCCCTCGGACATGCCGGGGATAGTTTTTTCAAGCAACGGCATGGGCAGAGGGTGCCCAATAACGCCGGTAGACGAAACCGCCACCAATTGCTCATCGATGCCCAGGCTTTTGGCGGCAAGTTGCCCACAGCGCAGAGCATCCTGCATACCGACCTCGCCGGTGCAGGCGTTGGCGTTACCGCTATTGACCAGTACCGCCTGGCATTCCCCCGCAGCAATACGCGGCGCCGTCACCAGGACCGGCGCAGCCTGCACCTTGTTGGTGGTGAACACTCCGGCACAGCGTGCCGGCACCGTGGAAAAGATCAGACCGAGATCAGGCTTCCCGGATTTACGAATTCCGGCTGACCGGGCCACAAAAGAAAACCCATTGACTTTTACCATCATGCACTCCGTCGTCGTCTCAGAGAAACCGAACGATTGGATCAGCGTCCGTTACTGGCCGCAACATTTTTTATATTTCAAACCACTGCCGCAGGGGCAAGGATCATTGCGCCCCACTTTTTTCTCATCCCGCACAACCGGTTTGGCAGCCTCGGCCTCGCCCCCGGCGCGATTAAGGGAAATCCGGTGCCGGCGTTGACGCTGCTCCATACGCTCGACATCCTGTTCCTTGGCCAACTGAATGCGAAACAGCTTTTGCACCACTTCCTGGCGGATGCGACCCATCATCTGCAGAAACAGTTCATAAGCCTCCCGCTTGTACTCTTCCTTGGGATTGCGCTGGGCATAACCCCGCAGGCCGATCCCTTCCTTGAGATGATCGATGGAGAGCAGATGGTCTTTCCACTGGGCATCGATCGTCTGCAGCAAAAGTACTTTCATCAGATGAAGCATAACCGGCGGCGTGAACTCTGCTTCCCGCTCCTGCAGTCGCGCATCGACCTGCTGTTTGAGATGTTCCAGCATAACGGTCGGCGTAAGGTCGCTGGCCGGTACCTCCAGAGGCGCCGGCGGCATGTTGAACTGGCTGAAAAAGTCTTCGTTGAGGCTGGCCCAGCCCCAATCTTCCGGAGCACTTTTCTCCGGACAGAAGGTGGCAACGATATCCTCAACCATCTCATCAATAATAGCGGCGAACGTCTCCGGCAGTTGCTCGCCCCCCAGCACTTCCCGGCGTTGCGCATATATCACGTTACGCTGGGTGTTCATAACATCGTCGTACTCGATAAGGTGCTTACGAATATCGAAGTTGTGGGCCTCTACTTTCTTTTGCGCATTTGCAATGGCCTTAGAAATAAAACGATGCTCGATGGGCTCACCTTCAGGAATCTTCAGGCGGTCCATGATATAGGCAACCCGGTGAGAACCGAAGATACGCAGCAGATCGTCTTCGAGGCTGAGATAGAAACGGCTGGCACCGGGATCGCCCTGACGTCCGGCACGCCCGCGCAGCTGATTATCGATGCGACGACTCTCATGGCGTTCCGTACCGAGGATATAAAGACCGCCCGCGGCAAGAACGTCCTGTTTTTCCTGCGCACACACTTCCTGATACTTGACCAGAGCCTGGGCAAGGGCCGCCTCGGGATTTTCGGCACCGGCACTTTCACGCTGGGCCAGCAGATCGGGATTACCGCCCAAAATAATGTCCGTACCGCGGCCGGCCATATTGGTGGCGATCGTCACAGCGCCTTTGCGTCCTGCCTGCGCGACAATTTCCGCTTCTCTCTCATGATGCTTGGCGTTAAGCACATTATGCGGAACACCACGCTTGCGCAGCATGGACGACAGAACTTCGGAGTTTTCAATAGAGATCGTCCCGACCAGGATCGGCTGCCCCCCGGCGTGTCTCTCAATAATATCCTCGACCACCGCAAGAAACTTCTCTCGATTGGTTTTGTAGATGACATCGCCCTCATCCTTCCGAGCCAATGGCCGGTTGGTAGGAATCACCATCACATCCAGACTGTAAATCTGGTTGAATTCCGTCGCCTCGGTATCCGCGGTACCGGTCATCCCCGCGAGTTTGTCGTACATGCGGAAGTAATTCTGAAAGGTGATGGTCGCCAGAGTCTGGTTTTCGCTTTCGATCTTGACGCCTTCCTTGGCTTCCACCGCCTGGTGCAATCCGTCGCTCCAACGACGCCCGGGCATAAGGCGGCCGGTGAATTCATCGACTATCATCACCTCGCCGTCTTTGACAACGTAATCGACATCCCGCTTGAACAACGCGTGAGCCTTGAGCGCCTGGTTGACATGATGCAGCAACTCTATATTTCCAGGATCATAAAGGTTTTCCACCCCCAGCAATCGCTCCACCTTGGCCACACCGTCTTCGGTCAAAGACGCGGTTTTGGCTTTTTCGTCGATGGTAAAATCGCCGGTATACTCACGCACGGTCTGGCCCACCCGGCCGTCCCGGCTTTCGATGGTCTCCCCCTTCTCAAGCATGGGGATGATCCGATTTACCGAATAATACAATTCGCTGGAGGACTCGCTGGGGCCCGAAATAATCAACGGAGTCCGCGCTTCATCGATAAGAATAGAATCGACCTCATCGACAATCGCGTAACTCAGAGGCCTCTGGACGTAGTCGTCCAAAGAAAATTTCATATTGTCGCGAAGATAATCGAAGCCAAATTCATTGTTGGTGCCGTAGGTAATATCGCAGGCATAGGCTTCTTTGCGCTGACGGTCATCCAGGCCGTGAACGATGCAACCGACAGTCAAGCCAAGGTAGCGATGAATCCGTCCCATCCACTCGGCATCACGACTGGCCAGATAATCGTTGACGGTAATGACATGCACGCCTTTGGCCGGCAAAGCATTGAGATAAGCAGCCAATGTGGCGACCAGGGTCTTACCCTCGCCGGTTTTCATTTCGGCAATTTTGCCCTTATGCAAGACCATGCCGCCGATCAACTGCACGTCGAAATGACGCATGCCCAATACCCGCTTGCCCGCTTCGCGCACCACGGCGAAAGCTTCGGGCAGCAGGGAATCCAGAGAGGCTCCCTCAGCAAGGCGTTGACGAAACTCCACGGTCTTTCCGGCCAGTTGCTCTTCGGAAAGCGTTTCCAACTCCGATTCCAAGCTCCCGATATGCGCTACCAAAGGCTGAAGGCGTTTCAAATCACGCTCGTTTTTACTGCCGAATATTTTTGTCAGTATGTTTTCAAACATAAAGAAGACTCCGTTTTTACGGCCATCAGGTGGCCGGGGAGGATGAGGGGAGACGGGCTGCCATTACGTGTCACCCGGACGGGGCGAAGTGTACCATAAAGACAGCGATTCTCTCAACGGGAATGGGCGGTATCTGAATAGGGTTGTTCGCAAAAAAGCCCCGGGGTTGCCGAGGCCGGAGAACGATAGGATGATCAGAAAAATTTTCGGGGATTAACGGGGACGCCGTTCAAACGCACCTCATAATGCAAGTGAGGTCCGGTGGAACGTCCGGTGTTGCCGATGTGGGCAATGACATCACCCCGCCGCACACGCTGGCCGACCTTGACCAGCACTTTCGAGTTGTGTCCGTAAAGCGTCTGATAGCCGTAACCGTGATCGACAACGACCATCTTGCCGTAATCCGACGCGGTGCGCACGCGTTTGACGACTCCGTCGGCCGGCGCCAACACCGGGGTGCCGGTACGGGCCGCGATATCCAGTCCGTGGTGCATCTTGCTGCCATTGCCAAAGGGCGACTTTCGCAACCCGAAGCCGGAGGTGATCCACCCCTTGGCAGGCTTGATACTGGGCCGGGCCGCAAACAGCGAACGCTGATCATTAAGCGCTCCCTGCAACTCTTCGAGACTTTCCCTGCGCAGATCGATGGACTGCCGGATTTCGTCGATCTGACGTTGCACCCCGGAAAGCTCTATGGCGGGATCGGTTTCGATGGGGCCCCCGACCCCAACGGGCACATTGTCGACCGGCTTGGCCAACTTGGTCATCAACCGGACCTTGGTATCGTTGTTGGCCAGCACCACCATTTCTTTTTGCAGGATCTGCAGTTGACCGGCCATCCGCCGCAAATTTTGCTGGTAATCGCGTCTTTCGGTACGCAGACGCTGCAACTCGGCACGATCGAAATGGATCTGACAGGCATAATAGGCCAAACCGGCAACTGCAAGTATCGCCACAACCATACCGGCCACCAGCAATTGTGCCCAGTTGCGCTTTACCTGGAAGCGGCGGGTACGGCGATGGCCTTCGGGAATGATGATGATGGAATACTTCTCGGCGGGCAAGAAAACCTCCAGAAACAACAGTAAATAAAATACAATCCTTGGTAAATAAAGCAAAGTGGCGCATCTGTCAAGAATTAAAGCCGGCTCTTTGCGCACCGGTACCGTCCCGCAAGAGAGCGCCAGACAAACCGCGCCGAAAATAACAGGTCAAACCGGACGGGCCATCAGAGCCGAAGGCTCATGGCAATTTCATCGCAATCGGGAAACTTGGGGCACTTGAGACAATCGCTCCAGATCTTTTGCGGGAGCTCCGACTTCTCGATATAGTCGAAACCCATTTTTTCGAAAAAACCCGGTTGGTAGGTCAGGGCGAAGACCTGCTTTATACCCAAGGCCCGCGCCTCCTCCAGACAGGCCTGAACCAGCTGGCGCCCCACGCCTCGGCGTTCATGAGCCTGCGAAACGGCCAGCGAGCGGATCTCCGCCAGGTCTTCCCAGCAGATATGCAAAGCCACGGCACCAACCACCTCGCCATCCTGCTCCTGAATGTAAAAATCACGCAGGCATTCGTACATATCGACCAGAGAGCGAGACAGCATAAGCCCTTTCTGGGCATAGCTGAGCAACAACTTATGAATGACCTTGACGTCAGGAATACGTGCTTTACGGATCATGAATTCACCCCTCTGTTTGTTGCTGCGTCATGGACTGATCGATGATTTCGCGAGCGTGCTCCAGGGTCCGCTCCGTGACCTGGGCTCCGCCCAGCATGCGCGCCATTTCCTCGACCCGCTGCTCTCCGACCAACGATATCAGTTCCGTATAGGTACGTCCGTCCTTTTCCTGCTTTTGCACCCTGTAGTGATGATCGGCAAAGGAAGCCACCTGGGGTAGATGGGTTACACAAAGAACCTGCGCCTGGCTTGCGATATCGCGAAGCTTCGCACCGATAGCGCTTGCAGCGACCCCTCCGACGCCGGCATCGACTTCGTCGAAGATAAGCGTAGAGATCTCATCTCCGCCGGGGGCCGCCCGTCTCAGGGCCAGCATTATTCGGGACAACTCCCCCCCCGAGGCGATCCAGGCCAGAGGTTTGGGCGCTTCGCCAGCATTCGGTGCAAGATAGAATTCGCCCCGCTCCAGCCCCTGGGGACCGGGCTCGTCAAGGGCAAAAAGCCGCATTTCGAAAGTGGCCCGCTGCATGGCAAGATCTGCCAACTGTTCTTCCACCGCACGGGCCAATTGTTCGGCGGCCTCTTGACGTCGAACTGAAATAGCCTCCGCCTTCCCGCGGAGAGCCTGTTCACTTTCGGACAAAGCCTGCTGCAGGGCTTCGCGCCTGGCGTCGGCATGAAGCAGATCCTCGATCTGGTCATCGATCGTTTGCGCATGGGCAACAAGACCATCGGCCTCCATACCATATTTGCGTTTAAGACCGGCGATTATATCCAGACGCTTTTCGACTTCGGCCTGCCGGTTCGGATCAAACGCCACCCGTCCGGCATACTCGCGCAACTTGAAGGCGACATCTTCGATCACATACAAAGCGCTACGGATCTCTTCCGCCGGCTTACTTAAGAACGCATCGACATCACAAAGCTTCTCCAAGTCGCCTGCAACGGCATCGAGTTGCTCGCTGATCGCCCCCTCGGCAGCGTAAAAGGCTTCGTAGCCGCGCTCGGCAACCCGCACCAGACGCTCGGAATTCTGCATCAGACGTCGCTCGACAAGCAGCTCCTCCTCTTCCCCCTTCCGGAGGGCGGCCGCCGCCAGTTCGCGCCGCTGAAACTCCAGCTGTTCAAGGCGCTCGCGCCGCTGGTGTTCGGCTTCTTCAAGGGACTGCAGATGCAGGGTCTGTTCACGAACCTGTACGAACTCTTCGCCGTACGCCTGGACTTCTTCAGTCAAACCGGCAAAACGGTCCAACAGGGACAGATGGTGCTCGACGCGTTGCAGGCTCTGATGTTCGTGTTGTCCATAGATATTCATCAGGCGGGTGGTTATCGGTTGCAATTGGGACAGCTTGGCCAGCGAACCGTTGATGAAAATTTTATTGCGCCCTGTCGGATTGACAACCCGCTTTACCAACAGTTCGTCCTCGTCCCCGAACCCGGCCTCAGCCAGTTCGCGCCGCAACAGGGGCGTACCGGAAAGGTCGAAAACCGCCTCCACCACAGCCTCGTTCTCACCCGTACGTACCAGCTCCGGTTTGGCCCGCCCGCCCAGGATAAGGGCCACCGCATCGATAATGATCGATTTGCCGGCACCGGTTTCACCCGTGAGCACACTGAATCCGTCACAGAATGACACATGCAGTCGGTCAATAATCGCGAAATGCCTGATATGGAGATCCGTCAGCATTGTTCCCCCTTGATTGAGCAACCCTGCACACGCACCGAGGTACCGGGGTCAGCGTTCCCCCCATCCCAACTTGGTACGCAGCACTTCAAAATACTCTTTCGACGGACTTTTGATCAATCGGGTGCACCGGTCGGCCTTGCGAATCTCAACGACATCCCCGGCCTCAAGCGCCATGCCGACCTGTCCGTCCGCCGTCAAAACCACATCCTGGTCCCGAAGCTTCATCTCGATGCGGATACAAGCGGTATCGGAAACAATAAGCGGCCTGTTGGCCAGCATGTGCGGACAGATGGGTGTCACAACCAGGCAGTGCAAACCCGGCGAAATAATCGGTCCGCCGGCGGACAGATTATAAGCCGTCGACCCGGTTGGAGTTGCAATAATCAAGCCGTCGGATTTAAAGGTTGTTAAATAGGCGGTATCAACCGACACCTCCATATCGATAATCCTTGCGATGGCCCCTTTATTGATAACGACATCGTTGAGGACGCTGAAGCGCCCGGCCTCAAGCCCGTGACGCCATACCACCGCCTCGAGCATCATACGGTCCGAAAGGGAGAATTCCCCCTTGAGCACTTTCTCCAAAGAGAGATACAACTCTCCGCGCGTAATCTCGGTCAAAAAACCGAGGCTGCCGAGATTGACCCCCAGAATCGGCACATCACGTCCGCAAACCTGCCGCGCCACCGAAATGAGGGTGCCGTCGCCGCCCAGAACGATGATCAGGTCGACCATACCGGGAATGGACCCGCGATCATGAGATTGCTCAGCGTCGCCGACATCCTGCGCCAGTTTCTTTTCCAGAAAAACTTCCAGCCCCCGACCACGCAGCCAGCCGACAACATCGCGAGCCACCATGACGGCATCAGGATGATTGCATTTTGCGTAAATACCGATTCTTTTCATAGGAATACACTCTCCGCCCGCAAAGATCAGACGCGAAACTAACATATCCATCCACGCAAAGTCCATCACTTTCAAGAACTTAGCCCCGTTGAAGCGGTTGTGGCAGGAGGTAAATTCATGCTACATTCAGATCCAGGTCAACAGACAACGGAACACCATGGCGCGCCCATGCTTGTCTGATCGACACGGCGACCCTACTTCTCCCGACAAGGATCAATGCAGTGGATCTGTTCGAAAGCGATATTCACACAAACGCCCAAGCCCCCATGGCCGAGCGCATGCGTCCGCGCACGCTTGAGGAAATGGTCGGCCAACAACACCTGATCGGCACCGACAAAGTCCTGCGGCGCCTTATCGAATCGGACAGACTTTCCTCTGTCATTTTCTGGGGCCCCCCGGGGACCGGCAAGACCACCATGGCGCAAGTGATTGCCGGCTCGACCCGCAGCCGCTTTGTCTTTTTCTCCGCTGTTCTGCAAGGCATCAAAGAGGTCCGCGAAATCGTCAAGAAAGCCAGAGAGGAACGCGCCTACCATAACCGCAAGACCCTGCTTTTCGTCGATGAGATACACCGCTTCAACAAAGCCCAGCAGGATGCCTTTCTCCCCTACGTGGAAAAAGGCGATATCACGCTGATCGGAGCGACTACCGAAAACCCCTCCTTCGAGATCAACTCGGCCCTCCTGTCACGGTCGCGGGTATTTGTTCTTCAACCATTGGACGCAGCCGACATCGCACAGCTTCTCCAACGCGCCCTGACCGATTCGCGGGGTCTCGACAACAAATTCCCCGAAACCGATAGCGAAACGCTGGCTTTTCTTGCCGGTCAGGCGCAGGGCGATGCCCGGGTGGCACTCAACGCCCTGGAAGTGGCCGCAGACCTGAGCAAAGAACAGCGGGCGATTACCTTACAGGCGGTCAAAGATGCCCTGCAGCAGCGAGGCATCCGCTACGACAAGGGCGCTGAAGAACACTATAACGTCATCTCCGCTTTCATCAAAAGCCTGCGCGGCTCGGATCCCGATGCAGCTCTCTATTGGCTGGCACGTATGATCGAAGCGGGAGAAGACCCCCTTTTCATTGCCCGGCGCATGGTTATTTTCGCAGCCGAAGATGTCGGCAACGCCGACCCGCGCGGCCTGCAACTGGCCGTTGCCAGCCAACAGGCCGTCCATTTCATCGGCATGCCGGAGGGACGTATCCCGCTGGCCCAAGCCGCAACCTATCTGGCCTGTGCGCCCAAGAGCAATGCATCCTACCTCGGTATCGACCGCGCCTTGGACACCGTGCGCAAAAGCGGCAGTCTGCCGGTTCCGGCGCATCTTTGCAATGCACCGACGCGCCTCATGAAAGACATGGGTTACGGCGACGGCTACCGTTACCCCCACGACTATCCCGGCGCCTGGGTCGCCCAGGAGTACCTCCCGGAAGACCTGCGCGGAAAACGCTTCTACGAATCTTCCGAAAGAGGCTATGAAAGGCGCATGCAGGAATTCTGCAAGCAACGCAAACCCGACTGATTCAGCGGTGGCCGCCCTTCATGTAAGCATAAAGGCCATGCCGTATCCGCCCCCCTGTCGCTTCAGGCGCCGCAACCTCCATCAGAACGCTAAATCTGCACTGGTCGGATTCGCATCCCAGCAGAAAGCATCCCTCCCGAAATAACCACAATTCCATTCTTTTTCCGACCGGATATTACGCTTGACCCCAAATGAATAAATTGCAAAAATACATATTAATTGTATGCTAAACATACATTTGGAATTTGTTTTATTGGGCCGTCACAATTAGCACTCGAAGCATCTATTTGCACCACTAAATGATAAAAATCTCACCAAGCACTTCACCAAGTCTTAACTAACCCTGAGAACACAAGACTATATGAGTGAGGCACCCCTATATAACAGCAGAATTTTCAATATCTACCTCAAACTTGTTCGCCACAAATTTGACCACATAAAACCGAATATATTATTAGAAAAAGCAAACATCGAGCCCTACGAAGTTGCAGACTGCAATCACTGGTTCACCCAGCAGCAGCTGGATCGTTTTTACGACACCCTGATCCGGGAAACCGGTGACATGCAGATAGCTCGCGAAGCCGGTCGCTTTGCCGCAGCTCCGGAATCTTCCGGATTTATCCGCCAGAACATTCTGGGCTTTGCATCCCCTGCCAGCGCCTTCAAGAATCTCAGACGAACCATGGCGCATCTTACCCATTCCTGTACTTTCGAATGCAGGCAACTCAGTTCCACCCAGGTGGAAATCACGGTTCACAAGGTTCCCGGCACCAGAGAAAACGCCGGTCAATGTCATTTCCGCCAGGGCATGTTCGAAGCCATAGTCACCATTTTCAACCTGGAAATGCCTCGCATCGACCACTCGGAGTGCCTTGGTTCAGGGGGGGATTGTTGCCGTTACCTTATCAGTTGGAAGGCATCTGCCTGCCAGACACTGCAAAAAATCCGTAATTTTTCGGCCTTCGCAGCTTTGGCCGCGCCGACGGCCGCATGGTTTTTCAACCCGCAATGGGCCCTGCAGGTGGTTCTGCCTGTTTCAATAACTGGATTTTTCGGCCTTTCGTTTATTGCTGACAACCTTCAAAAATCCCACCTGTCCAAAAGTATCTTCCACCTGCGCAATTCCTCCGAAGACATGGTGGATCAAATCAGCCGAAACTACAACAACGCCCTGCTCACCAACGAAATATCGCGGGCTATCAGCAGCAAGACAACCATCGAGGGCATTCTTCGCAGCGTCTCCCAGGCCTTTGAAAAACGTCTTGATTTCGACCGGGGGCTGATACTGCTGGCAGATACGGACAGAACCCGGCTCCATTTCCGGGCCGGATTCGGACTGCCGGAAAGGATAAAGAGCCTTTTAAAAAACACCGTATTTCCCCTCTGTGCACATCCCAACGGCGATATCTTCTCCATTGCTTTTCAAAAACAAAAATCTTTTCTCATCAACGACATCAACGACCCGCAGGGCCAATTTCCGGATTACAGTCTCAATTTTTTACGTAAAACCGGATGTCAGGCGGCCGTATGTTGCCCGATCCTGTGCGATGGCAAAGCCCTGGGAGTCCTGGTAGCGGATCATACCCAATCGCACCGCCCGCTGACTCAAAGCGACCTCAACCTGCTCAGCGGGCTGGCCAATGTTATCGGCGTCAGCATTCGCAACGCTCAACTGCTGGCTTCGCGCAAGCGCCAGTTCGACTCGACCCTTCAGGTTCTCGCGGCCACCATCGATGCACGTGACCCGCTTACCGCAGGCCACTCGGAAAAGGTTACCGAATACTCTCTGGGCATATGCAGGGAGCTCAACCTTTCTGAAGATTACTGCGAAATGGTCAGGGTCGCCGCCCTTTTGCACGATTACGGCAAAATCGCCGTTCCCGATGCCATTCTGAAAAAATGCGGACGCCTGACAGTGGAAGAATATGAAACGGTAAAAACCCACGCGCAGCGCACCCAGAGTATCCTGAAACAGATCAATTTTGAGGGAATCTACAAACGCGTACCGCTGGTTGCGGGGGCACATCATGAAAAAATCGACGGCAGTGGCTACCCCAAAGGATTGACCGGTACGGAAATCCCTATCGGTGCCAAAATCATTGCCGTGGCGGACTTTTTTGAAGCGATTACCGCGCAGCGCCACTACCGCGCCCCCATGCCTTTGCATATCGCCTACAAGGTTTTAAAACAGGAAGCCCTGGCGCATTTTGACGGGAGAATCGTCCAGGCTTTCCTTGCATATTTCAAAAGAGTCTATCCTGACGACTATGAGCGCATGGTTCGCCACGCCCCTGTCGTCAAACGTGAAATAGAACGCGTACCATGCCGCACGCCGGTCGTCTTTGAAAATAGAGGGCAGTCGGTATTCGGCACCAGCACAGATATCAGCACCGGCGGCATATTCGTTGCCAGCAATGAAACTATTGCCGTAGGCACCCCGGTCAGACTGTCCTTTTTCCTGCCCAACAGTCCAAGCAATATCATTGAAGCCGGGGGGCGTGTCGCCTGGATCAACAACCCGTCCCTGCCTCGCAAACTGACTTTTCCATCCGGATTTGGCGTGGAATTTGTCGGCCTCCACCGTAAAGCCATCAGCGCCGTGCGCAGCTTCACCCACTCTACGCCCCAAACGGCGCGTGCCTGAGCCTGGCGGCAACGTCCGAAGCTGAATGCCCCCGCAGACCTCCTTGTCAGCTATGGGAAAACCCGCCAATCGGCCGAATCTACGATAGCCGCCGATGCCGGCGGTCCCGCGCATCGCTGAATGAAAAAGACCGGAAACGACGACAGCCGATTCCGGTCTTTTTAGGTATGTTCCACTTCAGCGGCAATCAGTCTTGCCGCGCGTTTAAATACTCCAGCACTTCAAGAGGATGGGCTTCAGCCTTTTTAACACGCGGCCAGTGTTTCACGATGGTTCCGTCAGGACCGATGATCACCGTGGAACGAAAGGTCCCCATAACTTTTTTGCCGTACATGGTCTTTTCCCCGAAGGCGTTATACGCCTGCATCATCAGGGTCTCAGGATCGGACAGCAGAACAAAAGGCAGGCCGAACTTGTCGATGAAACGATCGTGGGAAGCCAGGCTGTCTTTGCTGATCCCCAGCAATACGACCTCCTGTTGCTGAAACCGGGTATGCAAATCCCGAAACGCGCACGCCTCCTTGGTACATCCGGCAGTATTATCCTTGGGATAAAAATAAATAACTACCGTCCTTCCCGCATAATCGGCCAAGGCATGCCAGTTCCCGTCTGACCCCTCCAGCTTGAAATCCGGAGCTTTTTGTCCTTCAAGGGTCGTCATGTTCAAGTTCTCCCCGTTGTCATCCGATCGATATAAACGGAACAACCGATAGGCGTCCTTCCGGCACCGAGAGTTTCAGTCCTCTGCGCGCACAACTTCCTTAACACCCGGCACCTGCGCCTTGAGAGTGCGCTCGATGCCCATCTTCAGGGTCATGGTCGACATGGGACACGAACCACAGGCCCCCTTCAATCGAACTTTCACAACCCCGTCTTCGCTGATATCCACCAATTCCACATCGCCGCCATCCGCCTGCAGGGACGGGCGAATCTTATCCAGAATTTCCAGAACCTGTTCTTTCATTTGGCACCTCCCCTTGTCGTCGAGTTCTGTCGTAGCTGCATTGTACCATGCCACCTGCCACATCCGACAGGGATTGTTTTGCATTAAGATGTCACCCCCAGCAATGAGGGAAGGCGCATGAGATCCGCGGATGTTGTTACCGGAAAAACCGCAATGCCGAGTTTAACCGGTTCGCGCAGGTCAACATGATAACGATCCCCGACAAACAAAAAACTCTCCGGAACCCCGCCTATCTCGCCTAACAGCCGTTGCAAGGCCTCGGCATCCGGCTTGGGACGCCAGGTGAATTCGAGCGAATAGATGTGATGGAAGAACTCCTCTATACCGAGCAAAGCCAGAATTTTGCTGGCGAGAAAGAATCCGTTGTTGGTGTAAACATACAAGGTGTAGCGTTCCTGCAAAAAACGCAGCAGTGTCGCGAGATTGTCATCGGGCTGCAGATATTTTTCGGGATGGACCGATTCCTCCAGCACCCGAACAAAGTCGCGTAAATCGATTCCGAGTTCCAGGCAGGTACGGCTCAACGGAGGGTATTCACCAGGGGTTTCGGTCAACATATGACGCGCATCCTGCAACACGCGACGCGCCTGTGCCAAGGACAGCCCGTGGCTTTCGGCAACCAGGGAGACGGCCGCCTGTTGGATTTGCTCACCTATTTCCTGACAGTTATACAGCGTCCCGTCCAGATCAAAGACCAGGGAACGGATATCTTTACCGAATGCGGATACCATAACCTCCTCCAGCCTGCTTACAAACCTGAAAAGGGATGTTTAAGCTTAGCAAAACAAACCGTCATGGCAAATCACGGTATCAGCCTGCAGGTGCGGAGTGGTCTCGCCAACGACATACCTGACCCGGATCATTGGTAAACAGACCGTCGACGCCCATATCAAGCAACGCCTTGAAACGCTGGCGATCATCGACAACCCAGGGATACACCTTCAACCCCCGTGCATGGCAAAGCCTGACCTGCTCCGGCAATACTAGATCCTGGCGGGGATGAAAACTTTCGGCGCCGCACGCCACGGCATCATCGATGCTTTCGACCCAGTGTCGCTGTGCACTTAAAAATCCGACAGGCAACCAGGTAGCCTTACGGCGCAAAGCTTCGAGTAACGCATAATCAAAGGACGACACGAGCGCACGGCAACCGGGAAAACGCTCCAACAACCCCACAACGGCCATCCCTGCCGCAAACTCCTTGATTTCAAGATTAAGCCGAAAATAGCTTCCGGCCCAACGCAAAACCTGATCGAGGGTGGGTATCGGTTCCCCTGCATATCGGGGCGCAAACCAACTGCCGGCGTCGACGGACTGCAAATCCGCCAGAGAAAAGGTGTGTAACTCCCCGTTAACGTCAGTGGTCCGATCCAGAGTATCATCGTGCATGACCACCGGTACGCCGTCGGCGGTCAGCCGCACATCGAGTTCGACACCGTCCGCCCCGAACCGCTGCGCAAGCCGAAAGGCGGCCAGGGTGTTTTCCGGAGCCTTGCCTGAGGCACCGCGGTGAGCCCATACAACGATTTTTTTCATAGACGGAACAATGCCTCCGCATGAGTCTCGGCGGAATATCCGCCAAATCATGTAAACGAAATCATCTCCCAGACACCGGAGCAGGTCAAGTTCCATAAGGCATGAAAAGGAGCGAACCATGCGACCTACGTGCTAAAACTTGTTTTTACCGGCGTTTTCTGTCATGATGGCGCCGCTGCAAACGGCAGTCTTTACCGCAAGGAGGTTTTCTGATATGGAACGAAATTTAGCCATGGACCTGGTTCGGGTCACCGAGGCTGCAGCTTTGGCCTGCGGTCGCTGGGTTGGCAAAGGACATAAGGATGCCGCTGACGAAGCGGCCACCGAAGCTATGCGCCGCACCCTGGATTCGATAGAATTCTGCGGCACAGTGGTTATCGGCGAGGGCGAAATGGATGAAGCGCCCATGCTCTATATTGGTGAAAAAGTCGGTAGTGGTTGTGCTGGTGCACCGGAGGTCGACATTGCCGTCGATCCGCTGGAAGGCACCAATATCTGCGCCAAAGGCAAAACCGGTGCCATCACCACCATCGCCCTGGCTCCCAGGGGAGGGTTTCTGCACGCGCCCGATATGTACATGGAAAAAATTGCCGTCGGCCCCGAAGCCCACGGTTGCATCGACCTGAACGCTTCCCCGGAGGAAAACCTCAAGCGGGTGGCCCAGGCCAAAAGCTGCTATGTCGAAGACCTGACCGTGGTCATCCTCGACCGCCCTCGACATGAAAAAATCGTCAATGAAGTTCGCAAGGCCGGTGCCCGCATTCACCTCATCTCGGATGGCGATGTCGCCCCGGCCATCGCCGCCACCGTGCTCGGCAGTGGCGTTGACATGTTGATGGGCATCGGCGGTGCCCCGGAAGGCGTGCTGGCGGCGGCAGCCTTGAAATGTATGGGTGGCGATATGCAGGGGCGCCTGGTTTTCATGAACCGGGAAGAAAAGGCCCGTGCCCGTACCATGGGCATCGATGATTTCGACAAGGTCTACACCGCTGAAGAAATGGCACAAGGCGATGTCGTTTTCGCCGCCACCGGCGTGACCAACGGTGAATTGCTGCACGGGGTAAGATACATGTCCGGCGGCGCCGAAACCCATTCCATCGTCATGCGTTCCAAAAGTCGTACGGTTCGCTTTATCCGTGCCCAGCACCAGTTCGATTATAAGCCAATTTATTAACTTACCCGGTGCACGTGCCATAAAGCTATGGTTTATCGTACGACACCCCGCTTGACGGAAAAGCTAAAATTTACAGGTAAGGAGAGACAGCAACATGGCAGGTCATAGTAAATGGGCCAATATCAAGCACCGCAAAGGCGCTCAGGACGCCAAACGGGGCAAGATTTTCACCAAGCTGATCAAGGAAATTACCGTCGCGGCCAAAATCGGCGGCGGCGACCTGGAGGCCAATGCCCGCCTCCGTCTGGCGGTTGACAAAGCCAAACAGGCTAATATGCCGAAGGATAATATCGAAAGGGCTATCAAAAAAGGGACCGGCGACCTGGACGGCGTCACTTACGAAGAGGGGACCTTTGAAGGTTACGGTCCCGGGGGTGTTGCGGTCATCGTCGAATTCATGACGGATAACCGGACCCGGACCGTGGCCGACGTCCGTCACTCTTTTAACAAATTCGGCGGAAGTCTCGGGGTCAGCGGTTCCGTCGCCTTCATGTTCGATCGCAAGGGACAGATCATCTTCGGCGAAAACAGCGACTTTGAGAAGATTTTCGAAGTGGCCCTGGAAGCCGGCGCAGAAGACGTTAACGACGAAGACGGTGTCACCGAAGTCATTACCGCCCCGGCGGACTTTGAAACCGTCCGCAATACTCTGGCAGAGCAGGGTTTAACCCCGGAATCGGCCGAAGTCACCATGATTCCGCAGAACATGACCGCGGTTGAAGGCAAGCAGGCCGAATCGTTGATGAAAATGATCGACATGCTGGAAGATAATGACGACGTCCAGAACGTCTTTGCAAACTTCGATATTTCCGACGAGGAAATGGCCCGCATTATGGGATAATTCCCGCGGGATATCGATCGTTCCGGAGGCGGGGTGCACCCCCGCCTTTTTCCTTTGACGCGCCAACGACGAACGTTTTTCCATGCGAATTCTAGGTATCGATCCCGGCACCCGCATCACCGGCTACGGCCTGATCGAAAAGATCGGCAACCGTTTGTTGCATGTGGATAACGGTGCCATCTATACCCGCACCGATGCGCCCCTTGCGGATCGCCTCAAAACCATATACGACGGGTTGAGCAGGGTCATTGCAGACTACGCGCCGACGGGGGTCGCCGTAGAGCGCATATTCGTCGCCAAGAACGCCCTGTCGGCCCTTAAACTGGGGCATGCCAGGGGCGTTGCGATGCTGGCCGGCGTCAATGCCTCTTTACCGGTCGCCGAATACACGGCAGTGGAAGTCAAACAGGCCGTTGTCGGCTACGGCAGAGCCGCTAAACCCCAGGTGCAACAGATGGTACGGGTACTCCTCAACCTCCCCGAAATCGCCCAGGAAGATGCTTCGGATGCGCTGGCGGTAGCTATCTGTCACGCCCACTGCTTCCATCTCAACGACCTCTTGACCTGAAGGCAAACGGAACTGCTTCACGCAATGGAAAGTCGCCTATGATCGCTTTGCTCAATGGACAATTGATCGAGAAAACCGTCAGCCAGGTCATCCTCGATGTCGGCGGTGTCGGCTACCGCCTGCTGATCCCCTTGTCCACTTATTACGCGTTGCCCGATGAGGGGGATGTCCGACTCCGTGTCCACACCCATGTGCGGGAAGACGCACTTTTGCTGTTCGGTTTTCTTACCGAAACGGAGAAGGATCTTTTCGGCCTGCTGCTGTCCGTCTCCGGGGTCGGCCCCAAGGTCGCCCTGAATATTCTATCCCATCTACCGGCCGCCGACCTTCAACAGGCCCTGTCGCAGGGCAATGCCAAGCATCTGGCAACCGTTCCCGGCATCGGCAAAAAAACCGCCGAACGCCTGGTCCTGGAACTGCGGGAAAAGGTCGGACCGGTACAAGCCGTCCCCGGTAATGCGCCGCTCCCGGCAGAGACTGCCGGGGATCTTCGCGAGGATGCCCTTTCGGCGCTGGTTAACCTCGGCTACAAAGAGAACCTTTCCCGCAAGGCCCTGGATGGAATCGATACGGCTCCCGACGCCCCTCTTGAGGATATTCTCAAACAGGCCCTGAAGCTCCTCATGCGCTAATCCCTGCCGGCACAAACGGTGGCGGGAGTTTTTCCTTTGATTGGGACGCCAATCCCTGTATCCTGAATCTCGAAAACATTTTTCCTTCACCCTTGGATCAGCCGCACCCCCATCACTGACGCTGACCGTCGCAACGCGCGAGTGCGCCTCGCAGGCGTCGGACAGGCGGTCGGCCGTCTGGCTGTAATCCTTCACGCATAGAGCGGGACAGAACTTCCCGACACAGGCTGGTATGACCGAACGATTTGTTACACCTGATTTCAGTAGCGAAGAAGACCGTCTCGAGGCCTCTTTACGGCCACGCGTTCTGACCGAATATATCGGGCAAAGCAAAGCCAAGGGGAACTTGCAGGTCTTTATCGATGCGGCAAGAGGACGTCAGGAATCATTGGACCATGTTCTGTTCTACGGACCGCCCGGTCTCGGCAAAACGACCCTGGCCAATATTGTCGCCAGCGAAATGGGTGTAAGTATCAAAAGCACCTCGGGCCCCGTTATTGAAAAACCAGGCGATCTGGCAGCCATACTTACCAACCTGTCCGATGGTGACGTCCTGTTTATCGACGAAATCCACCGTCTGTCGCCGGTCGTAGAAGAAATCCTGTATCCGGCCATGGAAGACTACCAACTCGATATTATCATCGGGCAGGGACCTTCTGCGCGAACCATCAAGCTCGATATCCCCCGATTCACGTTGGTCGGTGCAACAACCCGCGCCGGTTTGCTGTCATCACCATTGCGTGATCGGTTCGGCGTAATCTGTCGACTGGAATTCTATACCGACGATGAACTGGCCACCATTGCCGGGCGTAGCGCACGAATTCTCGATATCCCCATTGAAAAAGACGGGCAATATGAAATCGCCCGCCGAAGTCGAGGTACGCCTCGTATCGCCAACCGCCTGTTGCGACGCGTTCGGGATTTCGCCCAAGTCAAGGGCGACGGGATCATCACCCGCGACATTGCGGATATGGCCTTGTCACGCCTGGAGGTAGACAACTGCGGCCTGGATCACATGGACAGACTGCTGCTGCTGGCCATCATCGACAAGTTCGCCGGCGGTCCCGTCGGGTTGGAAACCCTTGCAGCAGCCGTGGGAGAAGAAAAGGACACCATCGAGGATGTGATTGAGCCCTATCTTCTCCAGAATGGGTTTTTGAACCGCACGCCACGTGGTCGCACAGCCACCGAGCGGGCCTATCGCCATTTTCAGCGTCAGATCCCCCGAGGCAAAACCTCCGGGGAACTGTTTTCCTGACACGCCTGCACCTTTTCCCAGACCATGAAGACAATTCAGACATCATCCGAAACCAACCAGGCCCCGTTGCAGCAGTTCGCCCAGCAACTTGCGCTGTGGGCACAGGAATTCATTACCGGGGGACGCTCGCCCTTCCGGCGTGTCGAAACATTTGCCCCGTTACTCACTGAAACCGGCGAGATAACACCACCGCTTGTTTTCTGGATCAACCGCGACAGTCACATGGCCGGCGGAGCGATCTTCTTTCCCCCAAAAGACCAAACATCCTCTTTGCCGGACGGACAACTCGCTGCCGGCGCCCTGGGACTCAGCTATTATGTAGCCTGGGGTGCCAAGAGCATCGCCCTTTGGCAATGCTGCGAGGGACAGTGGAACCAAACCAAAACGTTGCCCATCGGCCGTGGCGAACACCCCGGTCCCGTCGATTTTCACGAGGCCCTCATGGCGCTGATGGAAGAGATGAAAACCTGCAGCGTACTGGGAGCCATCTCTCCCGACAGGCTGTCGCCATACTATCTTGCCAATCTGGTGCAAGCCACCATGTTGTCCCTGTTACCGCCGCTGACAGAGCACTTCCGGATACATCGCGGACTGGCTAACAATGATCAGGTCGGCCCCTCGGCTGAACGACAGGCCCTGGGCAAAGCCATGCTGACCCTGACACGAATCATGGCCCTGGCACTGCACGATTGTCTTCCCAAAGCCGTGCAACCCCAGAAACTCGAAGACGCCATCGGTGAAGCACTTGCCACGCTTCCCGAGCCTCTGCCTCAGACACTGCGCATGGCACCCGACGAAGCCATGCTGTCCGACGACGCGCTGGTAAAGTTGCATCTGCTGGTACATCGACTGACCCAATTGGGAATAGCGCGCAATCCCCGGGGGGCCATACAGGCGCTGGAAATCCTGCAACGGCAGAAAGCCTTTGAACTGGGAGCCTACCCTATCCCCTCCCCGGTCAAGCCATGTGCCGGCGTTGTTTTACTGCTCCACCCTGACAGCCTCCTGACAGAGGATGTCCCTCAAATGGTCGTTGTCAGTCCGCCGATGCTGGCGCTTCAGTCTTTATTGCGCCATGCGCACAAGCTTGCACCTCCTCTGGCATCCACAGCCGACCCCATGGCCTTTCTGCCTGAGCCTGCGCCGGATTGCGTCTGCGGTACCCTGATGGACTCTCGGCTGCCTTCTGCCGTTGAACGTAAAACTCTCGCCGCACAATTGAGACTTTCCTGGCCGGCCAGACGGTTTCGTCTGCCGCCACGCACCCCTTTATGGGCCTGGCATCTGTTACACTTACTCGGTCTCGCCTCCGATGGAGCGCATTTCCATCTAATCGTGCCGTCGCGTTGGCTGGGCAGCGTTTACGGCCGCCAAATACTCGGCCTTCTGCTTGAAAACACGACTTTGACTCGGTTGCGGGAGTCCGATCGGGGACTATGCCTGGAGTTCTGCAAGAGCCAACAGCCGGATACCCGGATCAGGATCGAACAAGATACCGGAGTACGCCCGATGACCAATGCCCGGCTACATCAGGAACATGCTTCCTTGCTGTCTCTCGCCTTGACTCTGCCGGACAAAGTATGGAACATGGTCGAAGATGGGCGCCTGACCATACCCACCTCCGAAACCTGGCCAGAACAGTTGGAACAAGGGGTCTTCTTCTTTTCACGCTGCAGCCTCGGCCGCTATTTATGGCATGTCACCGGGGGCGGCCGTCCGCTACCGCGACGCGCAGCCTTGCGTACAGAAGTGTTGCGACAGGGGCTGCCTCTGCCGAGCACAAAAACCTTGGCCTGTCTGCAAGAGTTACAAACCGAGACAACCACGGAAATCTCCGGAGCGATCCTCGATCAGGAACTCGCTGTATGGCTCGACACGGATCCCGAGTTGCCGACCCTGATCAAGTCCGATCAAAGCGACCCCGGTGATGATCTCAACCCCGACTATTCCGAACAGGACTTGCTTGAGGCAGTCGCTGAATTGGTTTTCATGGACGGTATCCCGGTTTTCCCGGACCACTATCTTTACGATTACTATCGCCCCGAAATGCGTACCTACGATTTCGACGCACCCTTGACCATCAGTGGAGAGTTCTTCGGCACCATCGAACTTCAAAGCGCCGAAGGGGCAACGCTGCAGGTCGAGGGCATGGAAACCGCCCAGGCGCTGGAGCTTATTTCGTCGCTGCGATCAGGATCGGTGGAGCTCCCTGTCGATCACGCCATCATTGCGGGCATCCTCGACCGCTACCGACTCGATCTAAAGAAGCTACGAAGCAGCCTGGTCAAAGAAGTCTTCAGGCGGCAAGCAGACCCGCAGAGGGCCAAAGCTATGGTCAGAAAACTCTGGCAACAGCAAACCTTGCCATCCTGGCCCCTGATTTCAGGATCCTGACCACAAACGTCCTCTGTCTCCTTGCCCCATAAGCGTGATTAAGCTAATCTTGTGGTACTTCTCAAGCTCCCGGAGCGGCGCAGCAAACTGGAAGTCGCCGCGGCTCTTGTTTTTACCTCAGCGATATGCGGGGGTTCCTGCCAACCGCTCATCGCATTTCGGCAAAGCATCGTATGTCTGAAACGCGCCCCAAAATCGCCCTGGCTCTTGGCAGTGGTGCTGCTCGCGGGCTGGCTCATATCGGTGTCCTTAAGGTTCTTGAAAAGCACCAGATCCCTGTCGATTTTATTGCCGGCACATCTATTGGCGCAGCCCTCGGAGCCCTCTATGCCGCGGGAGTCTCCGTACTCCGCATGGAGGAAGTCATGCGCGATCTTGACTGGCGGGCCTTAGCGCGACTTCTCGATCCGACTCTGCCAACTTCCGGCTTGATCGACGGGAACCGCGTCGCCACCTTTTTCGATGAATTGTTGCCCGTCGCCACTTTTGAGGAACTAAACATCCCTCTGGCCATCACTGCTACCGACATCGAAACCGGCGAGGCACTGGTTATCCGTAAAGGAAATCTGCGCGAAGGGCTTAGAGCTGCGGTCGCCTTTCCCGGAATTTTCACACCGGTTCCTTTCGGTGACCGCTTTTTGGTCGATGGCGGGCTGATCAATCCTGTGCCGCTGGATGTGGCCCACCAGATGGGCGCAGACAGGGTTATAGGCGTTTGCACCATCCCCGGTGTCCAACAGCCCAGTTCCGAAGCTTTCTTACCAGCCCAAACCTCACCGCCAGACGCCCCCTCCCGATTGCGCGATTATTTTACTGCAGCGAGCATCGAGAAACTTTTGCGGGATATTTGGACCCCGAATCATCCTGACCAGGACAGTCCCCCCCCGCGCAATCGCAAACCTCCGAATATTTTCAGTATCTGCTCGCGCAGTGTAGCCATCATGGAAAACCGCATCAACGCCTTGCAGCTGGATCGTATTCATGCGGATGTTTTTATCCGTCCCCGGTTCGATGATCTCACCATGCTTGAGTTTCACCGTGCACCCGAGGCCATCGCCGCGGGAGAAAAGGCCGCCCACGAAGTACTGCCGCAATTGCACGCACTGCGCCGGGCCTGATTGCAGTGGCCGCCCCCTATGTTAAAATTTCAGTGTTTCCAATGAACAAACATAAGGGGGTTTACACATGATCGATCTGATTGAAAAATCGCTGTTGACTGGCCTTGGCGCCTTGGTTCTGACCCAGAAAAAAGCGGAAGAGCTGGCAACCGAACTGAAGAACCGACTCAACCTGAGCGAAGAAAAGGGTCAGGAATTGCTTAAGTTGCTTTCGGATACGGCCCGAAGCAACCAGCATAAACTTGAGGAAGTAGCGCGAGAAGAAGTGCGCCAGGTCTGTGCCGACCTTGGTCTGGTCAGCAAAGATGAGTTGAAAAGCCTGGCCAAGAAAATCCAAGGTCTGGAAAAAGAGCTCAAAGCGCTACGTGAGGCCGCGAAAGATGATGCCTCAAGCGCATGCTGAATCTGCGCCGGCTTAACCGCAACATTCGCTCGTTGGGCCGCTACCGCCAGATACTTGGCACATTGCTGAAATACGGATTCGGGCAGGTTCTGGATCAGCTGCAAATTCGCTTTATAGTACAGCGTAGCAGGCGAATCTTCAGCGGCGGGCGACAAATCAGAGCCGCACGACGGCAAACACCAGCCGTCCGTTTACGCTTGGCCATGGAAGAGCTGGGCCCGACTTTCATCAAGTTCGGCCAACTGCTGTCCACCCGACCGGACATTCTCCCGCCGGAATACATCACGGAATTCAGCCGGCTGCAAGACGATCTTCCGCCCGTTCCATTCGCACAGATTCATCAACAGATCACCAAAGAACTTGGGCAGCCCTTGGAACGGTTGTTTTCCCACTTGGAAATGACCCCTCTGGCAACCGCATCCATCGCGCAGGTACATCACGCCCGACTCCTCGATGGCAAAAAAGTCGCGGTCAAAATCCGACGTCCTGACATTGAGCACATTATCGCCACCGACCTCGACATCCTTATGAGTCTTGCACACCTTGCCGAACACCACCTTCCTGCCCTGCATATTTACAATCCGGTTGCCCTGGTCAAGGAGTTTCGTCGCAGCGTTCAGCGGGAACTGAATTTTACTCGGGAAGGCCATACCCTGGAACGGTTTGCGGACAATTTTGCCGAAGATTCGACCTTTCATGTGCCGCGCATGTACCGCGAACTTTCCGGCGAGACCGTATTGACCATGGAATTTATCGAAGGCATCAAGGTCAGCGACTTTGCCAGGCTACGCAATGCCGGCTATGACCTGTCCACCATTGCACATCATGGTGCGGATGCGTTGCTCAAGCAAGTACTGATACACGGGTTGTTTCATGGCGACCCGCATCCGGGGAATATTTTCGTTATGCCCGGCCCGGTTGTATGCTTCCTCGATTACGGCATGGTAGGTCGCCTTGACCGCACCCTCAAATACCAACTGATCGACCTGCTTTTCGGTATCCTGGAACGTGATGTGGAAAAAGTTACTCGATTGCTCCTCGAATCAGGCGAGATGGACGAGGAACCGCTTCTCACAGACCTGAAAAAAGTGGTGTCCGACTTTATCGACGATTACTATGAAGTGCCGCTGCAGGAAATCCATACAGGTCACCTGCTTACCGATCTGATCAATATTTTCGTTCAGTTTCACATCAGCGTACCGCCCGATCTGCTGATCCTAGCTCGTGCGCTGATCACCATGGAGGGCATAGGTCGTCAACTGGATCCCGGTTTCAACATGGTCGGACACCTCAAACCCTTCATGGAACGATTGGCCCGGGAACGCCTCACCCCTTCCTATCTGGCCAAAGAACTCAATGATGTGGCAGGTGACTATGGAATGCTCCTGCGGCGCCTGCCACGGGATGTGCGCACATTGTTACTCCGCATGAACCGCAATCGTCTCAAAATCAACCTGGAGCATCGCGGTCTGAACCAGCTGATCACAGACCTGGACAAATCGAGCAACCGACTGTCCTTCAGCATGTTAATCAGCGCATTGATTGTCGGCTCATCCCTGATCATGCAAGTTGACAAGGGTCCTTCAGTTATGGGTTTTCCCGTTCTGGGATTCCTTGGTTACACTATTGCTGCCGTACTTGGCCTGTGGCTTGCGGTTGCCATTTTGCGCTCTGGGCGTCTATAACCTACCCCAACGATGCTGGCGCCAGGATATACGAATAGAAACCTGAAGCAGGCTGGCTATCGTTTTGTGAAATTTGGGCAAAAGCCCTACCCTCTCGCTTGCCAACCTGCGACAATGTATCCTGACTGACATCCTGCCGCTCCCCTCTAGTCCACCAGCCCCCGACACAACTACCGTCTTCGAATTCTGGAATCATATATCGCTGATTGTGGTATAATAAACAGCTTTGGCATGGAGGAGGAACAGCCGAAAAAGGTCTTGTCAAAATTATAATGGCCGTGAAATCACGGCCATGAATGACCACACAAGCCATGGTGTTGTGTGGTTTTGATACCACAGTGGGAGAATAGGCCACGCTTATTGCCTACCGGCACCCGCCCCTCCTAAAAAAAAGCCCATAGATATAGGCAACTTACAAACTCAAACAAAGGTGGCACGACCTTTGCTTTTAACAAATAGCAACACTGTCTTAAGCAACCACATATGGAAGGACATATTTGATGATATACCAGTCGACTCTCAATAAGCCCCTGACCATTTCCGGAATAGGACTGCATACGGGACGCCAGATCACCATGATTCTGCGACCTGCGGAGCCTGATAACGGCATCATCTTTCACTGCACGGATGGCGAACGCCGTGTCTCCATTCCTGCCGTCTCCGCCAATGTGGTTGATACCCGACTTGCCACAGTGATCGGCAAAGATGGCTTAAGTGTATCCACCATAGAGCACCTTATGGCCGCCCTTTCCGCCTGCGGTATTGACAACCTGCATATCGACATTGATGGCCCGGAAGTGCCTGTCATGGACGGCAGCGCGGCTCCCTTCGTTGCCCTGCTGCAGGAAACCGGCAACCGGGTACAGGAAAAGCGCCGTAAATACCTGGCTATCCGCAAACCGATCACCCTGGTCGACGGGGAAAAACGTGTAAGTATCATTCCGTCACGTTTTTTCCGCATTACCTTTGACATTGCCTTCGATCATCCCTGCATCGGCTTGCAGCACCGCGCCATAAAGGTCAATACGGAAACCTTCCGCAAAGAGATCGCGCCGGCCCGGACCTTCGGATTCCTGCACGAAGTTGAGTATCTCAAAGCCAACGGCTTGGCTCTCGGTGGTTCCCTGGACAACGCCGTTGTCATCGGCGAGGAGGGCGTTCTCAATCCTGACGGAGTGCGCTTTGAAGATGAATGCGTCCGCCACAAGATTCTTGATGCCGTAGGAGATTTCAGCCTTCTTGGGCATCGTGTCCTCGGCCATGTCAAAGCCTACAAGGCAGGACACGATATCAACCACCAGATGGTTGAAAAAATCCTTGCCAATGCGGATTGCTGGCAATTGGTTGAATCAGGAGAGGCCGCATCCCACGGCAGCCTGTCTATGACCGGTTGTGCCGCCATGGCGATGGCCGGTGTCGCCGAAGCCTGATATCTCCGCATACTGCCAAACAGCCTCTACTCAAAAAGCAGCCGCCTCCGGCTGCTTTTTGTTTTGAGGCACTATGACACAGTTGCAAAGGGTTATGCTCCTGTCCTAAAATCAATACTTCGTTTCCCTCTGACAACGAGCTTAAACATGCCCCAACTACCCAGCGATCCGGAAAAAAGCAGCAAGGAAACCCGCAAACGACGCCGGGAATGGCTGCTCATCGGCCTCATCACCATACTGGTGATCGTCTTTTCCAAATTCGAAACGCAATTGTTACAATTTACCGCTCAGGTTCCCCTGGCCAAAAGCCTGCTGGTGCTGGCACTGATCAACCTCAATATCCTGTTGATCATCCTTACGTTGTTCCTGGTTTTTCGTAATGTGTTCAAACTTCTGCTGGAACGACGACGCCAGGTTCCAGGAGCACGCCTGCGAACCCGCCTGGTGGTAGCCTTTGTTACCCTTTCGCTGGTGCCCACCTTGCTGCTGTTCTTTGTGGCAGCCGGTTTCGTATCCAACTCCATTGAAAATTGGTTCAACGTCCAGATCGAAACATCGCTGCACGAATCCCTGGAGGTGGCACAGACCTATTATAAAAACTCCGGCGCCAATGCCCTTTATTACGGCGATCAGCTGGCGCGCTTCATCAAAGACCAGAAACTGCTCAACGAAAAAAACCTTCCGCAACTGCGAGCCCTGATTCAAAATAAACAACAGGAGTATAACCTTGGCGTCGTTGAGGTCTTTTCCTCAACCCACGAAGAACTGGTGCGTGCCTCAAACCCCCAGGTTCCCATCGCCGAATTCACAGATCCCGGCAGCGATGCCATACGCGAGGCCTTGCAGGGCAACCGATTTTCACGCATCACCAATATCGGCAAAGCTGACCTGATAAGGGGAATCGTACCGGTTTTTTCCAACTGGAACCCCAACGATGTCGTGGGGGTGGTAGTGGTCAACTATTATGTTCCGTACTCCCTGGTCAATAAAATGAAGGAAATTTCCTCCTCCTTCGAACAATATAAAACCACCAAACTTCTCAAGGACCGTATCCAAAAAGGCTACATACAGGTGCTGCTGATTATCGCCCTGGCCATAGTGTTTCTGGCTACGTGGTTCGGCTTCTATCTGGCGCGCACCATTACCGTCCCTATTCAGGAATTGGTTACCGCAACCAACCGGGTTGCCAGTGGCGATCTGACCGTCCAGATTGCCCCCCAAAGCGATGATGAAATCGCATTGCTTGTCGAAGCATTTAACAAAATGACTGCCGACCTGCGAAAAAGCCAGGCCGGAATCAACAATGCCAACCGTCACTTGCGAGCCTCCAACCAGGAACTGGATCAACGCCGCCGCTACATGGAAATTGTCCTGAAAAATGTTACCGCTGGTGTCATTTCCGTAGATCGCCAGGGGAACCTTACCACCATCAACAAATCAGCCGAACAACTTTTGAAGATCATCACAAGCAAGGTCATCGGTCGTCATTTTCGCCAGGTTCTCAATCCAGAACATCTGGCTATTATCAACGGACTGTTACGCGAACTTGCCAAATCCGGCAAAGACTCCATCCATAAACAAGTTTCCATTCCCCTGGAAGACACAAAACTCACCCTGCTGGTCAACCTGACCACTTTGCGAGATGAAAACGGGGAGTTTATGGGCACCGTAGTCGTATTCGATGATTTGACTCACCTTATCAAAGCTCAGCGTATGGCTGCATGGCGTGAGGTTGCTCGTCGCATTGCTCACGAGATCAAAAACCCCCTCACCCCGATCAGACTATCCGCCCAGCGCTTGAGACGCCGTTATCTCGACCGTTTTCCCGAAGATGACAGGGTCTTTGACGATTGCACCGATATGATTATCAAGCAAGTCGACGAGCTTAAAATTCTGGTGGATGAATTTTCCAATTTTGCGAAAATGCCATCGGCCAACCCAACGCCCAACAACCTTAACGACATTATCAACGAAACGCTGATCCTCTATCAGGAAGCCCACCGCCAGATCTGTTTTTCGTTTCATCCCGATAACGAGATCCCTGTCTTCAATCTCGACAGGGATCAAATTAAACGTTCAATCATCAACATGCTTGAAAATGCCGTAGGCGCCATGGCCGATGACGGTGGGCACATTTCTCTGGAAACGCATTACAACCGCGAAATGAAAATGGCCAGCATCTTTATAATCGACGATGGATGTGGTATTCCTACGGAAGACAAACCACGCCTTTTTGAACCCTACTTTTCGACAAAAAAATCGGGAACAGGTCTGGGCCTGGCCATCGTGGCAACCATTGTTGCCGATCATAACGGCTATGTAAGGGTCAAGGATAACCAACCGAAGGGGACCAAGTTCATCATTGAATTGCCAGTTACCGGCATCACCAGAGAGACAGAAGCCTAGCCCCCCTTGCCCGGTGCCTGTAGAAAATGACATTGGGCCTAAAACGTCACTATCAACAAGGAACTTTAAAATATGAAGACCATTTTGATTGTGGATGACGAGCAAAGCATAAGGGAAAGTCTTGACGGTATCTTGCAAGATGAGGGCTTCCGTACGCTTTCCGCAGAAACAGGGGAAGACGCCCTGACCCTTCTTTGTGGCGAAAACCCGGACCTGATATTACTCGATATCTGGCTGCCCGGTATGGATGGGTTGGAAACGTTGCGTCGCATTCGCGACAACGATCCGGAGCAGATCGTTATCATGATGAGTGGACATGGTACGATCGAGACCGCTGTCAAAGCTACCAAACTCGGAGCTTATGATTTCATCGAAAAACCATTATCCCTGGAAAAGGTTCTCATCAGTATAGAAAATGCTCTCAAGGTCGGCCGCCTGGTCGAAGAAAACAGAAGTCTGAAAGCCAGGATGGCAAAAGAATATGAAATGATCGGCACCAGTGAAGCTATTCAGAATCTCAAGGAGCAAATATCCGTAGCTGCCCCTACCTCCGGATGGGTGTTGATCACCGGCGAAAACGGCACAGGCAAAGAGCTGGTAGCACGAGCCATTCACCACTATTCCAAACGCAGCGATAAACCTTTTGTGGAGGTCAATTGCGCCGCCATTCCCGAGGAACTTATTGAATCGGAACTGTTCGGCCATGAGAAGGGTGCCTTTACCGGAGCGACGACTCAGCGTAAGGGCAAATTCGATCAGGCCCATGAAGGCACCCTCTTCCTGGATGAAATCGGCGATATGAGCCTTAAAACCCAGGCCAAAATTTTGCGCATATTGCAGGAACGAAAATTTGAACGGGTTGGCGGCAATCGCACCATAGAAGTTGATGTCCGTGTCATTGCAGCGACAAACAAAGACCTGGAAGTAGAAATACAGGAAGGTAATTTTCGACAGGACCTCTATTACCGTCTCAATGTACTCCCCTTTTATGTTCCCCCTTTGCGTCAGAGGCATGAGGACATCGCCTTGCTTGCCAAACACTTTCTTGTGTTTTTTTGCAGCAAAGAAAGCAGAGAGATCAAAACCATCGACCAGAGTGCTTTGGATGCCTTGGCTGCCTATAACTGGCCCGGAAATGTCCGGGAATTGAAAAATATTGTCGAACGCCTTGTCATTATGAGTCCCAGTCAGACCATTTCTTCTGCAGACCTTCCCTCTTCCGTACTGGCAGCTGGGCCGTCTGCACAACCAACCAAATTCGACCTGCCGGCAAGCGACCTAAGTCTCAGACAAGCTCGTGAAGAATTTGAAAAAGAGTTCATCCTTCAGAAGCTGCAAGAAAATGGGGGAAACATCTCCCGCACAGCTGAGGCTATCGAGATGGAGCGCTCCAACCTTCACCGCAAAATCAAATCATACGGTATCGAAATCAAAAAGTAGCGTGACATCCGGACGGGCGTCGAATCCGGTGCCATTTCCTAAGCCTTATACATACACTCGTCATTTACTCAAAACGGCTCTGGTGATACAGGCTTCGATCAAGATCAAAAAAGCCACGCCGTATCCATAATTAAACATTTTACATAGCTTGGGCACTTTTATTCTTGCGCATTCATGACCTCTTTGGTAAGATTTACGTAGAAGGCAAGAATTCTTGCGAACGTTTTGGCGCGCCGGCCTTCCCTCCTGACGGCGCGTCTTTTTTGTAAAAAGCACTCAATATTGCACCACGATGGTTGCTTGCTATACTGGAATCTATTCTCTTTAGCTGTTTCCTGAAAGGAGGAATACCGTCATGTCTTTAAAAGGCTCCCAGACCGAAAAGAATATTTTGACTGCATTTGCCGGTGAAAGTCAGGCTCGAAACCGCTACACCTATTTCGCGAGCAAGGCAAAAAAAGAAGGTTATGTACAAATCTCAGCCATTTTCGAGGAAACTGCAGATCAGGAAAAAGAACATGCCAAGCGCCTGTTCAAACTGCTTGAAGGTGGAGAAGTTGAAATCACTGCCGCGTTTCCGGCCGGTGTAATCGGATCCACCGCAGAAAATCTTTTGGAGGCTGCTGGTGGAGAAAACCATGAACACATGGTTATGTATCCAGATTTTGCCAAAACTGCCAGGGAAGAGGGATTTGGGGATATCGCCGATATATTTATGGCTATAGCCGTTGCCGAAAAACAGCATGAAAAACGCTACAGAACCCTTCTGGCCAACATTAAAAATGGTACGGTCTTTTCCCGTGCCGATTCGATTGTTTGGCGCTGCCGAAACTGTGGCTATCTCCATGAAGGAACGGAGGCCCCCCAGGAATGTCCTGCCTGTGCACACCCGCAGGCACACTTTGAAATTCTCGGAGAAAACTACTAACTTACTACCCTTGGGAGAGATTCAATGGCTGAGAAGCTCGAAGTATACAAATGTGAACTTTGTGGAAATATCGTGGAAGTACTGCATGGCGGTGCCGGCGAGCTCGTATGCTGCGGCAAACCTATGAATCTGTTGAACGAAAACACTGTAGATGCAGCAAAAGAAAAACACGTACCCGTTATCGAAAAAACCAATGACGGCATCATCGTCAAGGTGGGTAGTGTCGCTCATCCCATGGAGGAAAAACATTTTATTCAATGGATTGAGCTGATTGCCAATGGCAAAGCTTATCGGCAACACCTGTCGCCAGGCGATAAGCCCGAAGCCTGCTTTCCATTGATCACCGGACCTCTAAAAGTCAGAGAATACTGTAATTTGCACGGCCTTTGGTCTAGCGAAGGCTAACTCCTACAGCATGTAAAAAAATATTCTTTGCGAGTGCTTCAGAGGAACGAAAAAACCCCGTATTTTCAAATGCGGGGTTTTTTAGCGTGTGGATGTGACTTGATTGTGATGGCGATTTTCACCCCAAGAGGGACCTGAGGAATAGAAAGAGAGCTCGATTAAACGCAAAAAAGGCCTCTTCGAGAAGAAGAGACCTTTTGCGAAAAAATTTCGGCGGCGACCTACTTTCCCACATAGTTGCCCATGCAGTATCATCGGCGCAACAGGGCTTAACTTCTGTGTTCGGGATGGGAACAGGTGTGACCCCTGCGCTATAGCCACCGAAAACCGTATACTGGTTTTCAATTGCCTAAGACTTATCTACGATACGTTCCGAGCTGTCAAGACATTTCCAATTCGATATGAAGGTTGGGGCGAGGCGAACCTCGCCCCTTCCTTTTAAAACTTTTTATGGTCAAGCCTCACGGTCAATTAGTACCGGTTAGCTAAACACATTGCTGTGCGTACACACCCGGCCTATCAACGTTGTCGTCTCCAACGGACCTTTAGGGGCTTGCGCCCAGGGAGATCTCGTCTTGAGGGGGGCTTCCCGCTTAGATGCTTTCAGCGGTTATCCTTTCCGAACGTAGCTACCCAGCCATTGCTCCTGGCGGAACAACTGGAACACCAGAGGTTCGTCCATCCCGGTCCTCTCGTACTAAGGACAGATCCTCTCAAATCTCCTACGCCCACGGCAGATAGGGACCAAACTGTCTCACGACGTTTTAAACCCAGCTCGCGTACCACTTTAATTGGCGAA